>CAMBZU010000026.1 GCA_945872355.1 Chitinophaga pinensis
GTCTCTCCAAAAACAAAAATCGGCATGAAGGTATTTGTGATCATTTTGTTTGAATGCCTCTGCCACAATTAAATTTTCGAATAAACTGCCTTTTAATGGGTGAAGCTGTATGGATTGGGGGTTGGTTATTTTAAGTAAATGGCATAAAAGACCAGTATCGTAAAAATAGAGTTTAGGCGTTTTTACAATGCGTTTATTAAAGTTAACATGGTAGGGCTGCAGCAAAAAAACAATATAACTGCTTTCTAAAACCGAAAGCCAAGCCTTAGCGGTGGGCTGCGATATACCGCATTCATTACCCAATGAATTTAAATTAACTAATTGCCCACTGCGCGCAGCGCATAAACTAATAAAATTTCTAAATTGTCTTAAATCTCTCACATCAATTAATTGCTTAAGATCTTTTTCTACATAGGTTTGAAGATAATTGGCATAAAAAACTTTTGAGCTTAATGCCCTATCAAAAATAGCAGGATAGCTCCCCTTTACAAGAATTTCTTCATAATTGTCAGGTAGTAAATTAGCCTGCTGCAACTCCTCAAAATCAAATGGAAGTAACTTAAATAATGCTACTCTGCCAGCTAGACTTTGCGTAATATGCTGCATCAAATGAAAATTTTGTGAACCGGATAAGATAAATTGTCCCATCTTTCCTGAAGCATCTACAAGTGTTTGAATGTATGAAAAAAGAGCTGGTGTTTGTTGTATTTCATCGAGTATTAAATTGCCCGAATAGTATTTAAAGAATCCATTAGGATCAGTAGTAGCAAATTCGCGCAAATCGGGGTTTTCTAAACTAATGTAAGTATACTTAGGAAACATGGTCTTTAGCATAGTGGTTTTACCCGATTGCCTGGGTCCAGTGACCGCCAAAACTGGATATTTTTTGGCGTAATACTTAATGGACGATTCAATTGTTCTTTTAACAGCACTCATTTTTATAAATTATTTAACGCACAAAAATAAGCATTAATTTTGAATTTGCAGACATATAATTTTGAAATTGCAGATATCTTATTTTGAAATTTCAGACATTCTATTTTGAATTTGCAGACATTCTATTTTGAAATTGCAGACATATTATTTTGAAATTGCAGACATTTAATTTCAATTTCATTGCATTAATAATTCATATATATTATCCCTAAAGTCGCTTTAAATTAAAATTGAAACAATTCTATAATATTTGAATGGTGGCTTGCAAGTGATGCTAATAAAAATCTTCACTAACTCGGTAAAGCTTTTAAAAAAGATATTTACACTCGTTTAAATAGTATTCTGAGATGAATTGAGTTGAAGGCTTAAAATTTAAACTCCCAAGTCGCAAAAGGGATAGGAACAATCCCGCCATGCGGGAGTGGATAGCCCGACCACAGCGCCTACGAAAGCTGTAAATTATCGAGAATAGCGCTGTGGATTTGCCCAATTGAAGACAATTTTTAGGTTTACCAACTGCACTTATTTTGTTAGCAATTTGCCAATAACTCAATCCTTGCTTTTTATACTTTTGACAAAAATTATTTGCTATGCCTTTATTTCCTGTTTTAGACAAAAAAGATACGCGTTCGGGCTTTGGTGCCGGTTTATTGGAGTTAGGAAAAACCAATCCTAATGTAGTGGCCTTATGTGCCGACCTTACGGGCTCCCTTAAAATGGATGCTTTTGCCAAAGAATTTCCTGATAGATTTATACAAGTGGGTATTGCCGAAGCCAATATGATGGGTATTGCGGCAGGTTTAACCATTGGTGGAAAAATACCCTTTACGGGAACTTTTGCTAACTTTTCTACTGGTAGGGTTTATGATCAAATTAGACAAAGTATAGCCTACTCGGGTAAAAATGTAAAAATATGTGCCTCGCATGCTGGCCTTACCTTAGGCGAAGATGGTGCTACACATCAAATATTAGAAGATTTAGGCTTAATGAAAATGTTGCCTGGAATGGTCGTAATTAACCCTTGTGATTATAACCAAACAAAGGCAGCTACCATTGCTATTGCTGATTATGACGGTCCAGTTTATTTGCGATTTGGTCGTCCGGTGGTGCCAAATTTTATTCCAGCCGATCAGAAATTTGAAATTGGAAAGGCTTTAACATTATGTGAAGGTGCGGCTGTAAGTATTTTTGCTACTGGTCATTTAGTTTGGCAAGCGCTAATTGCACAAGAGATTTTGAACGAAAAAGGAATTGATGCAGAAATAATAAATATACATACCATTAAACCATTTGATTTGGAGGCAGTCATAGCTTCGGTTAAGAAAACAGGATGTGCTGTAAGTGCCGAAGAGCATCAATACAATGGAGGTTTGGGAGACAGCGTAGCACAGGCATTAGCACGCAATTACCCTGCACCTTTGGAGTATGTTGGTGTAAATGATTCGTTTGGAGAAAGCGGCACACCTGAACAATTAATGATTAAGTACGGTTTAAGCAGCAATAATATTGTGGATGCCGCATTAAAAGTTATTGCAAGAAAAAAAGCATAAGAAATTAAAATATCTTTATTGCTTGATTTTTGCTTTTAAAATGTAGACGATGCAAGAATATAGTGATAAAGAGTTGTTGGTAATGTTTAAAGAGGAAAGTTCTAAAAACTTTGCCTTTAATTTGATTATTAAAAAGCATCAAAAGAAACTGTACAGCATCATTAGAAGAATGATCATCAGCCATGATGATACTGATGATGTATTGCAAAATACTTTTATTAAAATGTGGCATCACTTGGATAGTTTCAAGGAAGACTCACAATTATTTACATGGCTATATCGCATTGCCACCAACGAATCGCTGACCTTTTTAAAGAAAAAAAGGACTAAGTTTTTTGTGCCAATGGTAGATGTGGAATATAAACTTTCTCAAAGTTTAGAATCTGACCAATACTTTAAAGGCGATGAAATACAATTGCGTTTGCAAAAAGCAATTTTAAAATTACCCGAAAAGCAGCGCCTGGTATTTAACATGAAGTATTTTGAAGAAATGAAATACGAAGACATGAGCGAAATTTTGGGCACCTCGGTGGGTGCGTTAAAAGCATCGTACCATATTGCCGTAAAAAAAATTGAAGAATATGTATTGGCTTATTAAACCTTTTTTAATATAAAGTATCATAAACAGCATATCAACAAAATGAACACTAATCAATATAATAGCAATGAAGAAGACTTGAGGCAAATTGCCCCAAGACTTGCTGCTATCCCAATATTGAGTATTGAAGAAAGTTTTGTATTGCCTGCAGGTTATTTTGATAAAATGTATGAGGCTGTTTTGAATCATCCATTTGTAAAAGTAGTGCCCGATTTTATAGTACCCAATTTATATTTTGAAACTTTACCTGAGGCTATTGCGCAGCATGCTTTAATTGCCAAGCAAAGTCCATTTGATGTTCCCTCAACTTATTTTGAGCAGATGGCTTTGCAGGTGAGTCAAAAAGTTGAAAGTGCTGCCATTGTCTCAAATATAGAAGTGCCAGAAGGATATTTTGAAAACTTACCAATTAGGATTCAAGATAAATTGTATAAAACCAAAAAAGAAGCCAATGTATATTGGTTGCCTCAACAGCCACAATATCGTTTAGCATTAGTTGCCGCCGCGATAGCATTAATTTTAGTGATGGTGTTTTACCTAAAACTATTTGAAAACCCTATTTCGAAGAACGCTCAATTAGCTATGAATAAAATTACTGAAAGCACCATGAATGAAGCTACAGAAGACTTACATAGTTACGATGAAAGTATGTTGATAGAGGCTATTGACCAGCCTGAGCAAATAGCAATTGCTAATGATGTTAATACTCAAAATTCAAGTTTAGAAATTACAGAATACCTCATAGAAAACGATATTAGCATAGATAATATAGCCGAAGAAATATAAAATTATAATAATGAAGAACTCACTATATAAATATTTAATACTACCTACTTTAATATTGCTTAACAGCTTTGTATCAGCCCAAACTAAAGCTGATAAAAAAGAACAGATTGCAGCTTTTAGGGTAGCCTTTATTACCAAAGAACTTAATTTAAACAGTAAAGAAGCACAACTTTTTTGGCCAGTGTATAACGAATACCAAGACAAGTTAGAAGGACTCAGAATATCCCGAAGAAAGCAAAATAAAAAGCTTGCACCAGAGGCAATGACTGATCAAGAAGCTGAACAATTTATTGAAAGCGAAACTGACTTTAGAGTTAACGAAGCCAATTTACAAAAACAATATTACACAAGATTTAAACAGAGTTTACCGTTAAAAAAAGTAGCCTTGCTTATAAAAGCTGAAGAAGATTTTAAACGCGAATTATTAAAACAGTTAAAAGATAAAAACTAAAATTGTTTTATGATAAAACTAAAATTGATGTTGCTGAAAAATTATTTTAACTATAAAAATTCTATTTATCATATGATGTTATGCATCATGTTAGCTCCATTGGTGCAGGCTAGTAGCGTAAATGATAGCATTAAGAAAAATGAACCTAAAACGCCAAAGCACTATATTAAGCCATGTTTATATATTTCTTGGTATGGAATACCAGATAGAAAAATAGTTCCCAGAATAGATAGTTTACCCATGAATGGCAGGTATTATCAATTTACACAACGCAACATAGGTCTGAATGCCCCACTTTACACTACTACTTGGTTAAATAGCGATAGTTCTAAAATTAAAAGTTTTCAACTAATTACAACCGTAAATTCAACAAAAGAACGCATTGAATCTTCATTTTTAAATGAACCAAGAGTTTTCAGAAGAACCTCAATTGCTTTAAAAGGTATTTATAGCGATGGTGGTAAAAACAGTTACTTTTTTGCTGTAGCACCATTTTCGTCATTCGATCAATACACTAGTGCTAGAGCGGGAAGCAGATTAGCTACTGTATTTATTTATAATAGAACTGTAAACGAAAAGTTTAGTTACAGATTAGGTTTTATGCGCACTTTTGTTTTTGGAAAAAAACTGGCATTACCCATTATTGGCTTTAGATACGGGCGATTAGATGGTGTAAATTTTAACATGCAATTACTAAGAAACATGTCGCTAAACATACCTATGGGCAAACATTTTTATTATAGTTTATTTACAAAACCTATAGGAAGTGCTTATAGTTTTAAAAACGATTTTAATACAGGATTTTTGAATAAAGGAACTACTGTAGAATTGCGCAGATGGGAATTACTTACAGGAATGACTCTCACTTATAGGGCTAATTCAAATTTTAGTATGTTTTTATCGAGTGGTTTTAGCAGAGGGTATGTAGCCTTTGCAGAAAGTTCAAAAAAGATAGCTATCAGGCGAGATAGCTATCAGGAATACAAGTTAAGCCAAGGAGGATTTTTAAATATTGGGCTTAATTTTTATTTCGGCAAGAGCAAACAAATAAATGGTAATTATAGCATGTATGATGTATTAGATTTGAACAGCACTTATGGCAATGATGATAACAATATCAATATTGGCAACACACAAATACCAGCACAAAACAAGGCCATGCAAGTTAAGAACTTGCAATATAATGATGTGAAGGATTTGATGAGTGAGACGGACATTTATTAGTTAGTTTCAATACCTTGTATGCGGCTCCATAAAAGGCTTTTTCGGTTACACTACAAAATGATAATTAATGTGCCAATCAAGTTACAAAATACTTTCCACAAAGTACATTTCTATTTCACCTTTTCCTTTTGCGAATACTTTCCCACGACGGGAACAAATAATTTTATCCTTAATTAACTCATAGGTTGCTCCGCTAATATTTATTTTCCCGACTTCACCACTACTTTCCATTCGGCTGGCGGTGTTTACAGTATCTCCCCAGATATCATATGCAAATTTTTTCACTCCAACAATTCCCGCAACCACCGGACCGCTGTGCACCCCAATTCTGATTTCAAATAACAATTTACCTTCTGCCGCTTTTTTTGTGTTGTATTCATACATGTAGCGCTGAATAGCAATTGCAGCATTAAGTACATCAATGGCATGGGTGGTATTGGAGGTTGGTAAACCGCCCGCAGCCATATAAGCATCTCCAATTGTTTTTATTTTCTCCACACCATATTTTCCCATAATGTGATCAAATGCAGAAAAACATTCATTGATTTCTCCCACCAATTCTTTTGGTGTGAGCTTATCAGAAAGTTGGGTAAACCCTTTAAAATCGGTAAATAAAATGGTGACCTCGTCTATTAATCGTGCTTCTGCACTTCCTTTTTCTTTTAGTTCATCGGCCACTTCTTGCGGTAAAATATTGAGAAGCAAATCATCACTTCGCTTTTTTTCTTTTTCAACAACAGCTTTCTGTTTTTCTACTTCTTTCTTTTCAGCAACTACTTCAGCTGTCCTCTCCTCCACAGTGATTTCTAATTCAGCTTGTCTTTGTATGAGTGCCTTTTCTCTCCATTTTATATAATAAAGTGCACTGCTTAATATTGATATGAAATACAACCCATAAGCCCACCAAGTTTTCCACCAAGGCGGTCTTATTGTAAACGAATATTCAAAGGGCTTGCTCCAAAATCCTTCACTGTTCATTGCTTTTACTTTAAAGGTATAGGTACCCTGCGGTAAGTTGCCATAAGCTGCTTCGGTGCGGCTAGTAAGTGCACTCCAGTTTTCATCTAAACCCTCTAATTTATAGTGGTATTTTACTTTTTTACTTTGTTTTTGTGTGATTCCAATAAAATTAAAAGTGAGGTAATTGTTGTTGTAGGCCAAACTTAAATGCTCAGGCAGTCCGTACCATTTTGTAATGCCATCAAACTCAAAATCACCAACGCTCATACCATTGCCAAGTAGGATATTTGTATCTTTTTTATTTTCTAAATTTACCCAAGGGATATTTTCATTAAACAATGCAATGCTTGTGAGCTGAATGTTTGGAGGCAGGGTATCTGTTTCATCGCCTTTGGGATGAAAAGCGGTTAATCTGTCATTGGCTCCTATCCATATGGTGCCATCTTGGGTTTGGCAAATACTATTTCCATTACAACCTATTCCATAGAAACCATCTTCATACAGATAGTTTTTAAAAAGAATTGGATCTTCATCTATTTTTCCATACTTAACGTTGTCAGAAAGAACGACTAAACTCGACATTGTCAATTTTGCAAGACCAAAACGAGTGCCGAACCAAAGGTTTCCGGATTTATCTTCTAAGATGCTCAAAACAAAATTATTGCTCAGGCCTTGTTGTTCGGTAAAATGGGTAAAACGTCCCACTTGACCTTCTATTTTGGAAGGTTCGTATTTCGAGACCCCGCCGCCATTAGTGCCGAACCAAAGGTTTCCTGATTTATCTTCTAGGATGCTCCTAACATCATTATGGCTGAGGCCTTGCTTAACGGTAAATTGTGTAAAACGTCCCACTTGACCTTCTATTTTGGAAGGTTCGTATTTCGTGACCCCACCGCCAACTGTGCCGAACCAAAGGTTTCCAGATTTATCTTCTAAGATGCTATAAACATCATTATGGCTCATGCCTTGCTTAACGGTAAATTGTGTAAAACGTCCCGCTTGACCTTCTATTTTGGAAGGTTCGTATTTCGATACTCCACCGCCATTAGTGCCGAACCAAAGGTTTCCATATTTATCTTCTAAGATGCTCCTAACATCATTATTGCTCAGGCCTTGTTGATCTGTAAAATGAGTAAAACGTCCCACTTGACCTTCTATTTTGGAAGGTTCGTATTTCGATACTCCACCACCCCTGGTGCCGAACCAAATGTTTCCGGATTTATCTTCTAAAATGCTCCTAACATCATTATGGCTCAGACCTTGTTTGTCGGTAAAATGAGTAAAACGCTGCCCATCGTATTTCGAGACACCACCACCCCAAGTGCCGAACCAAAGGTTTCCAGATTTATCTTTTAATATGCTCAAAACAACATTATTGCAAAGGCCTTGTTGATCGGTAAAATGAGTAAAACGCTGTCCATCGTATTTCGATACTCCACCGCCATTAGTGCCGAACCAAAGGTTTCCTGATTTATCTTCTAAGATGTTCAAAACAACATTATTGCTCAGACCTTGTAGGTCTGTAAAATGAGTAAAACGTCCCACTTGACCTTCTATTTTGGAAGGTTCGTATTTTGTGACGCCACCGCCCCATGCGCCGAACCAAAGGTTTCCTTTTTTATCCTCTAAGATGCTACTAACGAAATTATTGCTCAGGCCTTGCTTATCGGTAAAATGAGTAAAACGTCCCACTTGACCTTCTATTTTGGAAGGTTCGTATTTCGATAATCCACCGCCATTAGTACCGAACCAAATGTTTCCAGATTTATCTTCTATGATGCTACTAACATTATTATTACTGAGGCCTTGCTTATCGGTAAAATGAGTAAAACGCTGTCCATCGTATTTCGATACCCCACCGCCTTCTGTGCCGAACCAAAGGTTTCCGGATTTATCTTCTAAAATGCTCAAAACAACATTATTACTGAGGCCTTGTTTATCGGTAAAATGAGTAAAACGCTGCCCATCATATTTCGATACCCCACCGCCTGCTGTACCGAACCAAATGTTTCCGAATTTATCTTCTAAGATGCACCTAACAAAATTATTGCTCAGGCCTTGTTTATCGGTAAAATGAGTAAAACGCTGCCCATCGTATTTCGAGACCCCACCGCCTGTTGTGCCGAACCAAAGGTTTCCGGATTTGTCTTCTAAGATGCATGATATATTTCCTTGCTGTAAGCCCTGTAGTTTACTAAAAGAAGAAAAAGACTGAGGATTGTTGTCGTTTATGTGTGGATCTTTGGCAAGGGTTACTTCGGGTATCCCTGCCACAAAAGGGCTGTCAATGGCAGGTACTATTTTGGGTAAGGAAAACGTATCGGTTCCGGGTGTGATCATGCGGAGCTTTGTTTCATCTAACATCACCACCATGCCTTGCCCTACCGGATGCACATTGGTATTGGTTGGAACTACCTTAGGTTTAACAACAGGTATCTTTTTTAGTTTGCTTTCGTCAACCAAAATTACCTTTGGCTCAGCCATACTATCTTTGGGTACCATATAACCTTTGGCTTCTACTAATTTGGGTGCCAAGGTGTTTCTATTGGTTTGGTTTTGTGGTTTGTTACATGCTGCAACAAATAAAAGTATCAAACAAAGTACGAAGTAATATTTTTTGATTTTATTTAATTTTTTCATCAACCAAATTTAGACAAATATAAGCAGTCTGGAATTTTAGAATCATCACTTTAGCTTTGCTGCTAAGATAAATATTTTTCATGAATTGCAAATGCTCATTACGAGGCATTGAAGCATGCCACGCCAGGTAAATTCGCCACAAAAAAACACTCAACAGCTTGGTTGTTATTCAGCAAACTTATATGTGTTAGGTTACACCAGCTATAATAGAACCAATTCAAAATGGCTTAAGTGCTTAAGATTGAAGTAAAATGATTTGAGTAAGTTTCTAATGCGATTGGGGTTTAATTGTTGACTATACATATTCATGCCTAGATGTCAATTTTTTAGTATATTTGGTGCGAACGCTTTTAATATAATTTAGATTTATGGCCTACATTAGCTATGCCTGCTATTGTTGTGGGCGAGTTTAAGAAAAAAAACGAAATAACGGAATTACACATAAGCGAGCAAAAGCAACTTTAAATGCATCTTGACAGTTCCTTTTATTGGTAACAAAAATTATTGCCAGAAAAGTGGAGTCCAGAACCCACTCAAAAAAACGGGATATAACTAAAAAAAGTGGCGACTACGCAAAACAAAATGAAAAAAACAATGACAATCCTAAGAGCAATGGTAATATTTGCTCTATTCTTTACCTCTTGTAAAACAGTTCAAGTAGCAAAATTTACTTCTGTAGAAAACTTGTATCAACTTAAACTCAATTCTTCGTTAGAAGAAGTTATTTCATTGTTAGGCTCAAAACCGTACAATATTTTAAGTAATCAAATGGATGGCTATACAATTTTTACATACAAATACAAGTTTGTTGAAAGAAATGTTAATCCAAAATTAATTAACTCAAGAGGCGGAGAAACAACTGGTACAGAAGTTTACAATGGAAAGGAACAGACAGTATTTATGTTTTTTAAAGCAAATAAGCTTGAATCATTTGTTACAACTGATGGCAGAAAAGATAGCCCAGCATTGATTGTCTTAAATAACACATTATACTCAATAACTAAAGACAAAGAAAAATATATAATTGTTCCAACAACATCTGAAGAGCCTAAAGAAAGTTTAAATCCTTTTAGTAAAAAGAAGAAATAAAACTAAAACAGGAATAAAAGTAAAAAAAGTGGAGCCCAGCAACCACTCAAAAACTTAGAGAGATGAAAAGCCATAAGAGTGAGAAAAAAATAAAAATAAAAATTATGAATTGGTATTTACAAGTGTAAAAAAAGTACGCTGAATTTGGCGGAAGAGCAAGAAGAAAAGAATATTGGATGTTCGCTTTATTCAATATTATTTTTTTTATTGTAGCAATGATTTTGGATAATGTTTTTGGTACTACCATAGGAGCGCTTCCTTATGGTGTATTTTATTATCTTTATGTACTTGCCGTATTATTACCAGGTTTAGCTGTTGCAGTAAGGCGCTTGCACGATGTTGGCAAAAGTGGTTGGATGATGCTGATTGTTTTAATCCCTATAATTGGAGCAATTTGGCTATTAGTTTTAATATGTACTGACAGCCAAGCGGGAAGTAATAAATGGGGTGCAAATCCGAAGGAGGTTACACTTTAAATAAAACCAGCCAATAACAGCGGGTTTAAGAAATTGAAGGCGAAGTACTTAAATGAACATTTGTGCTTCGTATCAAGTGCATTGATGGGGTACATTTTTGTGCCTATTAATTGCCAACTTCTTAAACCCGCAAAAGGCAGGACAAAAGAGCTTTAAACAGAAGTAAGCTCTGCTGGAGAGCAACTTGCTAAGATTACACTTGATGAACTTTAAAAATGTCATATCAATGGATTATAAACAATATAATCCATTGATATTTTGACAGTTCTTTATACCTCAAAAACTTACACCTAGTAAATCAAAAACAATGACATTAATTAAGAAATTTAACTGCCAAAAAATAGACAACCTATTTCAGTACAATACATTTGGAAAATAATTCATTCTTGAATCAAAAAATAATCAAGATAATTGATATCAGAAATGAAAATGGATTTATAATGGCGAAAACAAATCTTATGGGAGAAGATACTGAAGAGTATAGAGTTACTTATTTTGATGATCAGAAAATAATTCTTATGTACAGAGATAAGCACAAAATATACAACTTTATTTTGAAAAGATAAATTTGTGAAACAAAGAGAATAAACCTTACCACAACAGCGTGCAAGTGCCAACTAAAGTTATACTATACTTTAAATGCAACCGCTAGCTGCCAGTTTAGTGCAAATTTTGAAAGTTGTTTTTCTTTTTTAAGCTGCCAAAATGGGTGGCTGTCCTAGCACTTTTAATCTTCTTATATGAGAAGAAAGCGCCTTTGCAAATGATGGTTTTAAATTATAGGTATAACCAAATTCTTTTGCTGTCCTTTCTACTATTGGTGCTATTTTCTGATAATGAACGTGAGAAATGTTAGGAAACAGATGATGTTCAATCTGAAAATTTAATCCGCCAACATACCAGTTCAAAAAACGATTGTTTCTTGCAAAGTCTGAGGTAGTGTGCAGTTGATGAACAGCCCATTCATTATTAATTACCCCTTGTGCATTTGGCATTGGCTCTTCAGCACCTTCAACTACGTGAGCCATTTGGAATATCGTACTCAAAATAAATCCTGCTGTCCAATGCATCATTAAAAATCCAATTACAACTTGCAACCAGCTAAAGCCTGTAAATAGTATAGGTAACCCTATAATCACAAATAGATAAATGAGCTTAAAAACAACCATTTTAATATATTCAAAGCTTGGGTTGAAATTAAATCTTCGAGTAATTCCTTCTTTATTATAAAATACTAATTGTGTAAAATCCTTAACTAATTTAGAAAGTGTCATTAATCCGTAAAAGAAAAATGCGTGAATGTATTGATAATGATGTATTTTTCGAAGTGGGGCATTTTCGGACAATCTAATTGGTCCTCGAGATTCAATATCTTGGTCGTATCCCTCAATATTGGTATAGGTGTGATGCAAAATATTATGTTGTATTTCCCAGTTAAAAACATTAGCACCTATTAAGTATAATGTTCCACCAAATAATTTATTTACCCATTCTTTGTTGGAAAAAGAATGATGCACAGCATCGTGCATTGTACACATACCAATGCCAGCAGAACCAATGCCCATTATTACTGCAAGCACAAAACCTAACAATCCAGTTATCGGCACTATGAAAATAATTATAAAAGGAACAATATATAAGATAAGCATTACTGTGGTTTGAATTGCTAATTCCAAATTACCTTTAGTAGAAAGTCCTCTTTCTTTGAAATAATTGTTTACGTTTTTCCTTACTGCTAGTGCAAATTCCTGTTGGTTTTTATCATTAGAAACAAATTTTATTGTTTTCATATTAATTAATATTTTTTTGACAAAAGTAGTTACCAGCTTACAAAGTTTATATGACGCTAATCATAATGAAAAAAAGAATGTATTGAACGTTTCATCTAAAAATTAAAAGCCCCAAAACTAAATATTAGTTATGTTTGCTTGTACTTTGACAATTACTTTAAAACGATAAATAAAATGAAAAAATATATTTTTTACTTAGCCATTTCTTTAATAACATCTTTTACACTTCATTCATGTTCAAACAAAGCTGATAAGACTTCAACAGCAACATCCTACTATACAAACTTGGATAGAGGTATTCAAACAGGAGGAATTAAAATTATTCCGATTACAACACCAAAAGGCAAATTTAATGTGTGGACAAAACGCATTGGCAATAACCCTTCCATGAAAGTCTTAATTTTACATGGTGGACCAGGTTTGTCACATGAAGCTTATGAATGTTTTGAAAGTTTTTTACCAAAAGAGGGTATTGAGTTCATTTATTACGACCAGCTTGCAAGCGGCAATTCAGACAATCCGAAAGACACCTCTTTATATGACCTATCACGTTTTGTTGAGGAAGTAGAACAAGTTCGTATTGCCTTAAATTTGGATAAAAGCAATTTCTACTTGTATGGGCATTCTTGGGGTGGAATTCTAGCTATGCAATATGCCCTAAAATATCAATCAAATATTAAAGGATTAATTATTTCGAACATGATGGCAAGTTGTCCGGAATATGGAAAATATGCTAATGAAGTTTTGGCAAAACAAATGCCACCTGCCGTTTTAGATACAATAAGGATGTTAGAGAAAAAGGGGGATTTTCAGAATCCAAAATATATGGGATTGTTACTTCCAAATTTTTATGCAAAACATATAATACGATTAGCTGAATGGCCAGAACCACTTAATAGAATGTTCGGAAAATTAAACAATGAACTTTACGTAAATATGCAAGGCCCAAGTGAATTTGGTGTTGCAGGAAAATTAGCAAATTGGGACTTTAGCAATGAATTGAAAAATATTAAAGTTCCAACGCTAACAATTGGTGCAACCTATGATACAATGGATCCCAAGCATATGGAGTGGATGAGTAAACAAATGCCAAGTGGCCAATTTTTGCTTTGTGCAAACGGTAGCCATTTAAGTATGTATGACGACCAAGAAGCTTATTTTACAGGACTAATAAAATTTATCAAAAGTATAAATTGACAAATATAGTTGGACATTACCATTATAAGTTTGAAACAAGTTTGAATTTTTAGCTACGCTTTCTCAGCCAGCGCAACATTATTTTGAGTTACAATCAAATAATGATATCATCAACCAAGTTTTAATTTATGACATCAATGGAGCGCTTATTAATCAATATCAAATCAATAATCAACATGCACAAATTGATATTCAATTGTTGAGCGCAGGGATATATTTCATTCAAGCTATTTGTAATTCAAAAACTGAACATTTTAAGCTTGTTAAACAATAATTGATTTTGGTTCTTTTCAATTTTGTGAATTAACTTGCGTTATTTCAATTAATCAAACCTATTATTAATTGAAGAAGACATTCATCTTAAGCCTTTTGTTTTGCATTGCATACAACATCAAAGCGCAAGTTACATCAAATCTCTATTTAAAAGATGGTACCAATTTTAAAATACAAAAAGGCTTTGATTTAGACAATGACTCTATTAGTTTTCAGTTGCAAAATAAATCCTGCATTAGAATTGCTTTTACAGATTTATACAAAATAGTTTTGTGTGAAAATAGTGCAAAAATACCAGATACTTTGCATACAGTGACTTTAGTTACAGGTTTTAAGTATGCTGCCACCTACGCTGTTAATTTTAATAATGGAACAGTAAATTTAAAACTATCCAATGGAGAAGTTAAAAACGTGCCCATTGAAATGATTAGCAGTATCCAGCCTATTGAAAGTAGGTATTTTACTAAAGAATATAATAAGCCAGGATTTAGTATTGGCGCAAATGCTTTATTTTTAAGTCCATTTGATAACCATGCCGTTGGTTTTGAATTGAGTGCTTATCAGAGATTGAATGATCTTTTAGATCTTAATTTATACACAGGCATCTATTTAACAAAGGTGAATTCAAGCGCTTTTCCAGAACTTGAACATTTAGAGAATAATAATTATATCCCTAAAACAAAACATCAATACAGATATAGTAGGACACTATTCTTTGACGACTATGATAAAATTGTTCGTACAGGGAATTTATATAAGAATTTGTATTTTGCAGGTGCTAAAACGCATTTTTATCTATTCGGTTATAATATAAAAAATTACCTTGGATTGGGTTTAAATTATTATTTTGGGGAAGGGAAAACCTCTTTGCATACTGAAACTAAATCTTTAGAATTTAATAGGATGATTAGCGTATACGACTCATTAAGTAATACTGAGGCCATATTGGATGAACCTGTAATTGCAAAGTCTATACAGACCAGCACTTTTACACGAAAACCATTTAGTGTATTGAATGTATCTTATAAAATTAAGTACTGGATAAATGATAAATGTTTTTTAACCAATGAAATAGGTTTACTTTATGGAAGCATGAAAATTAAAATTGATTACTATCAAGACACATATTATACCTATACACAAGGTAATTACTATCAAGATGAAACAAGCAGCAACTCAAAATATAATTACGATACTAAAATACCCTTTAACCAGATTTACTTGAGCATTGGCGTATATTTTGTAAATAAAAAAAATAAGCAGTAACTATAATCACGAATTGAATTGTAGTTTTACCAATGATAAATTACAAGGATTAAAAACAAACGCTCATGCTTAATTTGCGGGAGTATTTGTTTTAAAAATAAATATTTTAGATATGTTTCAGTCGTAAATAATTTGGCAAAAGTAAGCCAAGTTTAGCTTAGCGATGCTTTCCTTTATTTCATAAAAAAAGCCCCCTTATTCAGGAGGCTTTTTAACCAATTATTAACTTGTTTAGAATTTATTTTACAGAGTCAACTACTGCTTTAAAAGCAGCTGGGTGGTTCATCGCTAAATCGGCTAAAACCTTACGGTTTAATTGCACATTATTAGCATGAATTTTACCCATAAATTGTGAGTAGCTTAATCCATGCGCGCGAACGCCTGCATTAATTCTTTGTACCCATAATGCACGGAAGTTGCGCTTCTTAGTTTTTCTATCGCGATAAGCGTAAGTTAAACCTTTTTCTAAAATATTTTTTGCGATGGTAAACACGTTTTTACGTGCTCCCCAATATCCTTTTGTTTGCTTAAGGATTTTCTTTCTGCGGGCTTTTGAAGCCACATGGTTGACCGATCTTGGCATGTTTTGTTTTGTTTTGACAATCAGTGCTCTGTAAGAGTCTTGTAGTACTGATTTTCGGGTTAATACTTAAATTACCTGTTGTTTTAATTGTTATTTACCAACACACAACATTCTTTTCACATTACCTGAATCAGGCTTGCTTACTAAGGTTGCGTGTGTTAATGCGCGCTTACGCTTGGTTGATTTTTTAGTCAAAATATGACTTTTGAAAGCATGCTTTCTTTTAATTTTACCTGTTCCTGTGAAAGAAAAGCGCTTCTTTGCACTGGAGTTGGTTTTCATTTTTGGCATTCTTGTTTGTGTTTTATGGTGTTAATAATTGGTTTTCTTATTTCTTTGGCTTTGGAGCTAAGGTCATCATCATTTTTTTACCTTCCAACAAAGGTAACTGTTCAACTTTACCAAACTCAGCAAGGTCTTGTGCAAAACGCAACAACATCAACTCCCCTTTTTCTTTAAATAAAATAGTTCTTCCCTTGAACAGTACAAATGCTTTTACCTTTGAGCCTTCTTCCAAAAACTTTTGCGCATGATTCTTTTTAAATACAAAATCATGTTCATCGGTATTAGGTCCAAATCTAATTTCCTTTATGGTAATTTTTGACGATTTAGCCTTAATTTCCTTTTGCTTCTTGCGGTGTTCGTATAAGAACTTTTTATAATCAATAATTTTACAAACCGGTGGATCTGCATTTGGCGCAATTTCCACCAGATCTAATCCTGCGTCTTTAGCCATCAACAATGCTTGTTGTATTGGATAAATTGCTGGCTCAACATCATCTGCAACCACCCTTACGCGAGGCGCTCTAATGTTTTCATTGATATTATGTTCGTCCTGACGTTGAACTTTTCCCTTAATAATTTTTGGGATCCGCGGATCAAATTTTCTTTCGCCTAATGTTGTAGGCTTGGTAACATCTGTTGCTATGGGTTTCCTGTTTTTTTAAGTTAATAAATATATTTATGCTATAATCTCTAAATCTGTGTTTATTAGCGTTGCAAACTCCGCTATTGTAAATGTTCCTAAATCACCAACGCTTTGTTTTCTTACTGATAATGTGCCTTCCTCAGCTTCTTTCTCACCAACAATAATCATAAAAGGTACTTTATTTAACTCGGTATCCCTTATTTTTTTGCCAATTTTTTCGTTCCTATCGTCAACAAGTCCGCGAATATCGTAATTTTTTAGTAATTCTAAAACTTTTTTTGCGTAATCGTTATACTTCTCGCTAATTGGCAAAATACTTACCTGCTCTGGTGCTAACCATAGAGGAAATTTACCTGCACAATGTTCAATTAAAACTGCCACAAAACGCTCTAAAGAGCCAAAAGGCGCTCTATGTATCATCACTGGGCGATGCTTTTGATTATCACTTCCTGTATACTCTAATTCAAAACGCTCAGGCAAATTATAATCTACCTGAATAGTTCCCAATTGCCATTTACGCCCAATAGCATCACGCACCATAAAGTCTAATTTAGGTCCATAAAATGCTGCTTCGCCCAATTCAACCACAGTATTTAAACCTTTTTCCGCGGCTGATTCAATGATTGCACTTTCGGCCAAGGCCCAATTTTCATCAGTACCAATATACTTTGCTTTATTATTAGGATCACGCAAAGATATTTGAGCGGTATAGTCTTTAAAATCGAGCGCTCTAAAAACATACAATACCAAATCAATCACTTTACAAAACTCTTCTTTCACTTGATCTGGACGGCAAAATAAATGTGCATCATCTTGCGTAAATCCGCGCACGCGCGTTAAACCATGTAATTCACCCGCTTGCTCATAACGGTAAACAGTGCCAAACTCCGCCAAACGCACAGGCAAATCCTTGTATGATTTTGGCGTAGCCTTATATATTTCACAATGGTGCGGGCAATTCATAGGCTTCAAGAAAAACTCTTCACCTTCATGTGGCGTCTTTATAGGTTGAAAAGAATCTGCTCCATATTTTTCGTAATGACCAGAAGTAATGTATAAATTTTTATTCCCAATATGGGGCGTAATTACAGGCAAATAGCCAGCTTTCATTTGCGCTTTCTTCAAAAAGTTTTCGAGACGTTCGCGCAAAGCAGCACCTTTGGGTAACCATAAAGGCAAACCCATGCCCACTTTTTCAGAAAAAGTAAACAACTCCAATTCCTTTCCAAGCTTACGATGGTCACGCTTTTTGGCTTCCTCCAGCATGAGCAAATAATCACTTAAATCTTTGGCTTTGGTAAATGTAATTCCATAAATACGGGTCAGCTGCTTATTTTTTTCATCGCCACGCCAGTAGGCGCCAGCAATATTCATCAATTTAATGGCCTTAATAAAACTTGTATCAGGAATGTGTGGGCCACGACACAAATCAGTAAAATCACCTTGTGTATAAAAAGTAATTTTACCATCTTCTAAGTCTTTCAACAAATCTAATTTATACTCATCTTGCTTCTCTGTAAAATAAGCTACAGCATCAGCTTTCGAAACCTCTTTGCGCGAAAATGAAACATTTCTTTTAGCCAATGCCATCATTTTATCTTCAATGGCTTTCAAATCCTCAAGAGCAATGGCTTTGCCACCTAAATCAATATCATAATAAAAGCCATTTTCAATAGCAGGACCAATCCCAAACTTGGTTCCCGGATATATCGCTTCAATAGCTTCGGCCATTAAATGCGCTGAGGAATGCCATAATGTAGCCTTTCCTTCTGTGTCTTCAGCTTTTAATAACACTAAATGAGCGTCGGTAGTTATAGCACGCGTGGCATCCCAAACCTCGCCATTTACTTTAGCAGCCACCACATTGCGGGCCAAGCCTTCGCTAATACTTTTTGCAACACCAAGCGCAGTAGTGCCTGCCTCGTATTGTCTTACCGAACCATCAGGTAATGTAATGTTAATCATAAACTGTTTTTTAATTTAAGGAGCGCGAAGTTAAGCATTTAGGCTTTAAAATTTGTATTTTGAATTAAATAATGTTTGAATATTTGGGCGCAACCCTCCTGAAGTAGGGTCAGGCCATCCGCTTTATCTTTTTTAGGCCATTTCCTTTTCGTTTTCAATTTTAAGTTGAGATGGCCCAAAAAAGGATGCCGCTGCTGTCCTTTGCGCGGGATGGAGCCTTGCTGGTAATAACACCAACAATGAGTATATTATACCAATGTGATTTCTAAATTATGCCAATAATTTAAAATCTTACATTGGTAAATGCCGGTCGGAAAAAAGTTTGGGACAAATGAAGTGAAACAAATTTGGTCCATTACTTATTTCACATCGGTATTATAACACCAACAAAGAAAAATTGAAACCGCAGTTAAACCCAAATTAATCAATAGGAGATTTAAAAAATCGAACTACTTGATTTAGTTGGGTTAATCCCGATATAGAAAATGTTATCAGATTTGTAAAAATCTGATTTACAATTTCTTTATCGTTTACGCATTTCTGATGCGTAATCTGGGTTAAAACGTGACGAACAAGAAAAAAGAGTTTACTCCAACATGAAGAATTCAACAGTTGTTATACAAAATTACATTCCTTGTGGTAAGGCTATAATTTAACCAACATTTACTCAATAATTAACTTAGGATATTTAATGTTATCATTAACAATAAAAGAACTTGGGAAAGCTGCACTAATTTGTTTTAAATATTTTGTGGCTTCCAATTTACTTCTATAATCACCTACACGCACTCTAAAATTAGGGCTTTGGTAACTATCATATGCAGGCACGTCTGGAAATGCTTGTAAAAATTTTGTTTTAATGTCTCTCGCTTTTTCGCGCTCATTGCCAAAATGAATTTGTATTCTGTAACCACTGCTGGTTTGCTTCAACTTGTTCAATTCAATATATTTATCTTGCAGTGTTGTAATTCTAGTATCTGCATTCAATTTTAATGAATCGCTACCAATAGGCATTGTTTGTGCCACCAATAATTTTGACACTAATACCAGGAACAAAAATGCAATACTTTTTATAATTTTATTGTGTTGAATTACTTTCATTTTATATTTTCTTATTGTTGTTTAATGCGCTCTTTTTGCAACAACTGTTCCAATATCAATGGAAAGTGTTTTTGTTCTAACTGATGTATTTTGGCCGCCAATGAAACCGAAGTTTCGTCATGCGCTAATTCACATTTAGCTTGAAAAATGATGGCACCTTCATCATAATTTTGATTAACATAATGAATTGTAATGCCACTTTCTTTTTCTTTAGCAGCAACAATAGCTTGGTGCACATGATGCCCATACATACCTTTTCCTCCATATTTTGGCAATAATGCAGGATGAATATTAATGATCCGATTTGAAAAATTGTCAATTAAAATTGGACTTATCTTTCTTAAAAAACCAGCTAAAATAATCCAATTGATATTATTCTTTTGCAGAAAATTTAAAAGTGCCATTGGATGATCAAAACTGGCATTATTAAGTATAAAAACAGGTATTGCTAAACGCTTGCATCTATTAATTACACCAGCTTGTGCATTGTTGGTAACCACAAAAGCTATTTTTGCTACTTCAGTTTTATCTTTAAAATAACTGATAATATTCTCGGCATTGGTACCACCTCCAGAGGCAAATATGGCTATTTTGTTCAATTACTTTGATGTATTAATGTGCAATATTAAGTATATATTTTCAAATAAGTTTACGAACCATCTATTGCATTTTATTTCTTTGAATATTAATATTAACGTTTATTAGTTTAATATTCAACCTGTATTTTTTTATCGAATTTTAAAGCTATAATTATCTAATAAAAAATAGCTAAGTCTAATATAAATAATCAAGTTTAGCTGCAGAATCGTAACGTTTCATATCAGCAAAATTTAATACAATATGTTTATCATTTACATATTTTAAAACCTCTGGCATGTATCGTTTTGTTACAATTACCAATTCAGTATTTGCAATTGCTTTTTGTAAATCTATTTCAATATATTTTACAATATTAGAATTTTCAATGCGTAAGCTAATTAAATTAATATCCTCATCGTAAACAGCAAATTCTACTTTTGAATTATCAATAATATCATTAGCCAATCTTAACATAGGACTTTCTCTAACATCATCAGTAAAATTTTTAAAGGTAACGCCAACCAACAGTATTTTACTTTTTTGATGGCTTAGCACTTTTTGCAAAATTCTTTCTTGAAATTTTTCATTGCTTTCAGTGAGACTATTCATGAGTGGAGCCTCAATATTATGCAAGCGTGAGAAATAACGCATTGCCCTTAAATCTTTGGGCAAACAAGAACCTCCAAAAGGCAAACCTGGACGAAGGTAACGAGCAGAAATATTTAAATGTTTATCCATTAAAAATATATTATTGGCAAGTTCAATATTAATATTAAAGCATTTGCCTATACTATATACTTCATTTGCAAAAGCCACTTTTATAGCATGAAAACAATTGTCGACATATTTTACAAATTCTGCAGTATGCGTATCTGTAATAACAACTGGGCTATTTTGGTTATAACTTAATAATGTTTGAAGTTCAGAAATATCACTCTCTTTAGTACCAATTACAATACGCGGTGCTTCCATAAAGTCCTTTACTGCAGTTCCTTCACGCAAAAACTCTGGGTAAAATGCCAATTTTAGTTTACCAGTGTAATTTTGAAGATACTTATCAAACAAAGGACGAAAAGTTCCTTCCACAGAATGCGGTGGAATAGTGCTACGATAAGCAATCGTAATATCTTTATTTGTTCCACTTAAAATTTGTGCAATTTCAATAGTAGTATTGATGGTATAATCTAAATTTACTGTACCATCAGACATACTTGGAGTTCCAACACAAACAAGAATTATTTCGGCATGCTGAACCACTTCGGCAGCATTTGAAGTAGCTTTAATATTTCCTGAAGCCAACTGTTTTTGCAAAATATCATCAACCAATGGCTCCCAAACTGGGCTTTTACCAGATAATAAGCTACTTACTTTTTGTGATTTGATATCGCATCCAATTACTTGATGACCAAGTTCTGCAAAACACACTGTGTTTACTACACCTACATAACCAAGTCCAAAAATACCTAATTTCATATTACGCTATTATAAATTTCTAAAGTTTTATTTGAAATACCCTTCCAATCAAAATCACTGACAGAATTATTGGCAAGTTGGGAAATATTTATTAATTTTTCTATTGATTGGCTGGTAAAAAATTTACATGAAGAAGCAAAACCCTCTAATGTATAATCTTTACACACCATTATAATCTCATCTTTATGCCTATAATTTGCACCTATAACATTGGTAACTACAGGGCAACCTAGTGCTAAACTTTCATTAATTGAGTTGTTACCAGCAGCTGATTTAAATGGCAATAATTGCAAAATAGAAGCCTTGTAAAGCGTGTATAGTTTCAAATCATCTACCTCATCAAAATAAGTTAGATTCTTTAATTTAGCTACTTCTTTTTTGTAAATCTCATTCAATTTCCGATTTACCAACACGAATTTCCAATCAGCATAATTCACCTCGCAATAAGCAACAAATTTGAAATAAAAATCCCAATCACGCTGCCATTCTCCTACAGTTATAATTTGATTAACCTGTTTCGCCACTTGAATACTGTTTGATAGCGCTGTTAAAGTTTCCAAATCGGCACCTAAAGGTAAAACGTGTATCTTCTCGGGTGAAACCGCTTGAGATAGTACTTCTTTTTGAGCATCAGTCATCACTATAGCCGCCGCCAGTTTTTCAAATCTATTTCTATTCAATTGGTGAGCCCAGGCTGCTATCCTTCCCATATAATCACCAGTAGTAATTTCTTGTTGCAATATAGCAGGTGGTTGATGATAAGTAACCACTATAGGAACTTTTACTAATCTTGCTGAAAAGCGATAATATTCTTCTCCATATAAAATATGTAATAATTGAATATCATTTTTATTAATAAATTTAGCTGCTTTCCATTCATTTAAAAATAAATATTTTGCATAAATTGTTCCTAAATGATCCTTTGAGTTCTCATCAATTCCAAATACTACCTTGGGTTGCGTGAATTTCAAAATTTGCTTGTACCCTGCATTTTGGGCATGGTGATAGTATGAAGAACGTATGGCTACAGATTTAGGAATATTCATTTAGCTAATTTAATTATGGGAGCAAGGCTTTGTGCAAGATGAAGAGAAAAACGATCAGCACCCAAGCCATTCAAATGTCTTTTATCAGCAAAGTTCTTTGCTGTATAAATACTGTCTAAATTATCAAAACGTAAAATATCTAAATGATGAATTTTGGCTATGCTATCAATGGTAAATAAAGATTTATTAATTGGATAATTACCTGCATGCAATTCAGGCGCAAAAACAAATATAAGTTTAATTCCTTTTTGAGTACATGTATTTAAAATTTCTACTAAATGATTTATGCCTTCATTGGTTACCAAATTATCAAATTCTAATTTATCATCCGATTTTAAGTGAAAAACTTTTGTTTTAGCTAGTGACATAAAACCATGATAATAAGTATTTTCAACATTTATTTCATTCTTATTTTTATGCCCTTGAATGCCGATATTTCTCATATAATCATCATATTCAAATAACTGAACAAATGGCATGTAGCGGTATAAATATGTTTTTATTCCAATTTCCTTCAACGTGCTGTCAATAACAACATTGTTAAGATAAGGATAATAAATAGTGTTGTTATAAAACTTTTGGAGGTTGCTTAAAGTTCTTCTATCGATGTTTAAAACTACAAACTCAGGAGCTGTTTTGCGCACATTTAGATAGGCATTAAAAACTGTTTTTATTTCATAAATATTAGCGCCCGCAATACCAGCGTTATAGGTCTTTATTTTAAGTACAGAATCTAAAACTGCTGGATTAACGTGAGAAAGTGAGCGTGATGAACCTAGTGTAATTAATTTATATTCGGTTGGCTTAACTAACATTTCAGTTAGCTTCTCATTTGTAAAACAATTAAATTTTAATAGTCCGCTATCTAATTGCACAAAAACCAGCTGACTTAATGCGCAAGAAATAATTATAATAATTAAAACTCTATAAAATGGGTTATTCATTACATTTAAAATTGAAAATAAATGAAACTTGATTGCTTAAAAACTCCCAAACAAATTATTAGGGTTAAAATTCCAATACTAAAAAATAAATCACGATAGATATACTTGCTATTATTGATCATATCTGGAGGGTAAATAAGCTCTACAATTCCCATCAACAATATAGAAAAAGCGACTACAGCAAGACTAAATTTATTAAAAATAAAACCTAAATCATTGTTTTTTACATAAAATGTAAATGCTGATGGTTCGTTAAATTTAAACATGTGTGATAAAAATGAATTAGCCGCTGACACACTTTCGGCCCTAAAATAAACCCAAGCAAGCGTAACCATTATAAAAGTTGTAATTATCGCTATCGTATTGCTGATCCAATTATTATTAAACTTAATTTTAGCATATTGCTTATACAACATAAACAAAATTATAAAAACAGCATGAATGGCACCCCAAATTAAAAATGTCCAATTTGCACCATGCCAAAAACCACTTATAATAAAAACAATGGCCACATTCAAATACATTCTTTTTACAGGAACTCTGTTTCCACCAAGTGAAATATATAAATAATCTCTAAACCAAGTAGAAAGCGAAATATGCCACTTGGACCAAAACTCTTGTATATTTTTTGAAAAATAAGGTCTATTGAAATTAGTCATTAAATTAAACCCCATTGTACGCGCTGCACCAATTGCGATATCAGAATAACCAGAAAAATCACAATAAATTTGAATAGAAAAAAACACAGCTGCCAGCACCAAATTAAAATAGTGGTATTGATCAGGTTGTTCAAAAATGATGTTTACATAAATTGATAAACGGTCGGCAATTACAACTTTTTTAAACATTCCCCAAAGCATTAGTCTAAATCCATCCAAAAATTGTTGCCCATTGAATGTATGTTTTTCATGAAACTGATGGAGCACATTTTGCGGTCGTTCAATTGGCCCTGCAACTAATTGTGGGTAAAACATAACGTATAAAGCATAAATACCAAAGTGTCGCTCAGCTTTTTGATTTCCTCTATAAACTTCAATGGTATAGCTCATTGCCTGAAAGGTATGAAATGAGAGACCTATCGGCAAGGCAATTTTTAGCAGTCGGGCATTCAAAGTAATGTCAATACCAAGAAATAACTCATTTAAATTATCAATAAAAAAATTGTAATACTTAAATACAGCCAGAATGCCGATATTGGCTACTAAACTTAAAATGAGATAGTTTCTTTTTTTTTTACCTCCCGATTTTTCAATTACAATTCCAGCAACATAATCAATGATAATAGTGAAAAACAATATTAATATGTAAACAGGAATAAAGGCTGCATAAAAAATACAACTTGCAATGAGCAAATGTAGCCATCTAAATTTATGAGGTAACAGAAAATATAAAAGCGTTACAACAGGAAAAAAAATTAGAAATTCAAATGAATTAAATAACATATTTTTAATTACTCAAAATAATTGAGTTTATCGGATTAATAAAACCATTTTCTATATTAATCTATCATGTTTTTTTCTTGATAGCTGCTTTTATGTTATTAATATTTTGCAAAGTTATTCTTTTTAAAGACATAAAAAAGTGATTGATTGAAATACAAATGGCTTACTTGGCTCAATTAAAATTGGTTTATATTGTATATTAATGTGGTTATAATACACTTAAATATTCTGCCCATATGTCAGCAATTATGTCAAACACGTTGCAATTATCTTATTCTGACTGAAAAAATGTCAATTATACTATTGATTTCTCTATTGGCATGTTTTGTGTCAACTGGCAATCAGTCTAAAAAAATAATTGTTTAACCATAAAATAGTTTTAAAATGTCAAAAGTAAAAGTACAACCTTTAGCCGACCGTGTATTGGTAGAAGCAGCAGCTGCAGAAGAAAAAACTGCAGGAGGAATTATTATACCAGATACGGCAAAAGAAAAACCACAACGTGGAAAAGTAATAGCTGTAGGAGCAGGTAAAAAAGATGAGCCAATGACTGTAAAAGTTGGAGATACCGTATTATATGGTAAATATGCAGGAACTGAGTTAAACGTAGAAGGTATTGATTACCTTATTATGCGTGAAAGCGACATTTTTGCGATTATCTAAACTAATTAAAAAATTAAATTTAACAACCTAAAATAATAAATAAAAATGGCAAAAGAAATCACATTTAACCTTGAAGCACGCGATGCTATGAAGAGAGGCGTTGATGCTTTGGCAAACGCTGTAAAAGTAACACTTGGTCCAAAAGGTCGCAATGTAATTATCGACAAAAAATTTGGCGCACCACAAATTACTAAAGATGGTGTTACTGTTGCTAAAGAAATTGAATTAAAAGACACAGTAGAAAATATGGGTGCTCAACTTTTGAAAGAAGTAGCCTCTAAAACTGCTGATATTGCTGGTGATGGAACAACTACTGCAACCGTTTTAGCACAAGCCATTGTTACTGGTGGTTTAAAAAATGTTGCTGCTGGCGCTAATCCAATGGATTTAAAGCGTGGTATCGACAAAGCGGTTTCTGCTGTAGTTGCTAACTTGCAAAAGCAATCAAAAAAAGTTGGCGACGACAATCAAAAAATTGAACAAGTGGCTACGATATCTGCTAATAACGATGCTACCATTGGTAAGTTAATTGCCAACGCTATGGCGAAGGTAAAAAAAGAAGGTGTAATTACAGTTGAAGAAGCAAAAGGTACTGAAACGCACGTTGAAGTGGTTGAAGGTATGCAATTCGACAGAGGATATATTTCTCCTTACTTTGTAACCAATGCTGACAAAATGGAAGCAGTTTTAGAAAATCCTTTAGTATTGATATACGACAAGAAGATTTCTAATATGAAAGAATTGTTGCCAATCCTTGAAAAAGGTGTGCAAACGGGTCGTCCAATTTTAATTATTGCCGAAGATATTGATGGCGAAGCTTTAGCTACCTTAGTGGTAAACAAGATTCGTGGTTCATTGAAAATTTGTGCTGTTAAAGCGCCAGGATTTGGAGATAGAAGAAAAGCAATGTTAGAAGATATCGCAATCTTAACAGGTGGTACCATGATTTCTGAAGAGCGTGGTTTTAAATTAGAAAATGCTGATTTAAGTTACTTAGGATCATCAGAAAAAATAACCATCGACAAAGACAACACAACAATTGTTGGCGGTACTGGTAAAAAAGCTGATATTACGGCAAGAGTAAATCAAATTAAAGCACAAATTGAATCAAGCACATCTGATTACGATAAAGAAAAACTGCAAGAGCGACTTGCTAAATTAGCTGGTGGTGTTGCTGTATTATATGTTGGAGCTGCTACTGAAGTTGAAATGAAAGAAAAGAAAGATCGTGTTGATGATGCCTTGCATGCAACGCGCGCAGCTGTTGAAGAAGGAATTGTTGCAGGTGGAGGTGTAGCTTATATACGTGCTATTGAGTCTTTAGAGAAATTAAAAGGCGAAAACGAAGATGAAAATACCGGTATTGCTATTGTAAAGCGTGCTATTGAAGAGCCATTGCGTCAAATCTGTGCTAACGCAGGTATTGAAGGTTCAATTGTAGTTCAAAAAGTAAAAGAAGGCAAAGGTGATTTTGGTTATAATGCCAGAACAGATAAATACGAAAACATGTACGAAGCTGGTGTCATTGACCCTACAAAAGTTTCACGTGTGGCATTAGAAAACGCAGCATCTATTGCAGCAATGTTGTTAACTACTGAGTGTGTGCTTGCCGAATCTAAGGAAGAAGGTGGAGCAGGTGGTGGCATGCCTCAAGGTATGGGCGGCATGGGCGGAATGATGTAAGCTATCTTCAACCAAATTAAAAGAAAGGAGTACTCGAAAAGGGTGCTCCTTTTTTTGTGCGATATATTTCTTTTGGGCACCTCCCTCCGTCCCGATTCCGAAGCTTCGGAATCGGGACGGAGGGACTGGGCCATTCGCTGTATCTTTTTTATTGTACTGCTATGGTAGCAAAACAAAAAAGGATGTCGCTGTTGTCCCTTGTGCGGGTTTCTATCATCTTTGTCTTTCAGTGGGATACTTGTTTCGTTGAATGGCATACCTTCTAAATTTTGCTTTCCGCGATATTATTGCTCTTTACTTTAAAATTTAATCTCGAACACTTCCTTTTAAAAGTTACCTGCTGTATGGTAATTTATTGCGATGTGTTTACTTGCAACTTATAAGCTTGAAATTCAATTCCAAACTCAGTTTTTATGCAACTAATTCGCTGGGAGTGTTCGAGATAATCTAATTAATTTTACTATCAAGGCAACATATATTTTCATTCAGCGTCTTTATTTAATATCACAGTTAAAGTCTTTTTTTAATGAAAATAATTAAAACTCTTACAATAGCCATTTTCTTCCTTGGTCAAACAATAATATCAAATGCACAATCAATGCAAGTTAATTTTGTTGATCAAACCCACACCCAATACAACTTGAGTGACATTGTTAGAATTAACTACCAGAATGACAGTATTAAATTGACTTTGGTTGATGAAAGCACTTACATCTGGAGTTTTATCTCTGCACGATCTTTTCAATTTTTTCATGGGAATGTTAGTATGGATAAAATCTTAAATGAAATCAACAGCATAAATATTCAAATCTTTCCTAATCCAACTAATGATATGATTTATGTGACTTTTAAATCAAATAAAACTGAATTTATTGAAATTGACATTTTTGATATGCAAGGAAGGTATGTCATGAGCGCATTTAACGGACCATTTGATGAACGATCGAATCCAATCATTATACATACCAATAACTTAAGAAATGGCCAATACCAGTTTACCTTTAAAACAAGTAAATTCTTAAAAACAAAAAGCCTAATTATAAATCATTAAAAAAAGATACAAATGAAATTTGCAATAATTTGCCTAATGCCATTGTTTTTTTTAAAGACAAATGCACAAGTAAGAATGAACTTATTTACCCAATCTGGTTATGTATGGCAGTTTCCAACTGATAGTATTGATAGCTTGAATTTTTCGCTTGATACAAACAATAGTCTATTAAATATTCATAAACATAATGGAAATATAGCTCAATTTCCTTTAAATCTTATTGATAGTATAAATCATAGATTTGGTTTTTACAGTGTTGGAAATGGTATTTCCGATTCTGAAGGAAACCATTATAATTCAATAATATTAAATAATGGACAAGAATGGACGACTGAAAACTTAAGAACAAGCACCTATTCGAATGGAGATAGCATTTTAAATTTAATTGATTCAATGTCATGGGAAAACTCAACGGTTGGATTATGGTGCTATTATAATAATGATGTTCAATTTAATATTCCATATGGCAAATTATATAATTGGTACACTGCAGCAGATGTGCGCAATGCATGTCCTATTGGATGGCACGTTGCAACTAATTGGGACTGGCAACTTTTGACAAATTATTTGGGAACAATAAATCTTGGAGGTTTAATGAAATCGATAGATTCAACTTATTGGCAAAGCCCAAATTTAAATGCAACTAATGAGAGTGGTTTTTCTGGATTACCTGGTGGCACTCGATCTGGCACAAGCAACAATTTTTATTATTTAGGGCAAACTGGAATTTGGTGGTCATCAACACAAGCTACCACTCTAACTGGTTGGTATAGACTACTCAGTTTCAATTCAAACAATTTACATGGTAGTTGTTTCAATAAGAACTTGGGGTTATCAATTCGTTGCGTAAAAGATTAAACTAATTTTAATAAATCATTGAATACTGTTTTATTCGTCAATGCCAATCAAAAAATAATTTGATGAAAGTAAATTTGTACACATAATCAGAAAGGCAGTATCCGAGAAGGCACTCCTTTTTTTGTGTAATAAACCGATGATAGACCTTTATGCAGTTATTAAGAATTTCTTGTTCAAAATGATTTTATTTTATTGAAATTAAAACATTTTTCAATTGCTTTTTTTCATACTATTACAACATATTTAAAAGCAGAAATGAGTTCAATTAAAATTAAGTCATCTTTAATTATTGTTGTTGCCTTAATAGCGCTATGCAGCATTTCTTCTTGTAGAACACATGGCAAGGGCTGCCCAAGTTATGGCAGTGTTGCTAAAACAAAAAAGCAAGCTTAAAAACCTGCTATTCATTTTTCTATTCCTTAATATTTTCATCTAAATCCAGCTTTAATTTATTTTAGCATCTTGCTATGTGCCAAAAGTTGACCTCTTTTATGGCAATTCGAAAATATAGGTTTATTAGTTTTACCATATTAATGCAACAAATTAGAGAACAGATTGAAATATTTATGCTGGTTTACAGGATAAAATATTTACTTAAGCATGTTGGTAATTTCTAATTATTAGGTTTGGATAATGGAAAGAATAACTGAGCAAAACAAGTGTGTTATTGATCATTAACTTTATATATGCAAGCCAATTTATTGATCTTGCTTGGTTCAAATTTGTAATAAATTACAAATAATAAAGTAGCGCTTACAATAGCGATAGATTAAAAAATAAAAACATTTTTAATACTTTTACAAAATCAATGAGCTACTGAATCAAAACAATTAGCATATGAATGTAAATTTTACACCAGTTTTAATTGTATCAATGGCATTGGCATTGTTAAATTACAAATTCAAATTAAAAATTATTTTTAGATGAAAATTATTAAAATTACGCTTTTAATTATCGTTGCTATAAGTGCGCTATTGCTTATTATAGCCTTATTTTTACCAAAAGATTATAACGTAAGCCGAAGCATCGTAATCCATCGTGGGCAGGCGGAAGTTTTTAATTACGTTAAAATCATCGACAACCAAAAATACTATAGCATTTGGGTAATGGAAGATCCAAAATCACTAATGTCATTCAAAGGCGTAGATGGCACCATTGGCTATATTTCTGCTTGGGATAGTCAAAATAAAAATGTTGGAAAAGGGGAACAAGAAATTATGAAAATTAGTGCCGAACGCATAGATGTAGATTTAAGATTTGTAAGACCATTTAAAAGTGAATCAAAAGCCGCAACTATATGCAAAGCAATTGATGCCAATAATACACAAGTAACTAATGAATTTTACGGGCATTCGAGCTACCCAATGAACTTAATGACCGTATTTATGAAAGGCATGTTGGGTGATGCAATGCAAAAAAACCTAACTAATTTAAAAGGGATATTAGAGAAAAAATAAACTTCTGATAAATGTAAAATCAATCAGGAATTACTCCAGTATTTTTGAACACTTCTGTTCCAATACTATAAGCAGTGAATTTCTTATTTTTTTTAATGATCCTGAATTTATTAACTGCTTTCCCTAGTTTGATAGCAGTCCAATTTTTACCGCCATCAATAGTTTGGTAAGCGTTGTTCATACCTCCTACCCAACCATAATCATTCGTAACAAAACCTTTTTTTTTGCTTGCATCTTAATAAGTTTAAAATGCAAATTAAAGCTATTTTCTAAAATGTATTTGACAACCTATTGATTTAGTTTCTGCAATTTGGGGGCTATTGCCTTTTAACTGTGCTTCTACTGCCAAGGATAAATAAGGATTTTGAACTTTATCTGGTTCGGCGCCATTATCATCAATAGCACCATTATACTTCACAACCCATTTATTATTTTCTTTCCAAATTAGATAAGCATGTGGCGTTTTATCGGCTTTAAATTGTTTAGCTACTTTTTGGCTGCCATCATACAAATAAGGGAAATTAAATTTTTCATTTTGCGCCTTTTCAACCATATTTAAATAGCTGTCTGTTTCATATTGAATTGTATCTGTTGAACTAATTGCGATAAGAGCTACACCTATTGCCGCATATTTTTCATTAAGTGCGTTCAACCTTTCTGGATATAATTTTGCAAATGGACAATGATTACAGGTAAATACTATCATAAACCCTTTGGCATTTGGATATTCTTTTAAAGAAACAAATTTACCATCAGTGTTTTTCAAACTAAAATCATTCACCGTTTTCTCTACTGTTTTCTTAGGTAAAAAATTGGTAAAACTTGTAATTAATAAGAATGAAAATAAGCTTGTGATTCCTAAAAATAATTTCATGGCAAATATTTTTTTAATGTTGAATTGGAAAGGCTATTGGATATAAATTTATTGTATTTTTTTTGTTGATTCACAATTAATGTTGCAGGTATGGCACCGCTCCATTCTTTATTAATTTTATTCATCCAATTGTTTGGATCCGATTCATTCAATAGATAAATTTTTTGTGTAAGTTTTAAATTATTCACCAACGGAACTAAACTTTGTTGATAGGTATTTACCATATCTAAACTTACATAAATCACCTTTACTTTTTGATTGCTTTGCTCTTTCGCAAACAATTCAAAATCTGGCAATTCTTTGATACACGGGGCACACCATGAAGCAAAAAAATTGATATAATAAGTTGTATCGCTCTTATTTAAAAAAACTTGTTGCAATTTATTGAAATCAACAATTTCAATATTACTTTGTGCGTGGGCAATATCAGCGCAACTGAATATAGCTGCGCTGAAGAACATGATATATTTATTAAACAATTTACTCAACAACTATTTTCTTTACACTTGTTTGGCCTGTTTGTGCTTCAATAATTTTACAATAATAAATTCCGGCATTCAAAGTTTCAATAGCAATGCCATTCATCAAATTTTGATTTTGAACCAGCATAACCAATTCGCCTAAAGCATTATAAATTGCAACATTTGCAATTATTGAACTTGCATTTGAAAAATATAATTTTTCGTTGGCAGGATTTGGATAAAGATTTATTTCACTTTGATTATTCGACTTTATTCCACTGGTTGTGTTGGTAACAAAAGCCAAATCATCCACCAATAACACAGAGCCTAATATGGCAGCAGCAGGAGGAATTAGGTTGGTATTTGACAACTCAATCACAGCCGAATCTGGTATTGCATTCGAGTTATAACTAATAGGTAAACTAAAACGCGTGTAATTATTAGCTGCAGCCCCAGTGAGTATAGCGCTTCCAATATTTTCGCGCACATTATTTGTAATATCCCATCTTGAAATATCTACTTTTATGATAAAACTATCATTTAAATTTGGTGCGTATTTAAACCAACCGGTAATACTATCGGGACGATCTGTAAAAGCATAACCTTTTACACCCGGATTGCCAGGCCCCATGCCTTGCGTGCCTGTATAGCAAATACCTGGCAGTGTATCTAAAGTTTGTAATTGAGGATTTGTGAAAGTATCAGTAACCAATTTAATGGCAAAGGCACCACTATGCATATCGGTACTTTTACTTACACTTGGTGGCCCACCCCATCCATTGGCTGACTCAAAAGGTCCAACCACACTCCAGCTTTCAAAACCAGCATTGGGTATATTTTGGGCATTTACTTGAAGCTTTAGCAGCGATAAAAGCATTAAAGAAGTAAGGAGATTTTTTGTCATTTTAAATTTATTTTTTATTTAATGCAAATATAAGGAGACTAAAACTGTAAATATAATTAAGCGATAAAATGCTTTACAATAGCGGTAAATATGCTTTAATGCAAAAAAAATCGCTGATTTCTATCAAGAAATCAGCGATTTTTCACATCCATTAATTTTAATTATTTCACAATCGTAATTTTTTTAGTGATGTTTTTTTCATCAGCAATTACTTTAACTAAATATTGACCTTGATACATGGCTCTTGTATCAAAATAAGCGATGGTGCTACCTTGATAGATGGTTGTTGTTTGAATCAACTTTCCAAGCATGTCATACAATTCAACATTTACATTTTTTTTGCTTAAATTGCTTACTTGCACAGCAATAAATTCAGCTGCTGGATTGGGATAAACATTTAAATTTAGTTCTTGATTAGCGATTGATTTGATGCTTGTTGCAGCAGGTGTATAAGTAGTAACTGTTTCTGTGATACTGGTTACTTTAGCTGCAGTTTTTACGCCATAAAATGTAGGCCCAACAACATAGGGATATGCAGAATGCCAGTTGGCATCTACAGTTGCAAAATAACAATAAATACCATTAGGATATTCGGGTGTTACGCAAAATCTCCCGTTGTGCTCATCTAAATAATCAGGTGTAGCAGCTGATGTAGTATTGTATTGATAATCTTCTCTAAAATAACCTAAAGGATAAGTTGTACTAATAGCTGGCCCTGAAGTAACAGCAGCTCCTGTAGGGCTTGTTGTGCGTGTAGTTATATTGCGTAATGAATAACTTGATTTAATTCTTGTAATTCCTCCAGTGCCATCGGCATTTTTGTATCCATAGGCGCCATAAATTGGGAAGCCATCATAAGCAAATCCAATAAGCGGTGAGTGCACTATGCTATCAATAGCATACATACCATCGGCAGGATATAAATCACAAACATTAGAAATAGTAACCAAATCTAAATTAAAGGCACTTGGATTTTGATGATGATGATAATTACCCATGGCAGGATGAGCCTTAGAACAATCAAATCCTGGTCTTTCAGCAGGAATAGCATCACGATTCCAATCGTTTACAGCTCCCATTCCACCTGGACATGGAGGATTTCCCGGACCACCGCAAAGTGCATTGGTTGTAGCATTCCATGCAACTCCATCACGATAATCAAATAAAGCTACGCCATTAATAAATACACCAATGTTTCCTCCTGTTGTGGCCGTTATTGTTCCTGTATTTTGAACCGGATTTAAAGGAAACTTAAATATAGCATTTTGATCTGTAGCTAAAGAAGGATTACCATCTAAAAATGGCCCAGTTACATAAGTTGGAATACCATGTGTATTCACATAAACCCAATTGGTTGAATATTGTACTGTTTGACAATTTGCAATAACTGCGTCAACAACTGGTGTTGAATTACCACTTACATAATGACGGCCCGTAATAGTATTATTTTGTAACCAACTTAAAATGGCTGGATTAGTTTGTGCCATAGCACATGAGCCACTTAGTATAATTGCTAAAAGTGATGTTTTTAATTTCATGTAATATTTATTTAAAGTTTCAAATATAAGTTATTATTCTTTTTTAATTAATTTGATAGTTGGTTCATTCAATTGATTTGTTTTTAAGAAATACATACCCGTGGAAAGCTTACTAAAATCTTGATTTGAAATATCATTCCCTTCATAAATTATAGTACCAAATACATTGTAAAGCACAGTATGCTTATTATCGTTTTGATCATTAAAATTAATAGTTTTTGTGAATGGATTAGGATAAACTTGGTGTAGATTTGATAAGCGGTTAGGCGCTCCAATAGCCAAATTACAATAACTTCCATTGCCGACTAAATTAGTCATTTCTAAACATAAATAATTATAGTTAATTAAATCAACAGAGCTTAAAGTTCCTAATAATAGGTTGTTTAATTCTAATGGATCAGCAGTAAGATTATAAAATTGCTCTTCACCATAATCAAATTTCATCAATTTGTAATCCACGTTTCTCATCGTTTTTCCATCGGCAGAATCTGTGGTGAGTTTAAAAATTTCGCTGAATGCCCAAGGTCTAATAGTGCTGTTTGTGTTCTTTATTATTGGCAATAAACTATGCGTATCAACAGGTTTATTAGCAGGAATTTGTGCACTCCAATTATAATATGCAAAAAGTTCGAGTACAGTAGAAAATATATCAACAGTATTTACTAATGCATCGCTGCTGCGGTTTGGATCCACAACACTGGGTCCTGCAATAATCATAGGAACATGAATCCCATATTGATAAATTGTTCCCTTTGCTCTCGACAAATCAGCAGTTTGAGCAGTGCGCTGTGTACTTGCATTATCACCAATAAATATTACATCTGTACTATCCAACTTATTCATCACTTGCAAAGAATCAAACAATCTCCCAATTTCGTGATCCATAGCTTGTATCATAGCTTTAAAATAGGACTTAGGATTTGTATTAATATCTTGAGTTGTACCAGTTAAATTTGTGAAATTATGCAAGCCTGCTGGCGGCAAATGCAAAGGCTCATGAGGTGCATTAAAAGCAAGCCATAAAAAAAATGGATCCGATGGATTTAAAGTTTTCAACCAAGTAACAGCGTTATTTACATTCTCAGTTGTGGCATAAGTTGTAACGGTACTTGAAACTCCATTGGTGTATTTTGTCCAATTGGTAAAACTTGGCAATTGGCCAATAAAAGGACCTTCAAAATGATCATAGCCCATGTGATTGGGATTTAATAAATTGCCTATTGGATTTGCTTGGTGTAAATGCCATTTTCCAATATCTGCTGTATTTATATTTGGATTGAATTCTTTTAACAAACGAGGGATAGTAATCTCTGAAGTATCCAATTGAAGTGAACCACCCATGCCGCCTACAATACCTCCAACACCTGTTCTAAAACTATATCTCCCTGTTAAAATACCTGATCTTGTTGAAGAACATACTGGGTTAGCGGTGGCATTTTTAAAACGGACACCCCTGGCAAGTAAAGCTCTAATATTTGGAACAGCAACCGTATCTAAATAACCTTCATAAAAAGCAAAAAAATCAGGACTTAAATCATCTGCAATAATAAGCACAACATTGCGCTGTGCCTTAACTGTTAGCCCGGTAATTATTATGCAAAACAGCAAGATTATTTTTTTCATTTAATTTATTCTTTTATAAATTTCTTGGTAGTTACAGCTTTCGTTTTTTGATCTGTAAACTCTAAAGCATATACGCCAGGGGTTAAGTTACTTATATCAATGCCTTGCTGCAATTGTGGTTTTGGCAGCATCAATACAGTTTTACCAAGCACATTAATAATTTTTACATAATAGGCTTGCGTGTTTGGATCATCAAATGAAAGATATAATTTACTGTTTGCAGGATTAGGATATAAATTAAATGAAGCCGTTTGATTGTTTGTCTTAACAGCTGTGGCAAAAGGATCAACAACAACAAATTGGCCCATCATTCCTTCATCTTCATGCAATGAAATATGACAGTGATACATGAAAGGATGCAGGATATCAGCATAATCTTCAAATTTTGCAATAAACTTTACTACCGTATTTGTAGTTCCAGTTCTCCCTGGAATAAATACAACATCTTTCCAACCTGCTTGCGCTGCCACAGGGGCAACACCATTTACTGAAATGATATTAAATTCTACATCATGTATATGAAATGGATGTCCAAAAATTGAGGAACTTGTAATTTGCCATATTTCAGTATTCCCAATAGGCACTTCATATTCATTTTGGTTGATATCAAACAATTGGTGATTTATAATGAAGGCATTAGGCCCTAAAATTACAGGATTTGTAACGCCTGCACTATCACTTAGCGTAAGCAGTCGAGTTACATTTGCATTGGCTTGATTTAATAACACATTATTGGTTAATGTTGCAGGAATACTTGTAATTGGATTACTTGTTTGCGGCCCAATATTTACATGTAACATTCTAAAATCCTTATGACCTAAATAATTTCCAAAAGGGCCATTTAAAAAATTTTCGCCACCGGCAATAAAGTTCCCTAGTGAAGCGTTAAAGGCCATTAAATCAACTGAAGTTCCCGATTGCCCACTAAAATCTATTAATATTTCAATACGTTCACCAGCATGCAATAAATACCTGTTAACAGTAACAGGTGCATTAAGCAATCCGCCATCTGATGTAATCACTGAAAAATTTCTATTATCTCTAAACCCTAAATTGAATGATCTTTCAATGGCAGCATTTAAGATACGAAAGCGAACAATTTGTGAAGGCACAGTATGCTGAGGACTCAGTGTTCCATTTACTACAGAACTATCACCATAAGGCACAATTGCAAACTGGTTGCCGCTTGTAAAATCACAATCCGTTAACACCAATGGAATATCATCAATGCCATAGCTTCTTGGCAATGCCAATGCACTTTCAATAGGATCTCTCACAATAATTAAACCTCCTAAACCTTTGGTAATTTGATCCATTGTCATTTCATGTAAATGTGGATGATACCAGTATGTTGCAGCGTTGTTGGTTACTTTCCAATATGGCTGCCAAACAGTGCCTGGAGGTATCATTTGGTGCGGCCCTCCATCCATCACAGCAGGTAAATGAAATCCATGCCAATGAAGAGTTGTAGCATCATTTAGTAAATTTTGCACATTCATATGAACGGTATCACCTTGATTAAAAAACAAAGTTGGCCCCCAAAATTTCCCATTGATACCTGCAGTGATTGTTTGATTGCCTGGAATAATTTGAGAAAAAGTATCTCTCATTGCAAGGTTAAAAGTAGTTCCTGATAAGGTATCAGGTATCCATAAATTATTATAATTTTGAGATTTTGCATTAAAGCCCAGTGCTAAAAAAAGAATAAAGAGGAGTGCGTTTTTTTTCATACTTGTTTATTTATGATGGTAAATATGTTATTAATAAAAGCTAAGAAAATAAAATTAAGGTAAATAGCTACAATTTGTCGGAGAATTTATGCTGTGCATATCAAAACACTTATAGTCTTTCCTATTTGAATCTTTCCTTATATTTGGATGCCTAAATTTAAGAAAATAAATTCACAATGAAATATAATGCTATTCATCCAGAACTTTTTATAGATAATAGAAATCGTTTTGTAAAACATTTGTTGCCTAAGTCGGTAGCCATTTTTAACTCTAACGATGTGATGCCTACCAATGCCGATGGGCACATGGGATTTAAACAAAATACGGATTTATTTCACCTTTGCGGGATTGATCAGGAAGATAGTATTTTAGTGATTGCACCAGATGCTCGAGACGTTGCACACAAACAAATTTTATTTTTAAAAGAAACCAACGAAACCATTGCAATATGGGAGGGACATAAATATACCAAAGATGAAGCATTTCAAACTTCAGGTATCAAAACAGTATATTGGTTGTCGCAGTTTGAAACTATTTTAAATACTTTGGTATATGAAGCTGAACATATTTATTTAAATACCAACGAGCACCTTCGCGCTGTAATTGAAGTGGAAAGCCGAGATGCTCGTTTTATTAAATGGTGTAAGGATAAATATCCGTTACATATTTTTATGCGCGCTGCACCCATCATGAAAACTATACGTGCCATTAAAAATGAATACGAAGTGGCGCTAATACAAGAAGCTTGTAACATCACAGCTAAAGGTTTTGATAGATTATTACACTTTATAAAACCTGGCGTTACCGAATATGAAATTGAAGCGGAATTAATACATGAATTTGTTCGCAACCGTTCAAATGGTTTTGCCTACGGCCCAATTATAGCAAGTGGTGCAAGTGCTTGTGTTTTACATTATGTTGATAATAATAAAGCTTGCAATGCAGGTGAAGTTATTTTGTTAGATGTAGCGGCCGAATATGCAAACTATGCTAGTGATTTAACAAGATGCGTGCCTGTAAGTGGTAAATTTACAACACGTCAAAAAGAGGTTTATAATGCTGTACTGCGCGTTTTGAAAGCTGCTACAAAAATGTTGGTGGTTGGCAATTACGTTGAACAATATCATAAAGAAGTTGGAAAATTAATGGAGCAAGAATTAATAGGTTTAGGTTTGTTAGATGCAAACGCGGTCGCAAATCAAAATCCCAATGCCCCATTATATAAAAAGTACTTTATGCATGGCACTTCTCACTTTTTAGGATTAGATGTACATGATATTGGCGATTTTAAAAAACCTATTG
>CAMBZU010000027.1 GCA_945872355.1 Chitinophaga pinensis
TGCCATTTTATATTGAAGCCTCTTTTACTAGAAATAGGTGGGATTATTTTAGAAGCAGCACCGCTTTTTTTGAAGAATCTAAACCCTCTTATTTGGTGCAAAACGAAAATTATTTTGACATAAATGCTGGCTTGCCCGCAAAAAACAAAGCTAAAATATGTATTGGTGCTAATACCTCAAACCTTTTTGACAGGTATTATCAAACTAAATTTTTTACACAAGCTGATACAACCGACAGAACAGATTTTTTATTAATTACACCTTATATTTTTTACGAAAGAAATACGTTGAATAGAAAGCAGTTTGCTAATGCCGGAACATTTTTATCGCTAAAGTTCAGATATGTTTTTGGCAATGAAATTACCAATCCTGGCACCACTTCATCTGAACAGTTATTTGAAACAGCCTATCATGAATGGTTTCAGTTTAAGTTGAGCTATGAAAATTATTATAAAAGAAGAGGACGTTTAAGACTTGGTTTTGCGACCGAAACAGTTTTTGCCTCACAAGATTTTTTTGCTAATTACACTGCCAGTATCTTGGCTGCCCCTCAGTTTAATCCTATACCAGAAGCTAAAACTATTTTCTTAGAGAAATATAGAGCCCACAATTACACTAGTTTTGGACTAAAAAATGTAATTAATATTTATAGTTCTTTAGATTTACGCATTGAAGCTTATGTTTTTCAAGCCTACCAATCGATACTCCAAGATCAAGATTTACGAGCTTATTATAGTGACCTTTTTAGTAAAAGAATTTTTATTGCAAGCACAGCACTGGTGTATCAAACCCCTATAGGACCGCTGAGTTTAAACATTAATTATTATAGCGCCAATGAAAAACCATACAGTATTTTATTTTCTTTTGGCTACATCATGTTTAATAAACGCGCACTTGAATAATTTTTATGTTTAAATTTAGGTCCATATGAGCAAAAACTGCTGAGCTCATTATTTATCACGTTTGCTATCAACACCAAAAGACAATATGCCAGTGGAGGGCATAGATGTGATTTGCATTGTGATCGTCATTTAGCGATGCTAATTTGGTGTAAAATAGTTTGAGTTAAATATTTACTTCTTTAATTGTTTTTCCTTTTTTATCAAAAAATTTCCAAAGTCCACTTCTTTTATCATTCAAGTAATTTCCTTCCATTTTCAACACGCCATTTTCATAATACACACTGCCCACACCATTTCTTTTGCCGTCTTGGTATTCGCCCCAGCTCCACAGTTTTCCATTTTCATAAAAATAGCTCCAGTCGCCATGTCTCTCTCCATTTTTAAATACCCCCTTCAGTTTTAGGTTGCCATTTTTGTAATATTCATGATAAACGCCACCAATGGTATCCTTTAAAACGCTTGGCTTAAATGTGGTATGAGTAGGCGTTTTTTTTGTACTGCTGTTTTCTTCCTTTGTATTACTCTTGCAAGCAGCCACAGTGGTAATTGCTAGGGCATAAACAAACAGCTTGTAGTTTTTAAAATTATTTTTTAGCAGGTTCATTATTTCTTTCTTTCTGTAGTATATATCACTAATTCTTGCAGTGATGTATTGGCATCACATGCTTTAAATTGACGCAAAATATCTAATGCACGTTGTCTGTATTGAAGCATAATGTTTTGCGTATATTCAATACCACCGCTGGTAATCACGTAGTCAATAACATACTTAACTTTATCAGGATCGTTATTGTTGTTTTTAACAATGTGTATTAATTTTCTTTTAATTAAAAAACTTGCTTTGCTTAGGGCATAAATAAGAGGCAGCGTCATTTTTTGTTCCTTAATATCAATGCCTGTTGGCTTGCCAATATCTCCCGAACCGTAGTCAAATAAATCATCTTTAAGCTGAAAAGCGATGCCCGTTAACTCACCAAACAACCTCATTTTTTCTATGGTTTCATCATCAGCTTTTACGCTTACTGCACCAGCCGCACAGCAAGATGCAATAAGTGATGCTGTTTTTTGGCGAATAATATCAAAATACACTTCTTCACTAATATCTAACCTGCGTGCTTTTTCAATTTGTAACAATTCACCTTCACTCATTTCCTTCACAGCAGTTGAAACTATTTTTAATAATTGATGCTCATTGTTTTCAACAGAAAGTAATAAGCCTCTCGATAATAAATAATCACCAACCAACACCGCAATCTTGTTCTTCCATAAGGCATTCACAGAAAAGAAACCTCTTCTTAAATTACTATCATCTACTACATCGTCGTGCACTAAAGTGGCTGTGTGTAAAAGTTCAATCAATGAAGCAGCGCGGTATGATGATTCTGATATTTCTCCGCAAAGTTTGGCGCATAAAAACACAAACATAGGGCGCAATTGTTTGCCCTTTCGCTTTATAATGTAGTGTGTTATTTTATCTAATAATGGCACAGTACTTTTCATAGATTGTTTGAACTTCTGCTCAAACAGCTCCATTTCAGTAGCCACAGGTTTTTTTATTTGCTCAACAATATTGCTCAAACTTAATTTATAAGGACCTCAAAAGTAATCAAAAAAAAAGGTGCTTTTGTTTAAAAAAGTTAATAAAAAAAGCCGTAATTTTTATTACGGCTCCTAACATATTTTTTAATGACTAATATTCATCTTCATTAAAGAAAAAATCTTCTTTAGATGGATAATCAGGCCATATATCTTCAATAGATTCATAAACTTCACCTTCATCTTCAATTTCTTGTAAATTTTCAATAACTTCCATAGGTGCACCCGAGCGAATGGCAAAGTCAATCAATTCATCTTTTGTTGCCGGCCAAGGCGCATCTTCTAGGTTTGATGCTAATTCTAGTGTCCAATACATATTATTTTCAAGTTTTAATTAATCGTTCTAAAAATCAAATTTTGCGCGAAATTAAAAAAAAATAGATACGAACGATGTTTTATTTTATAACAATCACCATTTGTTAATTAATTTAACATGCTGAATTGTGAATTATGCTCTAGAAATTATGAATTAAGCTCTAGAAATTATGAATTGTGAATTATGCTCTAGAAATTATGAATTATGAATTGTGAATTAAGCACTAAAAATTATGAATTGTGAATTAAGCACTAAAAATTATGAATTGTGAATTATGAATTAAGCTCTAGAAATTATAAATTATGAATTGTGAATTAAGCTCTAGAAATTATGAATTGTGAATTAAGCTCTAGAAATTATGAGTTGTAAATTGTGAATTGTGAATTAAGCTATAGAAATCATGAATTATGAATTAAGCTCTAGAAATTATGAATTATGAATTCACAATTAAGAATTCACAATTAAGAATTAAAAATTAACCATTCAGCATTCACAATTAAAAATCAATCCACCCAATCAGCAATAAAAAGATTAGTATCTCTTGTGCCGTGGTTATTTCTATTTGAGGAAAAAATCAATTTTTTGCCATCATAACTAAACATGGGAAAAGCATTGAAAATACTTTTATTTGTAATGGCTTCAAGCCCTGTACCATCTATATTTATCATATACAATTGAAAATCATATCCTCTTGTAGAATGATGGTTTGAAGAAAAAATAATTTTCTTACCAGCAGGGTGAAAGAATGGCGCCCAATTGGCTTTGCCAAGTTTTGTAATCTGTGTCAATTCAGAGCCATCAACATTGCAGGTATATATTTCCATATTGGTTGGTGCAACCAGTCCTTCAGCCAATAATGTTTTATACTCAATCACTTCTTCTGGTGCGGTTGGTCTTGAAGCTCTAAACACAAGTTTTTTACCATCTGGTGAGAAAAAAGCACCGCCATCATATCCTAAGCCATTGGTAATTTGCTTTAAATTTTTACCGTCAATATCCATGGTCCACAATTCTAAATCACCTGAGCGGGTGGAGGTAAAGACTATTTTTTTTCCATCTGGCGATACCGTAGCTTCTGCATCATAACCCGGATTATTTGTAAGTTGTGAAACTATTTTACCATTTAAATCAGCCACATAAATATCAAAACTTTCATACACTGCCCAAAGATATTTATTATCCTTTCTTGCTTCAGGTAAAGGCGGACAAGCCTTATCAGCAGCTTGAGTACCAGCATAAAGGATATGTTTTCCATCTTTTAAAAAGTAAGAACAAGTGGTTCTTCCTTCACCAGTACTAATCATTTTAGGCAGGTATGCCGAATCTTTTGCAGCTTTATTTATATCTAAGTTAAATATTTGATCGCAGTTTAAGCCCCATTTTTTGTTGTTCGATTGAAAAGATAAAGACTGGTTATCGAAACTAAAATAGGCTTCAGCATTGTCACCTCCATAGGTTAACTGTTGCAAATTTTTTAAATGTTTTTCATCAGTTGTTTGGGCAAAAGCAAAATTGCTTAACAAGATACACAAGGTCAATAATTTATACATACTTCAATTTTAAGGGCTGCGAATTTCATAAATTTATTTTGCTTCGCATAATTTTTTAACTTTGCTTATAATAATTTGAGAAATATGAAGAAAAACATACTACTTACTGTGCTCTTGTTACAAGCTGTTTTTATGCATGCGCAAAGCATTGGTTATTTAGATTTGCCTGTTGCTGGCGAATTATGGATTGAATTTAAGGATACTGTTGGAGCCAATATTGCAATTACGCCAAGTGGAACTAGTCAAGTATGGAACTACCAAAGCAATTTTAATGTACACGATACAATTTTGTTTCAACCGCAAACTATATCATCTGTTCCAAACAATATTGATACCTTATATCCGCAATCAACCTTGGTTAATTTTGAAGAAACCCCTGGTGATTATACATTTCTTAAAATAGATTTTACAGGAATGTACATTAAAGGTTTTCATAGTGATTTGGGTTTTGATGTAGCTGGATTTACTTTAAATGACATGAATTACAGCAATGACTTGTTATATATTCCAATTCCTTTTCAGCTTGGAGATGTGGTGCAAAACACTGCTACCTATCATTATATTTTTCAAGATAATAACTTATATCCTGGCGCCAATGTGAGGGTTACCTATACTACTTTTCAAGATTTAGAATCGGAATCTCAAGGCGAGCTTACAACGCCCCTAGGCAACTATCCATCTGTATTAAGAGTGAGAGAAATGATTACTAAAAATGTACTTTACGAAGTGGATAGCTTTAATATTGGTAATTTTTACTACTTAACAGATTTAACTGCTGCCACCACCACCGCCTACAAATGGTTAAAAAATGGTCCAAACTGTGTAGTGATGTCTGCAGTATTAGATGAATTCAATAATGTATTGTCTGCCAGTTATTATTCATCTTCAGGTTTGGTAGGCAATGAATCAAATACAAATCAATCAGCAATTACAATAATGCCAAATCCAGTGCACCAAGGTGAAAATATTAGCATTAATTTGAACAAGGTTGAGGCTCATTCAGTTGCTATATTTGATTTAAGTGGTCGTGCGTTGTTTCAAAAACAAATTGTTGCTGGAACCCAACAATTAAACATACAAACCGAAAAGCTAGCTGGCGGCCTGTATTATTTAAAAGTCTACAATAACAATCAAACTGAAAGTATCAGCAAATTTGTTGTTACTGAATAAAGCGGCTTTACTGAAGTGTGTGATTAAGTAGCTTGCCAGATTCAACGAGCTTATGCAATGCAGGTTCACAAAGCGCTTCTTCTAAAAACCTTAAATGATTTGCGTTGTGGCAATCGGTGCCAATAAAATTTACCATTCCTAAGTCAATCAATCTTTCTGCTGTTCTTTTGGCGCCTGGCGAGTAATGACCTGCTAAAGAGTTAATATTAACCTGAAACAAAACATCTTTATCTTTTAATGTTTCAAATCTTTTAAAGTTTTGTCCCCAAAAAGGGTACCTTTCGGGATGTGCAAGAATAACGTTGTAGCCAGTGGTTTGAAGTTCAAATATTGTCGCATCAATATTGTCGGGTTCGTTTAAATAACTTACTTCAACAAGCAGGTATTTTTTACCAAAAGTGAGCAGCTCCTCTGTGCGAATTTTATCATTAAAGTCAAAGTCAAGGTAGTATTCAGCCGCAGCTTCAATGGGCATTTCTATTTTCTGTTTCGCGAGCTCTTCTCTTAAATTTTGCAGCCCATTATTAATAATTTCGGGTGTATTTCTGTAATAATCGCTCATCACATGAGGCGTGGTTATAATTTTTTTATAGCCTACTTCTTTTAATGACCTTATTAATTGAATACTTTCTTCCATGTTTTGCGCACCATCGTCAATTCCTGGTATAAGATGTGAATGCATATCTACCTTAATTAAATTGGCAATGTCAATGGTAGGAAGTTTTTTTTTTGCTCCAAATAGTCTATTAAAAAAACTCATTTTTTATTAGTTGTTGTAAAATGCCTGTTTAAACCAATCCATGGTAATTTTTAATCCATCCTCCATTTTAAATTGAGGATTGTAACCTAAGTATTTTTTTGCACTCGAAATATCTGCTAAAGAATCTCTAATATCACCTGGCCTTTCTTCTCTGTGTATGGCATCGTTATTTGAGCCTGCAACTGATTTTAAAACCAGGAATAATTCTTTAATTGAAATTCGATCAGAAACAGCAACATTAAAAACCATTGGATCTCCGTCATGCTTTGTTGCAAAAAGCGCCTTTATATTGGCTTCAACAGCATTTACTACAAAAGTAAAATCTCTGGTTTGGCCGCCATCGCCATTGATATAAGCTGGTTTATTGGCAAGGAGTGCATCCATAAATAATGGAATTGCAGCAGCATAAGCACCTCCCGGATTTTGACGAGGACCAAAAATATTGAAATAGCGTAAACCTGTAATTTCCATCTTATAAGTTTTAGCAAAAACATCTGCATACAACTCATTTAACAGTTTGGTTACTGCGTAGGGTGATAAAGGATTTCCTATTTGAGTTTCTACTTTTGGTAATATTTTACTATCACCATAAACAGATGAAGAGCTTGCATAAACAAAACGCTTTACCTTGGCATCTCTAGCTGCTACAAGCATGTTTAAGTAGCCATCAACATTTACGCTATTGGTGGCAATTGGATTTTCAACACTTCGGGGCACTGAGCCAAGAGCAGCTTGATGGAGCACATAATCAATGCCTTTGCATGCTTTGTTGCAATCTTCAATAACACGTATGTCACCTTCAATTATTTCAAAATTAGGATGGACTTTAAAAGCTTCTAAATTGCTGGCAAAGCCTGTTGCGTAATTGTCGAGCACAACAACTTTACCGGCTTTGTGTAGCAGTAAATATTCCACCAAATTAGACCCAATAAAACCGGCCCCACCTGTTACTAAAAAACTTAAATTGCTTATATCACCTGGATGATAGGCTTTTTGGTATATCATAATTATCTCTTTGCGTATTGTGCGGTGTAATATTCCTTATAAGCTCCTGAAGTTACATTGTCGAGCCAATTTTCATTGGCTAAGTACCAATCTACTGTTTTAAGCAAGCCTTCTTCAAATTGTAAACTAGGTTTCCAACTCAATTCATTTTGTAATTTACTTGAATCAATTGCATATCTAATATCGTGACCAGCGCGGTCCTTTACAAAAGTGATTAAACCTGCGCTAGTACCTGATGCTCTATTTAATTTTTGATCCATTATGTTGCAAAGTAAATGAATTAAATCAATATTGGTCCATTCGTTATTGCCCCCAATATTGTAGGTTTCACCTATTTTTCCTTCGTGAAAAATTAAATCAATAGCAGCTGCATGATCTTCAACAAATAACCAATCTCTAATATTTTCTCCTTTGCCATAAACAGGCACGGGTTTCATTTGCTTTATATTATTGATGGCCAAAGGAATTAACTTTTCAGGAAAATGAAAGGAGCCATAATTGTTGGAACAATTTGAGATAACTGTAGGTAATTTATACGTATCGAAATAAGCTCTTACAAAATGATCCGAAGACGCTTTACTGGCTGAATAAGGGCTGTGTGGATCGTAAGCCGTTTTCTCGGTAAACAAACCTTCAGCACCTAAGCTACCATAAACTTCATCAGTTGAAACATGATAGAACTTTTTATCACTTACGGTATTGTCTATTGTGGCATTCCATAGCTTTTTTGCTGCATTCAACAAATTAACCGTACCAATTACATTGGTAATAACAAATTCTAAAGGGTTGCTTATACTCCTGTCAACATGCGATTCGGCAGCAAGGTGAATAACGCCATCAAATTGATATTGATCAAATAAATGTTGAATAAAATTAGCATCTGTAATATCACCTTTTACAAAAGTATAGTTAGTTGCACTTTCTATATCCGTTAAGTTGGCAAGATTGCCAGCATAGGTAAGTTTATCTAAATTTATAATTTGATAGTTAGGGTATTTTTTTACCATTCTCCTCACCACATGTGAGCCAATAAATCCAGCTCCGCCAGTAATTAAAATATTTTTTTTAGTAGTACTCATATTAATTTAATTTTAAATCTTTTAATTTAATTTGCCAGTTCCAAGCGGTTAGTAACATATTTTCAAGATCTCTTTCAGCTTTCCATCCAAGTTCTTTATTTGCCAAATTTGTATCAGCAAAAACTTTTTCTACATCACCGTTTCTTCGGCTTGTAATTTCATAGTTCAATTTTGTGTTGCTTACTTTTTCAAAAGTTTTAATTGTTTCGAGCACTGTAAATCCATTTCCTGTGCCTAAATTAAACACCTCAAAAGGGCTTTTGTTGTTCTTTTTTAATAATCTTTCAATAGCAATTACATGTGCTTTTGCGATATCAACCACATGAATATAATCTCTAACGCAGCTCCCATCTTTTGTATTGTAATCATCTCCAAAAACCATTAGTTTTTCTCTAATACCCATTGCAGTTTGCGTAATCATAGGTACTAAATTATTTGGTGCGCCTATAGGAAATTCACCAATTAAGCTGCTATCGTGGGCGCCAATAGGATTAAAATAACGCAAGGCAATAACATTAATTCCTGCTGATTTTACTACATCTGATAAAATTTGCTCTGCCATTTGTTTGGTTTGTCCATAGGGCGATTCGGCCTTTTTCATAGGTGATTGCTCAGACACAGGCAAAACATCTGGTTGACCATAAACGGTGCACGACGAGGAGAACACAATATTTTTCAAATTGAATTTAATCATCGCATCTAATAGATTGATCAGCGATAGTATGTTGTTCTTATAATATAATAATGGATTATCAACAGATTCACCCACAGCTTTTAAGGCAGCAAAATGAATAATTGCGTCAATATTGGGTTCACGATAAAAAAAATTGTCTAAAGCTGATTTATCACAAAGGTCAAATTCATAAAAGGTTGGTTTTATACCGCTTATTTTTTCAACCTGATTTAACACGCCTGCAAAGGAGTTTTTTAAGCTATCAATTACAATTACTTCAAAACCTAATGCCTGCAACTCAACAATTGTATGTGACCCAATATAGCCTGTGCCCCCTGTTACAAGTATTTTACTTTTATTCATCTAAGTTTATTCTTTAAGCTAATAACTTGCAAATATAACAATAGAATTGATGTTACAAATGTTACCTTTTTTGAGGGTATAAATTTATATAGTTTTTGTTTTTTACTTTTTGCAAAATGTAAAGCGCTAAATGAATAGAAATGTGTGTTTTAATGATTATTTAAGAATGGAAATGCAGCGCTATAATTCCATTAAAAAAGTTACCTTTGCACGCTTATTTTTAAAATATGACCACCCAACAAGAAATAGAAAGAAGAAGAACATTTGGTATTATTAGTCATCCCGATGCCGGTAAAACTACGCTAACAGAAAAGTTGCTTTTGTTTGGAGGTGCTATACAAAGCGCGGGTGCTGTAAAAAGTAATAAAATAAAAAAGCATGCCACTTCCGATTTCATGGAAATTGAAAAGCAAAGAGGTATCTCAGTAGCTACTTCAGTAATGGGATTTGAATACAAAGGAAAGAAGGTGAATTTGTTGGATACACCAGGCCATGAGGATTTTGCTGAAGATACTTACAGAACGTTAACTGCTGTGGATAGCGTAATTATGGTTATTGATTGTGTTAAAGGTGTTGAACCACAAACCCGTAAATTACTTGAAGTGTGCCGCATGAGAAATACGCCTGTAATTGTTTTTATTAATAAGTTGGATAGAGAAGGAAGAGATCCATTTGATTTATTAGATGAAATTGAAAAGGAATTAAAAATAAAGGTGCGCCCGCTATCATGGCCAATTGGAATGGGTAAGCAATTTAAAGGGGTGTATAGTTTGTTCGAAAAAAGTTTAATTTTATTTGATGCTGGGAATAAACAAAAGGTTGAATCTTCAGTAAAAATTGATGATGTAAATTCTCCAGAAGTGGCTAAAAATGTTGGTGAACGTTTTGCCGAAAAACTGCAAGAAGAGGTTGAAATTATAGAATCGGTTTACCCAACTTTTGATGCCAATGAGTATTTGAAAGGAAATATTTCACCCGTATTTTTTGGTAGTGCTGTAAACAACTTTGGTGTAAGAGAATTATTAGATTGTTTTGTTCAGATAGCGCCAGTGCCACAAGCAAGATTTACTGATTTGCAAGAAATTAAACCAGAGGATAAAAATTTCTCAGGTTTTGTGTTTAAAATTCATGCCAATATTGATCCTAAACACCGCGATAGAATTGCTTTTTTAAGGGTATGTTCTGGAGTTTTTGAAAGAAATAAAAACTATTTTCATGTGCGTGAAGGTCGTCAATTGCGCTTTAGCAATCCAACTGCTTTTATGGCCGCCGAAAAAAATGTAATTGATGAAGCCTTTCCTGGCGATATCATTGGTTTGTACGATACTGGTGTTTTTAAAATTGGTGATACTTTAACTGAAGGAACCAAAGAATCTTTTAAAGGCATTCCAAGCTTTTCTCCCGAAATATTTAGGTATGTAAACAACACCGATCCAATGAAAACCAAGCAATTGAATAAAGGTTTGGAACAGTTAACGGATGAAGGTGTAGCACAATTGTTTACTAAAACATTAAACAATAGAAAAATTTTAGGAACCGTTGGTGCGCTGCAATTTGAGGTTATACAACATAGATTAAAAAGTGAGTACAGTGCAAGTTGTAATTTTGAGCCTATCAATTTATACAAAGCATGCTGGATAAGCGCTACCGATAAGAAAAAATTAGACGCTTTTATTCTTGAAAAATCACATCACATGGCGGTTGACAAAGACCATAAACCTGTATTTTTAGCTGAATCAGCTTGGTCGCTGCAAATGGCCCAAGAAAAAAATACTGAAATAGAATTTCATTTTAAATCGGAATTCTAAAATTGAATAAGCCATTCAAAATCAATTAAATTGAACACAATCTCATCAAATAAAAATAATATTTAAATGATACCTAAAGTAATTTTAAGCTCAGGAAAAGACCAATCACCAAGAAGATTTCATCCTTGGATATTTTCAGGTGCTATTAAAAAAATAAAAGGAGAAGTAGCTGAAGGAATGATTGTTGAAGTGGTGAGTAATCATGATGAACCACTAGGAATTGGACATTATTCAAATGGCAGTATAGCCGTTAGGATATTTAGTTTCGAATCGCAAGAAATTGATCAAGCCTTTTGGAATAAAAGAATTCTTAAAGCCTATCAATTTAGAAAAGATGCAGGCTTAATAAACAATGATGCAACAAATACCTATAGATTAATTCATGCCGAAGGCGATGGTTTGCCAGGTTTAATTGTTGATATATATGCAGATACAGCTGTTGTTCAATCGCACAGCACGGGCATGCACCTTATAAAAAACGAATTGGTTGCAGCTTTAAAAGAAGTGTATGGCGATAGCTTAAAAGCCATTTATGATAAAAGTGCCGATACCATGCCTTCGATACCTGGTGTTGAAATTACCAATCAAATATTATGGGGGAAACCTGAAAGCGAATTTGTTTTAGAGCATGGTTTAAAATTTAAAATTGATTGGGAACAAGGCCAAAAGACTGGTTTTTTTATTGATCAACGCGAAAATAGGAAGTTATTACAAAAGTATTCGGAAGGGAAAAAAGTATTGAATACATTTTGTTATAGTGGTGGTTTTTCTGTTTATGCATTAGCAGCAGGAGCAACCTTGGTTCATTCTGTTGACAGTTCTAAAAAAGCGATTGTTTTAACCGATGAAAACATAGCCTTGAACTTTGGTGCTAACGAAAAACATCAATCATTTGCTGTTGATACCTTTAATTTTTTAGAACATGCCGAAGAAAAATATGATGTCATCATCCTTGATCCACCTGCCTTTGCCAAACATCACAATGTAAAACATAATGCTGTGCAAGGTTATAAAAGATTAAATGCCGAAGCCATCAGAAGAATTAATCCGGGTGGAGTAATTTTTACTTTTTCATGCTCTCAAGCAGTAGATAAATATTTGTTTCATAACACCGTCATGTCGGCAGCTATTCAGGCTGGGAGGGAAGTTAGAATTCTCGAATACATGTCGCAACCAGTAGATCATGCACCTAGTATTTTTCATCCTGAAGGTGAATATTTAAAAGGCATTGTAATAAAAGTGTATTAGATTAAATATCAAGCGCTTGTTTAAAGATCCAGCCTACAAACACATTTGGAGCGTTTCTTACCCTATTATTTTGGGTGGAGTGGCGCAAACTATTATTAACATCACAGATTCCGCTTTCTTAGGTCGTATTAGTGAAGTAGCGCTTGGAGCCAGTGCAATAGCGGGTTTACTTTATGTAACTTTTATGATGTTGGGCTATGGTTTTGGCGTGGGTGTGCAAATCATTATCGCACGCTTAAATGGCGAAAAAAAATATCATGAAATGGGCAATGTGCTCGATCATTCGCTTTATTTTTTATTGAGTTTATCTGTAATTTTATTTGGATTTATTTATTGGGGCGGTCCTTTCATATTAAGATATTTTGTAAAATCTCAAGCCATCTTAGCAGCCAGCGTAAGCTTTATTCAAATACGTAGTTTTGCTATCTTTTTTTCTTCTTTTGTATTTGTTATTAGAGGTTTTTTTACAGGCATTGCACAAACAAAAATTGTATTGTACACCACCGCTATTGTGGCCATATTAAATGTAATTTTTAATTATTTGTTTGTGTTTGGCAATTTAGGTTTTCCGCGCATGGAAGTGGCAGGTTCAGCACTAGCAAGTACTTTGGCCGAATTTTTTGCTGCCATTTTTGCATTAATATACACCTTTAAAACCGTTGATTTAAAAAAATACCAGCTCTTTACTTTTCATAAATTTAATTTTGCTTACCTTAAAGATGTATTGCTCACAGCGGCTCCCGTGATGTTGCAAATGTTCATTTCATTAACATCCTGGTTCATATTTTTTATGATTGTGGAGCAAATGGGCGAACGCTCGCTAGCCATCAGTAACATCATCAGAAATGCCTATATGATTTTAATGATTCCTTTAATGGGATTTAGTTCGGCCACAAATACCTTAGTAAGCACACTTGTTGGCCAAGGCAGGCACAACGAAGTTTTTAAAATGATTAAAAAGATAGCTGTTTTTAGCTTCTGCATCACCTTATTGTTTATGTTTATTTTAAACATTGCCCCAAGCATTATGCTAGGTATTTTTACCAATGATAGCGTGCTTATCCAAGCTACAATTCCCTCCTTGCGCGTTATTGATGGTTCTCTGTTAATGTTTTCTGTTTCATCCATTTTATTGAGTGCAGTATCGGGCAGTGGCAATACAGCCATGAGTTTATTTATCGAAATTATTACAATAAGCTTTTATTTATTTGCCACTTACATTATTGCCATCTATTTAAAGCTACAAATAGAGTGGGTGTGGAGCGTAGAGTATGTTTATTTCCTGTTTATGGGAGGCGTAGCATTCATTTATTTGAGGCACGCCAAAAGAACCAATTTTGGGACTACTATTTAAATAATTTGGGCAAATCCAACACGTGAAAAACGTGTTGGTCGGGCTATGCGCGCTACGTGGTAGCTGCTTCTATCCCTTTTGCGGGTTTGGTATATAGATTAAACTTTCTTGTTCTTGTTCCAGCTCAATATTAATTGTTCATCATTCCTTGTAACTTGTTCATAATTCAATTAAACCAGCCTTAATGATTTCTATTACTTTATATTAAAACCGATTCATTTGCTGCCGCAAGCGTCCACGCTTGTGATGCAACACTTTCAAAGCAATAGTTTAATTTTTTACACTAATCTTGTAAAATTTTCAATTACAATTTAATTTTGTAACCCATAACGCTTAACCACAGGCGTGGACGCCTGCGGTAGCGAAGGGAGGCGTTGCATGGCTCTATTTGAGGCACGCCAAAAGAACCAATTTCGGTACTACTATTTAAGTAATTTGGGCAAATCCCTCCTGCGGAGGGAGCAGGCTGTCCGCGGTACACGGTACCTTGCTTCCATCCTTTTTGCGGGTTAAGTATTTCACTTAAAACTTTTCGTTTGTTATTTGTTGTATCACCCGATGGTTCAGATTTCCATCGTAATTAGGATTCAATTTTTTCTTTTTACTATTATAGTTTCAGTGAACTATCAATAAAAGAATTTCTTGTTCGTTATATTTGTCATCATGATGAATCTCAAAAAAATTCTTACAGTCATCACATTTGTGTTGAGTTTTTATACTTGTTCAGCTCAACCTGAGAATAATAATTGGTATTTTGCCAAGCATATTGCATTAAATTTTAGTACAGGTACTCCTGTAAATATGCTTACAAGTGCCATGTGGGCCTTTGAGGGAAGTGCAAGTATCTCAGACTCGCTAGGCAATTTATTATTTTATTCTGATGGGATTAAAGTTTGGGATAAAAACAATAATTTAATGCCCAATGGATTTGAATTGAATGGAGCTTATTCATCTACACAATCAACAATTATTGTAAAGAAACCATTAAGTAATCATCTTTATTATATTTTTACAACAGATGATATTTATGATTCAATTGGATTTTGTTATTCAATTATTGATATGAATTTAAATAATGGGCTGGGTGATATTGTGGTTAAGAATATACTAGTAAGAAATAATATTTCAGAAAAATTAACCGGCATCAGGCATTGCAACGGCATAGATTTTTGGATACTGGTACATGACAAAATTACCAACTCATTTTATAATTATAAGTTAACTTCCGATGGACTAAGCGCATCACCAATCCAAACAGATTTAGGTTGTAAATATAAATACCATAATTATATTCCCTCGGGCATTTCTGGATATTTAAAAGCTTCGCCTGACGGTAAAATGATTGCTGCTACAGCTGGTGACACATTGCAATTATTTGATTTCAATAATGCAAATGGTATAATTTCAAATCTCATTAACATCCCATTTATTGCACCAGAACCAATAGAAAGCAGATTATATGGCGTGTCGTTTTCGCCAAATAGTAAATATCTTTACGTCACTTGTCCTGGAATGCCAGGAGTTTTTCAATTTGATGTTTCATCAAAAGTACAATCCACAATTATTGCCTCAAAATATATTACACCGTCACCTTCGGGAGGAGCTGCGATGGCATTGGCTCCCGACAATAAAATATATATTACCTACGATTTTGCATTTCTTTCCGTAATACATTTTCCAGATCAACCTGCTGCTGCGTGTGGATTCGAGCTTGAAGCATTTATTTATCCTTCTGGTAATAATTATGTTGGTTCTTATGGCTTGCCAAACTTTATTGACGCTATTCATACCGCACCTAATAACAATGTCGTAACCCCTAATTTACCTCAAATATCACAAGTATGTTCACTTCCGTTAACATTAGATGCAGGAAGTTTTAGAGATTCCTATTTATGGTCAACGGGTGATACATCTCAAACCATTACAATAAATTCACCAGGTTTGTATTGGGTAACCCAGACAGGTAATTACTGCAACGAATACGATCATACTGATTCAACATTCGTAGAAATTTTTCCTAAGCTAAATTTTAGTTTAGGAAATGATACCACATTATGTTTTGGTAAACCTATAGAACTAATCGGACCTAACGCCAATAGTTTTTTATGGAATACAGGAAATACAAATCAAAGGATAGAAGTAAGGCAAAGTGGCGTTTATAATTTACAAGTTAATGACATTAATAATTGCATTGCTAATGATGAAATTGAAGTTACTTTTTTTAATGAAAGTGGAAAATTATTGCCCAATGATACCACAATTAGAGACGGAGAACTTCTGTTTATTTATGCAGAGAATGGATATGAAAATTACACTTGGAGTAACGGTTCCAAGGAACAGGGTATTTTAATATTTAAGGAAGGAAAATATTATTTAAGCGCATCCAATAAAGAAGGGTGTTTGATTAAAGATAGCATTTTTGTAAAAATGGTAAAACCTATATTTCCTGGTGTAATTAAAATAGGAGAGCATCTTGTAATCAATAATTTACCCGATGACAGTGCATTGGCAATTTACAATAGTATTGGGCAATTAGTTTTTTCAACTAATAGCTATAAAAATGATTACAGCCCTGTATTAGCAAGGGAAATTTATTTAGCTCATTTAAAAACCAGAACCAACAACTATTTCAGCAAATTGCTGATAATGGATTGAGTTTTCCTGTAAAATAATCATCACGCTAAGCACAGTTTGCCTCTTTCCAGATTAACAGTTTTCTTTTCTTTTCTTTTTTATTCTAAAACTTAATGGCTACCTGAAAGTCCACGCTTGTGATTCAACACTTTACAAGCAATAGTTTAATTAAAATTGCAATTCCTAATTAGTTTTGTAGCTCATAACGCTTAACCACAGGCATGTACGCCTGCGGTAGCGAATGCCTTTGTTACCCAATATATCGTTCAAACGATTAAATTTTCTCCTTCAAAATTCAAATTTATAATTCCTTGTTTCTTGTTCATTATTCAATTAAACAAGCCTCAATGATTTCTATAAAGTTCAACTAAAACCTAATCCCCACCACCAAAATATCATCTACCTGATCATAGCCTTCTTTCCAATCTTTCAAAAACTGATTCAGATGATTGTATTGCTCAAGCATATTTTTATCCTGCGCAGCACTTAATATTTCTTTAAATTTTTTCGACATTAATTTCTTTCCTTTCGGACCACCAAATTGATCTGCAAAACCATCGGTAAATAAATAAATGGTATCGCCTTCATAATAATTTAAAGTATGATTAGTAAATTCTCTTTTTAATTCATTTTGCAAACCACCAATAGGGTGTTTGTCTGCTTTAATTTCTTCTATAATAAGTCCTTGCTTATTTGCAGCAAATTTTTCTTTGTATTCGGCACCTCTGTATATTAACAATGATCTAATAGCACCTGCATATTCTATTTGTTGCTTTTTTCTGTTGATGTGGCAAAGCGCAATATCCATTCCATCGCGCGTTTCGGTTTCTTGCTGCTTAAGCGCTTCTCTAATACCAATGTGTAATTTTTCAAGTGTATCAGAAGGCCTAAAATCAGCTGTTTCTTGTACAATTTGATTCAGCAAAGAACTTCCTATCATACACATAAAGGCACCTGGTACACCATGTCCTGTGCAATCAGCTACAGCAACAAAAATATCATTTTCATCCGATTGATTTTTTGATTTCGCTTTTGTATCGGCAAACCAGTAAAAATCACCACTTACAATGTCTTTTGGTTGATATAAAATAAATGCTTTCGGGAAAATTTTTCTGAACGATTGTGTGCTCGGTAAAATAGCTTCTTGTATTCTTTTGGCATAATTAATACTATCTGTTATTTCTTTGTTTTTTGCAAGAATTTCAGCGTTCTTGTCTGTCAATGATTGATTTTTTTGTGCAATCTCAATGGTTCTATCTGTCACTTGTTTTTCAAGCATTAACTTTGCTGCACGCAAATAACGTGTTCTATATGCAATGTAACTTGAAACAATAATGATGGTTAAAACAAGCATTAATATTAGAAACCAAGTACGCTTATAAAATGGAGGAATAATTTCAAAAGCAAATGTGATATCTTTATCTATACAAATACCCTCGCTACTGCAAGCCTTAAGTATAAATTTATATTCACCCGGCGGCAAATGTGTATAAGCTACTTTATTAATGCCATAGTCTATATGCCACGCTTCATCTAGTCCTTCTAACTTATAGGTATATTTTATTTTTGATGCATTTACAAAACTTAAACCTATAAAGTTAAAAGTAATATCGTTCTTGTTATAGCTAAAAGTTGGATTAGCACTAAGAGGGTAAGGGGTTGAAAATATTTGATAATTGATTAAATACACTATAGGAGTGGCTGACTTTGTTTGCTCTTCGTTAAGTCTTAAAATAGTTGCACCATTAATAGTTCCAAACCAAAGGGCTCCTTTATTATCATTAAAAACCGCATTGTTTTTTGTTTCAATAGCTGTAAATCCTTCTTGATTTCCGTAGTTTATAAACTTGTTATTTTGAACATTTATTTTAACCAAGCCCATGTTGGTTGCTGCGTATACATTACCAATTGAATCGCTGATAAGCGAAGTGATATAATCAGAAATAAGTCCATTTTTTACATTGTATTGTGTAATAGTGTTACCTTTCTTTTTATACAAGCCTCCACCTTCGGTACCTATCCATAAATAATCATCTTTATCGCTACAAAAACTAGTAGCACTATTGTGATTAATTCCATTGGTATATCGTTTAAAACCAGTGGCATCTTTACACCAAAGTCCCGATTCTCGGGTGCCAAGCCACACAATACCATCTTTTGTTTGATGCATTTTTATAATGTGCAGTTTATCCAATGCTGAAACATCCTTAAATTCAAAGGTGTTTAAATTATAGGTGGTTAAGCCTAAACTTGTTGCAATCCAAAGCTGATTATTAATGATGGCTAAATCGTTTACTAAAGATAGATTGATACTCAAGGTTTGAATTCTTTTTTTTGTTTTGGCATCAAAAACTCCAATATCTCCTTTAAAAGTTGATACAAATATTTTATCGCCTTGTTTGCAAAAAGAGGTAACCAAATTATTTCTTAAATCATTTTTTAAATCAAGGTGTTTAATTTTTTTAATGGTATAATTTTTATCTAAAGTAACAATATCAATCCCTTCATTTGTGCCTAACCAAAAATTTCCTTCAACATCTTGGGTAACACAATTAACAATTGAATTATTTATGCCTTCATTTTTTGCAAAGTGTATAAATTTAAAACCTTTGAACTGCGATACTCCTTCGTCTTGCATGCCAGCCCACAAAGTATTTTCGCGGTCAACAAAAAGGCTTCTTAATTTATTGTTTTTTAAACCATTGTTTTCAGTAATAGAAATAATTTCATCATTTTGAATGCAAGCAATACCACCCTGCCATGTTCCCACCCAAACAGTATTGTTTTCGGCTGGTGCAAGTGATATAATAAAATTAGATTTTAAACCTTGTTCCTCGTTTAATTTAATACATGTGCTATCTTTTGCATTAAATTTTACTAAACCTTGTTCGAATGAACCAAACCAATAATTTCCAACTTTATCCTGCGTCATACAGGTATAATTTAAAAAAGGAAAGCCAGTTGGTTTAAAAAATATAAAGCTATCCTTTAATGCATCGTAATATTTAATTCCTATTTGTGTAACAAACCAAATTTTACCATTGGCATCAATAAAGGTACAGTAAACTTGATCATCTAATTTCTCCTTAATTCCATAGGCTTTATAGCTTTTAGTTTTCGGATTTAATTTTATAACGCCGCTACCTATAGTACCTATCCAAATGTTACCCTTTTTATCTTTGATGATGTCGCATATTCTACTTGGTTTTTCTTTTACATTTAATGGAAAATTCACAAACTTATTTCCGTTTTGGTAGGAAAGTTTACCATAAGAATGACCAATCCAAAGTTGGCCATCATCATCTTCACAAATACTATTCACAGCGGCTTCACTAAGGCCATCCGCAGTGCTGTAATTATTAAAGGTTTGTCCGTTAAATTTAGAAAGTCCTCCATCTGTTGCAAACCAAATATATCCTCTTTTATCTTGTAGGATATCATTCACATTCGATTGTATTAAACCATCTTTTAATGAATAATGATTGAAGTTGTATGTTTGCGACTTAACTATAGGAGCTATACAAAAGAACAAAAACAAAAAAGACAGGCATAATTGAAATTTTTGACTTGTCTTATACATACTTATTTTTTTATAAAAAAGAAGGTGCCATTCTGATCTTCTAGTCCGGTAATATTACCAAATTTAGGCTTTTGTTTTTGATTGAGTTCTACAGCACTCGTCACTTTTTCTTTTATTTTTTCAATAGAAATGCATCTATCTGGTGCATTATTTAATACGTTAGCAAATGTTTTAGTAAAGATAGAATTGTCAGAAGATTTTTCTTTATCGCTACTTGTAAATACTTGTGCCGATTTTAATTTTGTGGCTTCCCAATCATTGCAATCTTTTGGTATAGTTTCGCCACGCATAGCTAGGTAAAAGGCCGGCCCAGTTTCGCATGCATCGCTAATAACTAAGGTATGTCGTAATTTATATAATGATAAATAACCTTTTAAACTTGTGATAGGAAAATAAGTAAACTCATCAGTTTTTGATGCATCTACAGGGAGCCAATAACCTGTTTCATTAATAAACTTGCCATGACCAGCAAACCAAACCAATAATGATTGCACATTTCCTTTATTCACTTGATCTCTTAATTCAATAGAGAAAAATTTATCCATTTGTGCCTTGGTCATGTTTGGTTTGTATATAACTTTGCTAATGCTATAGTTTGCCAAAGCATTTTTCATGGTCATTACATCTTTTTTTGTTCCTTCTAAAGAAGGCAAATTTTGATAGTCACTATTTTCAATAAAGATCACCCAAGTGCGACCCATCGGGTTTTTAATTTCTTCTTCAGCTAAAGTTCTATTAATATAGAAAGCCAATCTCTTTCTGTTTTCATAAACATCTTCAACCTCAACAACCAAGGAATCTTTTCCTTCAATATTTACATTTAATGAAAAAACGGGGTTTGTATTTTCTGGCGCAAAACTAGCTTTTTCACCGTTAATTTTAATAGAACCAATTAAACTTTCATCATCTATTTTACCTTCTACATAAATATTTGCAATAGTGCTGTTCTCGGGTAATATTTCTTTATCAAAAGTAATAAAGGGACTATTAATAATCATCTTGGGTGCGTTGGCCTCTATTCTTACAATATCATAAGTTTCAGTGGTGGTGTTAAAATAAACATCGGTTACTTGCACTGTAACTTTTTCTTTATTTTCTATGGGCACTGTAGCTATAAAGGAAGGGTTATTCGAATCAGTAGAAAAGCTAGCAGTTACACCATCAATAACAATTGTTTTAATCATGCTTTGGTCTTTTACCATCCCTTTAATTGTTCCTGATAGCTTGTTTTTAGGAACCCTTAATGTTTTGCTTCCATCCTTATCACTTATGTTTGCCAACTCAATTTGCGGGTTGTTGGTTTCTTTATTAAACTCATAAGCTTTTTCTTTGCAAGCAGCTAAAGCACCTTCAATATTTTTTTTGCTGAAGCCTTGATTTTTGGCCATAGCAAATTCTTTTTCTGCTTCCTCATATTTGTTTAATGCTTCATAACATAAAGCTCTGTTGTAATAGGCATTAGGATTTTTTTCTTGAAATAAAATGGCATTCGTAAAATCGCCTATGGCATCGGGATATTTTTCAAGCTTTTTATTCATTTGGCCGCGCTCAAAATAAGCTACCGCATTTTTATCGTTCAATTGTAGCGCTTTTGTAAAATCAACATCGGCATTTAAATAATCTCCTTTGCTAACATAGGTTACAGCCCTTTGGGTAAAAATATTAAAGTCGTTTGAATCGTATGATAAAGCGGTGTTTAGGTTCTTTAATGATTCTTCTAAATTACCCGTTTTTCTTTGTGCAACTGCCAGATTTATAAAATAAGGTTTATAGGCCGATTTGTCTTTTGATTCTTTATATTCCTTTGTAACATACATGCATGAAATTGCTTTCAAATAACTTTGAATGGCTACTTGCAAATTACCTGCACTGTCCATGGCAACTCCTTTTATAAAATGAGAGTAGTCGTTGGTGTTGTCAAAGTCTAACGCTGTATTTATTTCTTTTACTGATCCTTCATAATCGCTTAATTTAATTTTATCTAAAGCCATTTTTTGATAGGCCGCTACTGTTTTATTTTTTATTTGCACCAAGGTACTAAACATTTCAGTGGCCTGATTGTAGTTTTCTATTTGAAGATAATCAATCAAGGCCTTCCGATATAAATCTATTTCGCCAGGTTTTAGGTTTAATGCAGTTTTATAATCGTTAATTGCTTCTTCATAACGATTCATTTTTTCATTACAGAAAGCACGTTCAATATAACTTTCGTATTCTGTTGGATCTAATTCAATGAGTTTAGAGTAGGTTATATGTGCTTCCTCATATTTTTGCCCATCTTTTAATTGTCGTGCTTCTAATTTACTGGGCTTAATATCTTGAGCAATTGTGCATACAGCACTCGCCAATATTATCGACATGATAATAATGTAGGAAAGATGTTGTATTTTATGCTTTATCAAAACTTCTTCGATTTTAATATGGTTTAGCCACTATACAAAACAAATGTAACGGCTTTTAAATTCCAATTGCTTTGTAAAAGAATGAGTTTTCAACAAGAATAATTAACAACTTTGATAGACCAAATTAAGAAAAAACAACTTAAGAAATGTTACTCATCGAACTTAAAAAAATCTAATTTCTCTAGATTGACAATACTTACATTTTGGTAATAAAAATGCAAAATTGATTTATAGTTGTAACCTAATTTCGACATTCTAATAGCGCCATCCTGACATAAACCAACACCATGTCCAAAGCCTCTACCATGCAAAATAATTTGTCCGTTTCTATAAACAGCATTAAAATAAGTTGACTTTAATTCCAACATTGTGCGCATATCTTTTAATGGGATCAAGCAATTAATGTTCACATCATAAAACTTTTTACGAGCATCTTGCAAAAAATAGAAATCTTGCACCAATAAAATAGAATCATTTTCATGTTTATATGCTTTTGATACCTGATGCATTTTTTGAATCCAAGTATCATCAGAAAATTCTTTTGTCCAAAGTGCACTTTTTTCGTGCAAGCAAAATGTATCTTTTATGCTGCGCAGGTAATCTAATTTCTTATTCCATACATCTTCGCTGTTTACTGTTTGTCCGCCACAATTGGCATGAAATGCAGCTGTAATTAAAATAAAATCATTATCCACTAAAACAATATCTTTTGTTTTTTGCACCCCTTTTTGTATTTCAGTTCCTGATTTACTATAGCCCTTGTATGCCTGGCAATGTTCTTTATCACACAAATTAAAGTCCTCCATTTCGTGCCTGCGCAAATGACTTAAAGTGTATGTTCTGCAAATAATGGCTTGTACCTTGTAATATTCTGGAGGTCTGTTTGCGCCAACTTCAGCTTCTAAAACGCCTGGCAAATAGTTTTCAATTTCAAGTATATTGAGAATAAATATAAATCCTCTATTGCTAGTGAAATGAAGCTCGCCACCATAAAATTTTTCATGTTTAAAATGAGCATGTTTTAACTGTGTTACAGCATCGGCATCACCAACAATTTTTATGGTTTTACATCTAGCAATTTTACTTTCGCCATTAAATATGGTAAGACTATCAAGGTCGGCACTTATTTTTAAATTAAAGCTAGTGTCTGTGCTGAAATAAAGCAAACTATCAAAATAAATTTGAGCATGGCCTGCCGATTGAATAGCATTAATTTCATTCAATGTATTGCCATAAAGTACGCCAATTTTAACCGCTGTTGCAGCAGCATGAAATGTAAAGCTGAGAAAAAAAACGAGTATAAATAAATACTTCATGCGCACAGGGCTTATTTTTTTTCGAGAAAATTCACCATGTGTTTTGCAGCTCTTGCTGAAGCACCAATGCCGCCCAATTTGTTACTTAAATCTTGATAAGCTGCCTTTAATTGCTGCTGATATTCGGGATTAAGTAATTGCGTTAAATGAATTTTTAATTGATCAGCATTTAAATCATTTTGAATTAGCTCTTTCACAATTTCTTGATCCATTATTAAATTAACCAATGAAATATATTTTACTTTGATTAACTTTTTAGCGATGTGATAAGAGATGTTGCTGCCTTTATAGCAAACCACTTCGGGAACTTTAAACAAAGCAGTTTCGAGGGTTGCAGTACCTGAAGTTACTAAAGCTGCTTTGGCATGCTGCAATAATTGATAAGTTTGATCATACACCAATTGAACATCTGAATTGCCCATTACACCTTTGTAAAAATCAGCACTGATAGAGGGAGCGCATGCTACGATAAATTGATAATCACTAAATTGATTTTTAACTTCAAGCATGATGGGTAACATCGCAGAAATTTCTTGTTTTCTGCTTCCTGGCAACAGCGCAATGATAGGTTTATTTGGCAATACATTTGTTTTAATGAATTCTTGCCAGGTATTACTATTATTTTTGATATCTTCAATAGCATCAAGCAAAGGATGTCCGGTATAAAAAACTTCGTAATCATGTTGTTTATAAAAGGCTTGTTCAAAAGGTAAGATAACAAGCAGGCGGTCAACAGTAGCTTTTATTTTCTTCACGCGCGATTGTTTCCAAGCCCAAACTTGTGGAGAAATGTAATAAATAACTTTAATGTTATGCTTTTTTGCAAACGCTGCAATTCTTAGGTTAAAACCGGGATAATCAATTAATATAATTGCATCTGGTTTATATTGTAAAATATCCTCTTTACAAAAACTAATATTTTTTAAAATAGTAGGCAAATTTGATACGACTTCAATGAAGCCCATAAATGCCAGGTCTTTGATGTGCTTTACAATTGTTACACCTTGTGCTAACATTTTATCCCCACCCCAACATCTGAAATGCGCAGCTTGATCTAATACCTTTAGTTGCTTAATTAAATTTGAACCATGTAAATCTCCCGATGCCTCCCCCGCAATTACATAATACTTCATAGTTTAAATTTAAAATTAACGGTCAAAAATAATTATTGCTTAATAAATTTAGTTGTTCTTAAGCCTTTAAAAATGATAAAGCCTTGCGCAACTGTTAAGTCTGTTTGCCATTCCATTGCATCATTTGAAATAGCAATTAATTTGTTGCCTTCATAATTTTTGTTCGATGCAATTAATTCGAGTGTTTCTTTTCCTTCAAATCGCCAGGTTCCGGTTTCAGTTGCATTGATTAATGAATCGGCATAAACGGCTAAGCACTGTATTCGAGAAGCGGCAGTATCAATATAAGTGATGGTAATATTATTTGTTCTTGTGTAATTGCCATTTTCTTCAAAAACGATTGAGCTTTTAAGTTGTTCCTGCCTTTCGAAGGCGATGGTATCGCAACCAATGGGCAATAGTTTTCCTTTTCTTTTTAATAATAGCAAATCACCTTCATCAGTATACATTGCCGCAACTTCCCAAGTGCCTGCAATCATTTTTTTTGTTTTAGATTTTTTGCAGGCAGTGGCACTTAAAATTATTAGCAGTAGGAGAAAGGCTAATTTAGGACGCATTAAAAAAATATTTTAACGATAAATACAATGAATGCATATACAAAGGTAGCGCCTATTACACCGCGCGCTGCATAATTTAAATATTTCCAATAAAACAAGTAAAAGATACCTAAGTTAATAATTACACACAAACTCAATAAAGGTGCAAAAATGCTTTTCATAAAAGCATCTGCAACAAAAGTATTAAATTGAATAAAATCGTAATTTAATTTGTAATAGCTTAAAAATACTAAAATTGGTGCAATAATTCCAATGATCAATCCTACAGTAAAGCGATCAATTTTTTTAAGCTGTTGTGGCGTAATTTTCATTTTAAATATCCATTTTTGTTAGAAAAGGTATGGTATGATGTGCTGTAAAATCAGTATGCACAGGAACAATGCTTACCCATTGGTTTGCTAATGCCCATTCATCTGTATCAGTGCCACTATCATAATTTTTAAAAACACCAGTGAGCCAAAAATAGGAGTTACCCATGGGGTCTTTTCTTTCATCTAACTCCTCTTCCCAATTGGCTTTTGCCTGTCTGCAAATTTTAATACCATTCAATTTATCAAATCCAACATTGGGAATGTTTACATTTAAACACACGCCTTCGGGCAAACCATTGCTTAATATTTTATCAACAACACGTTCTGCTATTTTTTTACAAGCATCAAAATTGGCTTCAAGGGAATGATTGCACAGTGAAAAGCCAATTGAAGGAATAGACTCTATACAACCTTCCACTGCTGCCGACATGGTGCCGCTATAAATTACATTAATAGCTGAATTAGAACCATGATTGATTCCAGAAACACACAAATCTGGCTTACGAGGAAGTAATTTATTCACAGCTATTTTTACACAGTCAACAGGTGTTCCACTGCAGCTGTATTCAATATAACCTTTCTCTTCTTTAAGTTTATTAATCCTAAGTGTAGCATTAATTGTAATGGCGTGTCCCATGCCCGATTGCGGTTTGTCTGGCGCAATTACTAAAACATCGCCTTTGGTTTTCATTACTTCTATCAAGGCTCTGATGCCTGGCGCGTGTACACCATCATCATTGGTAATTAATATTAACGGTCTTTCAGATTTCATATCATTTAAATAGTAATAACAATCAAAAATACTTATTCATAGGTTTGTATTTCAGATTGATTTATGGTTTTGCAACCAATTTAATGTTTAAAAGTTTTAATCCTTATTCTTTATCTTTCTGGTAATAATTTTATTCTTTAAATTTACCTTGTAAGTAAATTCCACAAATTTATAGGCAGAAGTGTTTGGTTTTTCATGGAGTTCATGGGCTTCGCTTTGTTCGGCTGCTTCACTTTTTTCGTAAAATTAGGTTTTATAGCAAAAAGAACTCTGAACTTCCTCCTTTAACAGCAAATTGAGCTTGATACGATTATCAAATAGCATGTATGCGATATTTATGACATAATTAAAATATTAATTTACTGCTATAAAAACGGATTAGCACTCAATTAAAACTTATTTGGTAAGAAAATATTTAATTATTTTCCAAGCCTAAAAAGCTCAATAAGGCGCGTCAAAGTGGCGCGACGCTTGGTTTTTTGGTGACATATTGGCGCGGCATTACTAGGCCTTAAGCAGATGTTCACATTTTAAAAACTGCATCTCATCTATTTAATTCGCTATAATTTAGTTAATTAAAGAGGCCATGTTTTTTTTGAAATTAATAGTAAAATAATAATTATAAACATTCTAAGATAAGGCCTTTTTCATTCGTAAATTTACCACAAATAAATCGCAAACATTATAACGCAAAATGGAGTTCAATCACTTACACGTGCATACACAGTTCAGTCTATTAGACGGAGCTGCCGACATTAAAAAAATGCTTAATAAAGCCAGCAGCGATAAAATGCGTGCTATGGCAATCACCGATCATGGCAATATGTTTGGTGTTTTTAAATTTGTAGCTGAAGCTGTTAAACAAAATATAAAGCCAATTATAGGTTGTGAGTTTTACATGGTTGATGATCGTTTTAAAAAGCAATTCACCAAAGAATTTAAAGATAAAAGATATCATCAACTCTTGCTTGCCAAAAATGCTGAAGGCTACCAAAACCTAATCAAGCTTTGCTCTCTTGGTTTTATTGAAGGGCTTTATAGCAAATGGCCAAGGATAGATAAAGAACTCATTTTAAAGTATCATAAAGGATTAATTGCCACAACCTGCTGCCTTGGTGCCGAAGTGCCGCAAGCAATTCTTAATAAATCTGAACAAGAGGCAGAAGAAATTTTTAAATGGTGGTTAGATCTTTTTGGCGAAGATTATTATATCGAAATTCAACGTCATGGTTTACCCGACCAAGAAAAAGTGAACCAGGTATTATTGCGTTTTGCGAAAAAATATAATGTAAAAATTATTGCTTCAAACGATTCGCATTATGTTGATCAACAAGATTCAAACGCGCATGATATCTTACTTTGCGTGAATACAGGTGATAAACAATCAACACCAATTGCTACTGATGAAGAAGGTGGAAAAGGATATCGCTTTGGTTTCCCCAATGATCAATTTTATTTTAAAACAAAAAATGAAATGCTCAGTATTTTTAGCGATATCCCCGAAGCACTCGATAACACTGGCGAAATTGTAGATAAAGTAGAAACAATAAAGTTAAACAGAGATATTTTAGTGCCGCATTTTCCTTTACCAGCACCTTTTACCGACGCTGATGAATATTTGCGTCATCTTACCTTTGAAGGGGCGCATAAACGATATACTGAAGTTACAAGCGAAATTGAAGAGCGTTTAAACTTCGAATTATTTACCATTAAAAGTATGGGCTTTCCTGGTTACTTTCTAATTGTAGCCGATTTTATAAAAGCTGGTCGCGATATGGGCGTGCTTATTGGACCGGGTAGAGGTTCAGCTGCAGGTTCCGCAGTGGCTTATTGCATTGGAATTACAAACATTGATCCTATAAAGTATAATCTGCTCTTTGAGCGTTTCTTAAATCCTGAACGTAAGAGCATGCCCGATATTGATACGGACTTTGATGATGTAGGGCGCGAAAAAGTAATGAACTATGTGATTGATAAATATGGCAAAAATCAGGTAGCGCAAATTATCAATTATGGTACTATGGCTGCAAAATCGGCTATAAAAGATGTGGCGCGTGCTTTAGATTTGCCATTAAATGAGAGCAATGAATTGGCTAAATTGGTACCAGATAAACCAGGTACCAAATTAAAAGATGCTATTGATGAAGTGAAAGAATTAAAGGCCATTTTTAATGGCGAAGGTTTAAAATCAACCGTTTTAAAAGAAGCTTTAAATTTAGAAGGCTCTGTAAGAAATACCGGTATTCATGCTTCTGCAGTAATTATTGCTCCCAGCGATTTACTAGAGCACTTGCCTTTAAGCGTTGCTAAAGATTCGGATTTATGGGTAACGCAGTGGGATGGAAATGTAATTGAATCAGCAGGCTTATTAAAAATGGACTTTTTAGGTTTAAAAACCTTAAGTATCATTAATGATGCTGTAAGTTTGATCGCTGAAAATCATGGTGTCACTATTATTCCTGATGAAATTCCTCTCGATGATTTACTAAGTTATAAAATCTTTCAAAATGGCGAAACTGTAAGTGTGTTTCAGTTTGAAAGTGATGGTATGCAAAAACATTTAAAGGATCTTAAACCCGATAAATTTGAAGATATCATTGCCATGGTTGCACTTTATCGTCCAGGACCAATGGCCTATATTCCTGATTTCGTAAAACGTAAACATGGTTTGCAAGAAATTAAATATGACTTTGCTGTAACTGAAGATTTATTGGCCGATACTTATGGAATTACAATTTATCAGGAGCAGGTAATGTTGCTTTCGCAGCGTTTAGCAAGCTTCAGCAAAGGTGATGCCGATGTATTGCGAAAGGCAATGGGTAAAAAACAAATGGAAGTGTTGCAGCAAATGAAAGGTAAATTCATGGAGGGCTGCGCCAAAAATGGGCACGACTTAAAAGTGGCCGAAAAAGTTTGGGTCGATTGGGAGGCCTTTGCTTCCTATGCTTTTAATAAATCTCATGCTACTTGTTACGCCTATGTTGCGTTTCATACAGCTTATTTAAAAGCACATTACCCTGCCGAGTTTATGGCTGCGGTTTTAAATGCCCAAATAAATACCGAGCAAATTGCTTTCTTCATGGAAGAGTGTAAAAGAATGGGGATGAATGTACTTGGCCCTGATATCAACGAAAGTGCAAGTAAATTTACAGTAAATAAAAAAGGACAAATTCGTTTTGGCTTGGGTGCATTAAAAGGTGTTGGAGAGGCCGCAGTGGATAACATTGTACATGAAAGAAAGGAAAATGGTCATTTTACTTCTATTTTCGAGTTGTGCAGAAGAATTAGCTTGAGGGCGGCCAATAAGCGTGTGTTCGAAGGCTTGGCATTTGGTGGTGCTTTCGATTCTTTTGCCAATGTGCACCGTGCTCAATATTTCTTTGCAGATAAAAATGATAACATTCAATTTCTTGAAAAAGTAATTCGCTATGGTCAAAATTTTCAAGACCAAAAAGACAGTTCCCAAGCCTCTCTATTTGGCGAAGAATCAGAGGTAAACTTGCCAGAACCTGCTGTTCCTTATTGCGAACCTTGGAGTAATTTAGAACAATTAAGTCGCGAAAAAGAAGTAATTGGTATGTATATCAGCGGGCATCCTTTAGAAGATTATGCCTTCGAAATAAAAAATTATTGTAGGGCTAAGGTAAAAGACTTACATGATTTTTCTTTAATAAGAGGAAAGGAGTTAACAATTGGCGCTGTTGTTTCAAGTGTGACTCATTTAGTAAATAAAATAGGAAAACCTTATGGCCGTTTTAACATTGAGGATCAAACCGGTAACTTTGAAATTAGTTTATTTGGTGATGATTATTTGAAATGGAAATTCTACTTTGCTCAAGCTGGCCTGTTTGTTTTTCTAAAGGTGAGAGTTGATGAATGGCGCAATGAGCCGGGCAATTACAAATTAAATATTTTAAGCATGATGTTGTTGGGTGATGTGCGTGATAAAATGACTAAAAAAATAGAACTCAGCATCAATCTTAACGACTTATCAGAGGATTTTATTAAAAAATTAAGTGAATTGATTAAAAGTCATCCAGGCAATTGTGTCCTGCAGTTCAATATCAGAGATGCTGCAGAGGAGTTAAATATCGAACTTTCTTCACCCAGAGCCAGAGTTAATTTAGATGAACAATTAATTCAATTTATTGAAAAGGAGCCTAAAATAAAATACAGTTTAAATTAGCTAACATGCATTTAAAAGGACACTTAATAGCACTAAGAGCCATAGAGCCACATGATTTAGAAATGCTTTATCAATGGGAAAATAACCCTGCTGTATGGCATTTATCAAACACCTTAGCGCCTTTCTCAAAACATATTTTAAAAGAATATATCGAAAATGCAAAGCATGATATTTATGTAACAAAGCAGTTGCGTTTAATCATCAACACTACCAAGTATGGATCAATAGGTTGTATTGACTTGTTCGATTTTGATCCCACCAACCAAAGAGCTGGTATTGGCATTTTAATTGCCGATGAGCAGCACCGAGGAAAAGGATATGCCTCAGAAGCGCTAGAAATTTTATGTAACTATTGCTTTTCAATTTTACATCTCCATCAATTGTATTGCAATATCAATGCAGATAATATAAAGAGTATACATTTATTCACCAAGTTAGGATTTGTTCAAACAGGTAACAAAAACCAATGGAATAGAAGCCATGGGGGCTATGTGGATGAATTGTTTTTTCAATTGATTTCGAATTAGCAAAGTGCTTCTTGTGTAGTTTTGATTAACATAAATATTTTTAGCAAAAGCCTTACTCAATAAATAGATGAATAATAAAGAAATAATCACAATTGATAATTATTTAGATAGCCACTTTATTCACAGAAGTAATTGGCTAAGAGCTGCTGTGCTTGGTGCTAATGATGGAATTATTTCTGTTTCTAGTCTTGCTATAGGTGTTGCCACTGCAAGTTCAGAAAGGGCACCCATTGTTTTAGCTACATTGGCTGGGCTTGTTGCGGGTGCTTTGTCCATGGCGGCAGGCGAATATGTTTCTGTAAGTTCACAAACCGACACTGAAACTGCTGATATCGAAAGGGAAAAAAAAGAACTGTTAGAGATGCCCGAAGAAGAGCTAAACATATTGGCTCAAATTTATGAAAGGAGAGGATTAAAGAAAGAAACTGCAATGCAAGTGGCCCTCGAACTAACTGAAAAAGATGCACTAGCAGCGCATGTAAGAGATGAACTTGGAATCACAGAAATTAGTCAAGCTAATCCTATTCAAGCAGCTATAGCTTCTGGCGCTGCATTTACAGTTGGTGGTATTTTACCTTTAGTTACCGTTTTATTTGCACCAATAGTAGGAATGCCCTATTGGCTCTATGCCTTTACCCTTATATTTTTGATTTTACTTGGCATAGTTGCGGCTAAAACAGGCGGTTCAAATATTAAAAAAGCTGTTGTTAGGATTGCCATTTGGGGCACAATAGCCATGGGCCTATCGGCATTGGTGGGGTATATTTTTGGGGTTAAAGTTTAAAGCTATAAAAAGGCTGCGTTTGTGAGGCCAATGTTGAATTCAACTTATAAACAATTGTATCTTTAATATTTCCTTTCGCCTTTCCCATTTTGTAAATTATTATTCCTAAATTCGCTTCTCATGCTCAGCAATGATGTCTTTTGTATGTCATTGTTTTGTTTTCAAATACTTCTATATGTCAAAAAATATTAGCGAATTATCAGGACGAAAAGGCTTAGAAAACAATTTGTTTGAAGCTTTAGGAAAAGCTGCTGCACTAAATGGAACACCTGATACCGAATCACTAGAAAGTATACGTAACGAATTTTTGGTAGGCAAATCAACTGTATTTGGCACAACCTCTTTTTATGATTTTTTGCGTCCCGAAAATCAAGGGAAAAAAGCATACGTTTGTAATGGCTCGGCATGCCTTGCTGCTGGCACGCAAGATAAAGTTAAAGACCAATTGCTAAATCATTTTAATGCCAAAGAAATCGGCGAAATGTGCTGTCTTGGTCGCTGTCACGAAAATAGCGCCTTCTTTTATGATGGCAATAATTACTCTGGAAAGGATATTGAAAACCTTACAAACATTAAAGATAAAAAAGCAAAATCTGCTGAAAATTATTTTGTGGGTTGTCATGGAAAATCAATTTTAACAGCGCCAGCAGTTCCTGTAGAAACTTATTTCAATATTTTAAAAGAAGCATTAATAAAAGGCAAAGATGCCATTTTAAATGAAATTAAAATCGCTGCAATTCGCGGTAGAGGTGGAGCTGGCTTTTCTATGGGATATAAATTAGAATCTTGTAAAAATGTAAACGATCCCACAAAATTCATTGTTTGCAATGCAGATGAAGGCGACCCAGGAGCTTATTCAGATAAGTACATTATGGAACAAAGGCCTTTATCTTTGTTATTGGGTATGATGATTGCAGGCTTTGTGGTTGGTGCTAACAAAGGCGTAGTCTACATCAGAGGTGAATATCCTGAGTCTATTAAAATTATAGAGGATGCAATTGCGCAGTTAAAATCACTCAACTATTTAGGTGATAATATTTTTAATTCGGGATTTAATTTCGATTTTAAAGTAATTCATGCACAGGGTGCTTATATCTGTGGCGAAGAAACTGCGTTACTTTCATCTATCGAAGGCCAGCGCCCCGAAGTACGCGTGCGTCCGCCATACCCAACGCAACAAGGTTTATTCAATAAACCAACTGTTGTAAATAATGTTGAAACATTAGCCAATTTGCCTTTCATTGTGCAAAACGGTGGAAAGGCATACGCAGCTGTTGGAACGGCTAAATCTGCTGGTACAAAACTTGTTTCGCTAGATTCATTTTTTAACCGACCTGGCATTTATGAAGTTGATATGGGTACGCCGCTATCAGTGGTTATAAACGAATTAGGTAAAGGTTTTAAAACCGAAATTAAAGCCATGCATATTGGTGGACCTCTTGGCGGTTTAGTGCCTGTTGAAAAAATAAATGAGTTAAATGTTGATTTCGATTCTTTCGCAGCAAATGGATTTTTATTAGGCCATGCTTCCTTTGTTTGCATTCCAAAAACTTTTCCAATCATTGATTATTTGCGTCACTTATTTCAATTTACAGCGCACGAAAGTTGTGGCAAATGCTTTCCTTGCCGTCTTGGTTCAACCAGAGGAGCTGAAATGCTAACTAAGGCTATCGACGAACAATATAAAATTGACAAAAAACTATTCAACGATTTGTTGCAAACCATGGAAATTGGTTCGCTTTGCGCTTTGGGCGGCGGTTTACCATTGCCTGTTAAAAACGCATTGCAATATTTTAATGACGAACTGCAAACTTATTTCAAATAATAAAAACATACGCTAACACACTATAAAATGGAAAATAAACCATTACAAGGAGTGAAAAAAGAAGATACAGCTGTTCAACATTTGAATGGTTCAACTTCCATTGCCTATATTAACGATAAGGCCTATGAAATTATTCCAGGCGAAACCATCATCACATTTATTAGGCGAAATTTTGGAAAAAAAGCAGTGCCAACTTTGTGCGATGCGCCTAATTTAGATCCATTTGGTTCTTGTAGGGTGTGCAGTGTAGATGTGGCTTTAAGTGCGGGTGGAACTGTAAAAGCGCAAGCTTCATGCCACACACCTGTGATTGCCAACTCATATATTTATCCCGATTCGCAACGCATTCAAGATCTTAGAAAAAATATCATTGAATTAGTGCTCACTGATCATCCGCTTGATTGTTTAACTTGCGAAGTAAATAACAATTGCGAATTACAAGAAGTAGCAGCGCGCGTTGGCATTAGAGATGTTCGTTATCCAAAAGGAAAAGATCATCTCGACAGAGAAAAAGATTTATCTCACGCTTACATGACCTCTGATTTTTCTAAGTGTATCAACTGTTTTCGTTGTGTGCGTGCCTGCGATGAAGTGCAAGGAGAGTTTGTGTTGAACATGGCGGGTCGTGGTTTTGATAGTCACATCATTAAAAGTTATAACGAAAATTTCAAGGAATCAGATTGTGTGAGCTGTGGTGCTTGTGCGCAAGCTTGCCCAACATCTGCTATTTCAGATATTTTTGAATCTAAATCAATTGCTGTAGATAAAAAAACAAGAACCATTTGCACCTATTGTGGCGTGGGTTGTAACCTTGAGGTAGCAACTGTTGGGGGTAAAATTAAATCTATTCAAGCCCCTTATGAAGCTGCAGCCAATGGCGGTCATACTTGCTTAAAAGGGCGCTTTGCCTTTTCTTTTTATAACCATCCCGACAGGTTAAAAACACCATTAATTAAAAAGAATGGCGAGTTTGTGCCTGCCACTTGGGACGAGGCCTACAGCTTTATTGCAAATGAATTAAGCCGCATTAAAAAAGATTTTGGTCCCGATTATATTGCCGGAATTTCATCAGCACGCTGCACCAACGAAGAAAATTATTTAATGCAAAAATTTATGCGTGCTGTAATTGGTACCAATAACATTGATAGTTGTGCACGTGTGTGTCATTCGCCAACTGCATTGGGCATGCAACGTACCTTTGGAACAGGTGCTGCAACTAACTCTATCATCGATTTAAAATACACTGATTGTGTGATGGTGATAGGTGCCAATCCTACTGATGCGCACCCTGTTACAGGTGCCAAGATCAAGCAATTGATGATGAAAAAAACAGGCATCGTGATTGATCCACGCAAAACTGAATTAGCAAAATATGCCAGATATCATTTACAGTTAAAGCCTGGAACTAATGTGGCCATCTTGAATATGATGTTGTATTACATCATGACCGAAGGCCTCGAAGACAAACAATTTATTGAAGAAAGAACCGAAGGATACGAAGCAATTAAAGAACATGTGTTATCCTTAAATATGGATGAACATGCAGCTATCACTGGTGTTGATAAAGACTTAGTAAAGGCGGCAGCCATTGCTTATGCTTCTGCACCCAATGCCATGTCGTTTCATGGATTAGGTGTAACTGAACATTCACAAGGTACATACACAGTAATGTTGATTGCCGATTTAGCCATGATTACCGGAAACATTGGTAGGAGAGGAGTGGGAGTAAATCCATTAAGAGGACAAAATAATGTGCAAGGTGCGGCAGATATGGGTTGTCAGCCACATCAAGGCGCAGGTTATTTTGATGTTACCAATGTGGAATATAATACTGCCTATGAAAAACTTTATAATGCAAAAATTCCATTAAACATTGGCTACAAAATTCCACAAATGTACGATGCCGCTATTGGAGGAAAACTAAAAGCACTATGGTTGATGGGTGAAGACAATGCACAAACAGATCCTAATACAAATCATGTAAAGCAAGCCTTAAATAGTTTGGATTTATTGGTGGTGCAAGAAATATTTATGACGGAAACAGCTAAGCTCGCCCATGTAATTTTACCAGCCTCTTCTTTCTTAGAAAAGTCAGGAACCTTTACCAATGGCGAACGCAGAATACAACGTGTAAATGCAGTAGTAGCTCCAATTGAAGGCACCAAGCCCGACGGCCAAATTGTAACAGAGCTTATGCAGCACATGGGCTATTCGCAACCAAATTATAGTGCCGAAGGCGTACTACAAGAAATTGCACAAATAGTACCTTTTTTTGCAGGCGTAAAGTGGGATGAGTTAGGAGAGAATGGTAAGCAATGGCCAGTTTTGCCTGATGGTTCAGATACAGAAATTTTACATATCGATACATTCAAACGCGGAAGAGGTAAATTCGAAAAAGCCACTTGGAAGGAGTCGAAAGAGCTAGAGGAAAATAAAAATGAGTTTCCATATATTCTCACCACCAACAGAGAGTTGGAGCATTACAATTGCGGCACCATGACACGCAGAACCAACAATGCACTCATCATTACAGAAGATGTGTTGTTAATTAATCCACATGATGCCAGCAACCATAACATTGCTGATGGTGATATGGTTTGCATTTCTTCTGCACGTGGCAAAATTGATGTAAAAGCGCGCATCACAGCCGAAGTAAAAGCAGGTATTTTGTCATCAACTTTTCATTTTCCTGAAATTAAAATGAATGATATCACTTCTAGCGTTTCAGACAGTGATGCGCTATGCCCAGAGTACAAAGTAGTTGCAGTAAACATTAGGAAAACCAAAGGCAAGTATAAGGCGGCAGAGGTGTAAATTAATTGTAGTGATTAGGGCGCAACCCCACCTTCCCGATTGTTCGGGAGGTGCGGTCAGGCCATCCGCTATATCCTTAATGCAGCGCAAATTCAACGCCTTATTAAAGGTTGCCGCTCCTGTCCTTTGCGCAACTCATTTCCTATTTTATAAATTCCCCTCTCGAGAGGGGCAAGGGGTGTGTTCTGAATGCTATTTTTAAATATAAAATTCAATTTGAATCTAATAGTCATAAACTTTATCGCAAACCAATTAATTATTTTAGATTTAACTTAAACATTCATTATTTATAATTTCTTGTTTAATATTTTTTTTAATTTACACTTTATAGTCCGCCTACTACTATCTTTTATATGTTAATACCTTCATTAAAATTGAAACAAATATGCTCAACAAATTAGCTGAAAAAATTATTTATACACTCTTATTAATACTTAATAATCACATTCCAAATGCAAAGGCACAGCTTAATAAAACAGCTCCGAGCATAGGCAATTGGACCATGTTCTTTGGTCAAGTTAGATTCAATGATAAATTAGGAATTCATTTAGAAGCGCAATTCCGTGACTATAAATTATTAAACCAGCCAGAACAAATTTTACTAAGAACAGGAATAGTTTATCATATTAATTCCACTTCAAACCTTACACTCGGTTATGCTTCCATCACTAATTTTGCATTTAATGATGAGCGTTTTGAAAATCCAACAGTCAATGAAAATCGAATTTGGCAACAGTTGTTAATGAAAAATAACATAGGTAGATTTTTCTTTGAACATCGCTACAGAGCAGAACAACGTTGGTTAAAATCACAAAACAATAACTTATACCGCGATAGAATTAGATATCTTATAAGAATGAATATCCCGCTCAACAAAAAGACAATTGAAAGCAACACTTTGTTCTTAAGTTTTTATGATGAGTTATTTATAAATATTACTTCAAACCCATTTGATAGAAATCGTTTGTATGGTGCCTTAGGTTTTCAATTTACTAATGGCCTTAACTTACAATTAGGCTATATGGCACAAACAGTGAATGTATCAACCAAACATTACTTTCAAACTGCAATAAATTATACTTTTGATTTAAGAAAGAAAAATTAGTTTTACCATTTTCAAAGTACAACATTTTGCTTGTTTTAATTTCCTAAAATATTAACTAGAAATCTATTTTTTAGCAGCGCTAATTGACTTGTACTTTAAAAGATTTCCTTGGATGATATTATTCAACACACTGACGGCCAAATTTTATTGATAAGAATTATTAGCTAATGCTAGCAAAGGTTTTGCTTCGCACTTAATTGGTAGAGGCAAAATTCATTGTTAAATGAAGCGCAAAAGCTTTTTTTTGTATTTTTGAAGAGTATTTCTACTTGTTTAGTTTTGTTCTTTAGAGAGTGACTTTTAAATAGCACGAAATATAAAACCTTCTTAAAAAAATAGAAAGTAATATATTAAACAAGGACCTTAACGGAGTTAAACTAATTAAATATCGATATGATTAAAAGGTTATTATTAGGTGGCATTAGTATTATCTACTTCAGCGCTCAATCATCTGCTCAGCCCTTAGCAGGCCAATTTAATACCATTTCAACAAACAACCAAATGATGGGTGGGTCTTTAGTTGTTTTTTGTGAAAATGGAATCATAGAAAACCTGTCCATTGGAAAATCTGATTTCACGAGAAATATAAACACCACTGCAAATACAAAGTATCGAATTGCTTCTATTTCAAAAACAATCACAGCCATTGCCATTATGCAACTCGTTGAACAAAATCTTTTGGATTTAGATACCGATATTAGTTCAATTTTGGGCTATCCTGTTCAAAATCCTAATCATCCTAATGTCTCTATTACAACAAGAATGCTTCTTTCACATACTTCAACGATTGTTGATGGCTCAACCTATAATAGCTTCATGGGAGCAACTGTAAACAACAATCCTATTCCTAATTTAAATCAAATTCTAACACCAAGTGGATCCTATTATAGCGCAGGACAATTTAATAATACTATCCCGGGTACTTATTTTAATTATTCAAACATCAGCTTTGTTATTCTTGGAACCATCGTTGAAAAGATTTCAAATTTACGTTTCGATTTATATTGTAAACAGAACATAAGTATTCCCTTAGGAATTGACGCTTCTTTTAACGTAAATGATTTAACTGATATTGATCAATTGGCTGTATTGTATCGAAAATTAAGTGGTGTTTGGACTGCGCAAGCTGATGATTATATAGGTGTACAGCCAGTTTTTAATAATTTGAACGGTTATATTACTGGCACCAATGGCGGTAGGTTTGGTCCTCAGGGTGGCTTTCGTTGTTCGGGTCAAGACCTTGCTAAAATATTTCTGACGATGATGAATCATGGCACATTCAACGGTGTTACAATTCTTTCGGGAACAAGTTGTAACGCTATGTTTGCCAATGAATGGACCTATAACGGTAATAACG
>CAMBZU010000028.1 GCA_945872355.1 Chitinophaga pinensis
TGAGTGCGCGCGCAATTGCAACACGTTGCTTTTGCCCACCCGACAGTTGATTGGGTGGTTTTAATGCTTCTTTTTCAATACCTAAAATTTTAAGTTTTTCATAGGCACGATGCTCAATTTCTTGCGAACTAAACTTCCCCAACTTTAATCCTGGGAGCATTACATTTTTTAATACACTAAATTCATTCAGCAAATAATGAAACTGAAATACAAAGCCAATTTTTTCATTTCTTACAATGGCTAATTCATTTTCTTTTTTATTACGCATCAACATTCCATCAATCACCAAGTCGCCTTCGTAATCAGTATCCATGGTTGATAAAATATAGAGCAAAGTTGATTTTCCACAGCCCGATTTTCCAATTACAGAAACAAATTCTCCTTTGTTGATGCTGAAGCTGACCTCCTTCAAAATCTTCACGGTCACAGGGTCGTGAAAAGATTTAGAAATATTTTTTGCAGATAAAATAATATTGCTTTCCATTATTTTCCTCTAATAATAATAACAGGGTCAATTTTACTTGCTTTGCGCGAAGGAAAATAGCCCGCAAAATAGGTGGTAATTATAGAAAAGAGGGTGCCAATCAAATAAAATTTAGGGTTGTAGTTAATTGGAAAGGTTTTAATGGTAGGCAATGCAGCTGTATTAAAAGGAATATTATCAATTAAAGATGAAAGTCCAAACCCAAAAAGCAAACCTAACATGCCACCAAATAATCCGATAGTAATGGCAATGCCAATAAATATTTTTTGAACATCCTTTCCCGAAAATCCAGTGGCTTTTAAAATGGCAATAGAATCCATTTTTTCGTAAATCATCATGTTTAAAATGTTGTAAATACCAAAGCCTGCCACTATTAGCAAAGTGATGCCCACCGCATAAGAAATCAAACTTCTAATAGAACTACCTGTTTCAAATTGCGAATTGGCAGTTTGAATATCTATGGCATCAACATCAAATAGCTTAGCAAATTCTTTGGCAATGGCAGGTGCTTGTAAAATGTCTTTTAATTTAACTTGAATATCCGTGACATAGGCACTTGATTCACCCAGTAATTTTTGTGTGGTAGCTATACTGGCATAGCTTTGTACCTTATCAACATCTTGAATTCCTGATTGAAAATAGCCCACCACTTTTAATTGAACGCGCTCTCCTTTGGTGGTTGTAACTTGTATGATATCGCCAATATTTGCCAACATTTTTTCTGCTGCTCCTTTGCCTAAAATGATACTATTTGGCGTGTTTTTTAAATCAATAAAATTGCCTGAAGTTACATAGTCTTTAAAGAAAAAAAGTCTGTTTTCTTCTTCTACATCAACACCGTTAATAACACCCGTAATGTCTATGGCACCTACATTGTAAAATACTTGTGCTGTAATTTTAGGCGCTATGCCTAATACGCGTTTGTCTTTTTTAAGCATTTGCATAATAGCGCCACTATTTTGAATTTGCAGCAGCTCATTTTTTGGTTTAACAGCGCTTACAAAATTGTAATGATTTTTATATGTATCAAATAAATCAACAGGTTGCTTTGGGGATGGTTTTATTTCATTATACAATCTTACATGTGGGGTTCTATTTACTATTAAGCCATCTAACATATCATTTAAACCCGACATAAAACTAAGCAGGGTAATAAACATTGTTATACTAAAAGTTACACCAATAGCCGCCACAAGCGTTTGTTTCCAGCGCGCTAAGAGTAATGATTGAGAAATACTAGCCAATAGTTTTAGTTTCATTGTTTTGGTACAATTAACTCATCATCAGCACTTAAACCACTAAGAATTTCAATTTTTTGATAATCTTTTAAGCCTGTTTTTACCAACACAGTATCGCCATTGGCCTTAATCACTAATGAATCGTGTATTAAGCAGTTGCGCGGAATAAGTAGCGTGTTTTGCTTTGTTTGTAAAACAATGTTTGCCTCAAATGATATGTTTGGATAAAGCAATTCGGGCGCATTTACAAATTCCGATTCCACTATAAAAGATTTGCTTCTTTCATTCATTAATGGGTTTATTTTGGTCACTTTGGCTTCAAAGCTTTTGCCTTTATAACTGTCTAATCTTACAATAACTTGTTGTCCTTTCTTAATTTTTAAAATATCATATTCATCCACTTGCATCTCTAAAATAAAATGTGTGGCATCGCCTAAAACTGCCAAAGGTGTTTGTGGGCTAATAATTTCTCCTTTATTTTTATTAATGCTGTATACGATACCATCAATGTCGCTTTTTATGGCGAAGTCTTTTTCTAACTTATCTGAAATGGCTAAATTTCTTTGCGCAACGGAGGCATTTAAATCTAACTGTCGCACCAAATCATTATATCTAACTTGTGCCGAATAATAAGCTGCTTTAGCATTTTGATAGCTCAACTCACGCTGTTCTAATTCTACTTTTGTACCCACTTGTTGTTCCCACAAATGCTTTTGCCTGTAGAAAAGTGAGGAGTCGTTTTTCATTTTATTTTTTGCCAATTCAAGCAAAAGTTGGCCTTCATTTAGTTTTCCTTTGTTTGATTGGAGATCGGCAAAGGAAGCATTAAGTGCTGCGTTTTCTTTATTTAAACGCTGTGCTTCATCAACTAAAGCAAACATCAAGGTGCCGGCTTTTACAGTATCGCCTTCAGCAACAAAAATATCTTTAATAATACCACTCACAGTAGTAAAAACCTGGTACTGATTTTTGCTTTTTACCAAGCCAGAGGCATACACCGACGATGTAATTGATGACACACTTGGCTTTATTTTTTCGACTTTTGATTTGCAAGAAAAAATAAAAATTGGGAGGATGAATAGAAGTAATTTTTTCATAACGTTGTAAAGATAAGTATATCCAATTTGTTACGAATCAAAATTAGATAAACATGATAAAAATCATAAAATGCAAGCAAAGTAAGGTGCGTTAATTAGCAAATATAGCAAGGTATAAAATCTTTGCTTCCAATGATAGTCTTGACTGCAAAAAAAATCAAGCTATCACTTTCAACCCAAATTAATCAATAGGAGATTTAAAAAATCGAACTACTTGATTTAGTTGGGTGAATCCCGATATAGAAAATGTTATCAGATTTGTAAAAATCTGATTTACAATTTCTTTATCGTTTACGCATTTCTAATGCGTAATCTGGGTTCAATCTTTAAAAAGCTTTATTAATACCAATCACCCATCTAAATTGTACAAATTGAGCTGCACTGTTTGGGGTAGCACTTAAAAACAATGGAACATCAAATCTAACAGTTAAAGGTTGAATGGTTTGCATAGGACCAAATTTCTTGATAGTGATGGCTGTACCAATACCGGCATCAGTTTTCACTAAATCTAAAATGTTGTATGATCTTAACTTATCAATTTGTACAATGCCTGCATCAGCAAACAGGTACAAATCATAATCAATTACATTTCTAATTTTAGAAGTTCTTTTTTTCCAAAGTCTGTCAAAGCCTAATTCTAAATTTACAGCAGCGCCTGAGTTAATTCTATAAGCCAATTGTTGATTACCAAGGGTATCCTCTAATGGCATTAAATAACCTGCATAACCTCTTAAATTTAAACCGCCTCCTTGTTGAAAATGGTTGGTACTAACATCATACTTACTCCAATTGCTTGGTACAAAAGCATCGGCTCTTGTGTATTTGTTATCCATTAATTGCTCCGGATTAGCGCCTGCAGCGTACAATTGCGATTCAAGCGGCGCATTGCTACCAGTGCCATATTGAACAAAAGTTCTAGTGTTAAAGTCGAAGGCGCCTAATTGCGTTTTATTAATTACTGTCAACGAAAGTTGGGTATAATCATAATCGCTCAGTAACGAAGATGTTCTTAAATTAATATTAATCCATCCTGTTCCCTTTTTGTATTTATAAGTATGATCGAAACCTACATTTGCCGTATTGTTCCATTTGTCGGTTAACCATAAATCTTTATAAATCAAGTAAATTAAATCAGTACTATCTTTTCTATACATGCTTTTTGCATAGCCATAAAAACGTGTGTTTAAATCATTCGATTTTTTCTCCACACCAATCACATTGTAAAACAAGCCATCTAACCACTTGCTGCTTAAAAACCATGCTGAATTTTTAGCTATTTGGTTAGTAGGATTTTTATAGTTGATTGAATAAGAAAATTTTTGCAATTCAAAGTTTTGATTTTTATCAGCAATGTTTTGGCCTATCATAGAGCTGAGCCAAACTGTAGCATCAAATTGATGTTTGTATTTTAAATAATTGCCATTCATATGCGCTCCAATCTTAGCACCATCAAATCTATTATACCAAACATCTGGCCTTAAAAACAATTCATAATGATGGCGGTCAGAAGTGTTATTTAGTTGATGATCAAAATCTAAAACTACCTTATCCATTCTTTTATTATCAAGCATATTAATGTCGGCCAATCGCTTGCTTGGATCAATAACTACATTTTTAACACCACCAGGAACTGTAACAGTAGCAACATACATGGGCGCTAATTTGCCCCAGCCTATCCAATGCGGTAATACTTTAGCATCAGTTTCTTTTACAAACCAATTGTTTGGAATATGAAAATGATAAACGGAATCGTTATTAGAAATAACATCAAAGTCAATTGGCATTTGCATTTCACCTTTTCTTTCAAAGGTAATATTGTAAAAATCGGTTCCTGCTTTTGGGTTAGGTTTTACGCATTTTATGCTGTAATCAATGGCTTTATCTGTTTCAATCCATTGATCAAAAAACCAGTTTAAATCTACTTTTGTGTAAGAAGTAATACTGTTTCTAAAATCTTCAACGTAGGGATGACACATTTTCCATTGGTTGAAATAATTTTTCATCGACATCAAGAAAAGACTATCGCCAAGCACATATTGTAAATTGTAAAGCATGCTTGCTGTTTTGTAATATACGTTTCTATAACCTCCGCCGTGACCTAAGGCGCCATTAAAATCATCACTATGCACATTTAAAGGTGTAGCTGTGCCTCTTATTGCATCATTGGTATAAGGATTTAATACCCTTTGATCAATAACCAATTCATCGCGAATAAATTTATCAACGTATTTCGATTTTGGCGTGGCAATTAAAGTTGTATCTCCATCAATATTTACAACTGCCCAAGCAGTTAAAAATTGCGTAAAGCCTTCATCTAACATAGCTCTGTATGTTTCATTATTGCCTACCATGCCAAAAAACCAGTTGTGGCCAACTTCATGTGCAAATAAACTTCTGTAGCCAGGATCTTCACCTCCATCAAGTGTGAGCATTGGATATTCCATACCATCTCTAGCATCAGCCACAACCATCTTTGGATAGGCGTACATCCCAAAATCGCGCGAAAATGTTTTAATTACTTTACCTGTGTATTGTGCAGCGTTTATCCACCTTGAGGCATGTGGCTCCTGAACTAAGGCTACAACTTTTATCTTTCCCCAAATAAACTCATCTATTCTATAGGTTGGATCTGATGTAAATGCAAAGTCATGCACATTCTCAGCATGATATTTCCATGTTTTTCTTTTGCTTTTATCGTAAGGTGTAATGACGGATGGGGCTGAGTTCCATGGTTTGGTTTTAAAATTAGCAATGTCAAGTTTTTCCCTTAATGCTTCTGGTAAAACTTCATCTTGATTGGTTAAATTACCTGTAGCTTCTACAACAAAATTAGCTGCAAAGGTCAACTCAACATCAAAAGCGCCAAAATCGCCGTAAAATTCTTTACCCAAATGCTGTTGCGTATCCCAACCAAATTTTGCATCATATACTGAAATCCTCGGATACCAATGCACACCATCATAATGCTTAAATCCAAAACTATCAAAAGATTTCATTCTTCTGCGTGTGCTTCCAAAATCAAAATAGGTTTTAAAGTCAATGTCAAATGAAACAGTTTCGCCTGGTTTCAGCGGCTTTGTTAACCATACTTTTACAATGGTATTGTCGTATTCGGTTTTAAGCGCAGTGCCATTGCTGGTAATTTTTAAAATTTCGGTGCCTTTTTTATCTTTTTCATATTTACCATATTTGGCATTTACACCGTTTTCTTTTTGCAATTTATCAAGGTATGAAGCTGGTTGAAAAGCATTTTGATACAAATGAAAAAACACAAACTTCAACTCATCAGGACTATTATTCCAATAAGTTAAATTCTCCTGTCCTTCAATAATATCGGTACTTTCATCAACGTTGGCTTTTATATTATAATATACATCCTGCTGCCAATAGCCAGGGTAGGGTGGGCGGTTTTTCCAGTAATAAGGGTTGTCGGAATTTCTATAAGTATTAGGCTTGTTTAGCGCATCAAAAGCCTGTCCAAAGCTTAAATTTAGTATAGAAATTGTAAAAAGTAAAGTAACTATTTTTCGCACAATAATGAGATTTAAATTTGATGTGCTAAAGTAAGGAAACTATTTATTTAATGGATGTATTATTCAAAAGTTATTAAACAATTGCTTGGCTATTTGCCTTGCAAAAGATTGTCCACTAAAAGCAAAGCTTTGTTTGGTTTTTCCTTCATTTAGCTATCACGCTGCTTTACCCGCTCCCGCCAGCGTCATCGCTGGTGGTTTAGCATTATGGTTAACAATTTAATTTAGCCACTAAAAATTAAACGATATTCATTAATTTTGAAGCATGAGCAGAAATTATAAATTTCATAATAAAGAAGGCATTTACTTTGTAAGTTTTGCAACAGTATTTTGGATAGATGTTTTTGTTAGAAGAGTTTACTTTGATTATATAGTTGAAAATTTGAATAATTGCATTGAAAAAAAAGGAATGATTGTATTTGCATGGTGTATTATGCCCAGTCATTTACACTTAATGTTTAAATCTACTATTCAAGCACCACATGATTTATTGAGGGATTTTAAAAGTTTTACTTCAAAAGGAATAGTAAAAAAAATTCAAGAAAATCCTCAAGAAAGCAGAAAAGAATGGATGTTAAATAGCTTTAAAAAAGCTGCATTAAATAATTCAAACAATACTTTAAATCAATTTTGGCAACAACATAATCAGCCCATTGAAGTATGGAGTAATGAAGTAATTGATCAAAAGAAAAACTATATCCATCAAAACCCAATTGAGGCAGGGTTTGTAGAAAATGATTATGAATATTTATACAGCAGTGCGAGAGATTATGCTGATATTAAAGGATTAGTAAATATTGAGAAAATTTGAAGAACAAAGTGTTGCAGCACAAGCCAAGAGGCTTGCGGCAGCGATAGGGGGCATAAATCGTTACATGCAAACTTTAGTTTGCTATCCTAAAACTTTGTCACCAACTTCACATTCAACTGCCTATTGGTTAAATAATTTGGAATGGCATATTGGCGGTCGGTTATATCTTTTATCCATAAATAAGAAATGGTATTGTTAATGGCCAATAAGTTAAACACTTCAATACTTACCCACATCGATTTTAAGTAATGCAATGGATTTTTTTGTTTTATTTTTTGATCCTCTGAAATCAATTGCCATGAAAAACCAATATCAACCCTACGGTAAGAAGGCATTTTTAAAGTGTCTTTATAGCGATCATAGCTTGGCGGTCCAAAAGGAAAACCAGAGCCATAAAGCAAATTTAAATGCATTTTAAGTTTCGGAATTTTTGGCACATAATCCTGAAAGAAAATACCCACGTTAACGCGCTGGTCGGCTGGTCTTCTTATGTAACCCGGATTGTATTTAACACTATCCGATACCACTGTATTGGCGGTATAACCCGGGCGAATTCTTTCCTTATCAGTATTGTAATAAATATAATAATAATCGTTATTAATGTCCTCGGCCGTTTTCATTACTGATAATGAAAACCATGATTCAATACCACTAATAAACTCACCGTTTAATTTCATATCTACACCAGTAGCATAGCCTTTTCCCAAATTTTCAGCATAATATCTAACTCTTACATTGTCTATTTCATAAGGCACTAAATTGCTCAATTGTTTGTAATAAAGTTCGGTCAATAGTTTAAAAGAACGGCCCCACATTTTAAAATTATAGTCGCTACCCAACACATAATGTATTGATTGCTGTGCTTTTAAATTCCTGTTAATTTCTCCTTTAAAATTTCTCAATTCTCTGTAAAAAGCTGGTTGCGAATAAATACCTGAAGAAAATCTTAATAATACATCTCTTTTCCAATTTGGCTTGAATGAAAAGGTGCCTCTCGGACTTAATAAAAGCTGATTGTTAAGCGTCCAATAATTGGCTCTTGCACCAACAGTTAAGCGATATTCTGAAGTATCTTTGCCATTCCAACTCCAATGGTTTTGGGCATAGCCCATCAATCGATCACTTTGTAAATCTATTTTTTGTTTAATCACTTCCTTCAATTCAAGTTCAGCTGTGTTTGTTTGTGGAATTGAATAACCTGCACTGTCAATGTTTTGCCACTCGCTTAAATTATCATTAATAATTTCGTGCTGATATTTAGCACCCCAAGTGGCATTCTTATAAAAACCTTTGTGCTCAACATTCGCAACCGTTGAGGTTAAGTAATTTCGCGCATGATTTAAAAATGTACCAACGCCTCTATTAAATTTTACATCGCCAAAATTAGGCTTGCTCAGGTCGGTCTCTAATTGGTCAATATAGTATTGTCCTTGTACGTCGTAGGTTTCAAACTCATAACTTCTAAATGCGGAGGCTATAAATTTTAACTTTAAATCTGCATTTGGTTTATAAATTCCTGTGAAAGCGCCTAAGTAGGTTTCAAAATCATTCAATTCCTGTCCATCAAAATAAACATTTAATTGCAAAGCATCATTCACGGTCCCAAACTTAGTTTGTCTGTTTTCGGGCACCATATTATATCTATTTCTGCTATAGTTTCCTAAGGCTTGTATCGAAAATTCTGGAGTAAAATCATAATTTAATAACAATTGTCCATCAGCAAAAAATGGTTTATAATCTCCTTTTGTATCTAATGTTTTCAATACATATTGATTGCTTCTGGTTCTAATTCCACCAATTGCACTAAACCTTGCATCTTTGCTAATGCCTTCTAAATGCACACTTCCGCCAAGCAAACTGCCTTGCACGGTGCCGCCAAATGTTCTAGGATTACGATATTGTACATCAAGCACACTCGAAAGTTTATCGCCATATTTTGCATCAAATCCACCAGCCGAAAACAATATTGATGAAACCATATCTGAATTAATAAAACTAAGCCCTTCTTGCTGTCCGCTTCTAACCAAAAAAGGACGATATATTTCTATGTCGTTCACATAAATCAAATTTTCATCATAATTACCACCTCTTACATTGTATTGCGAACTCAATTCGTTGTTAGATGAAACCCCAGGTAAAGTTTTTAATATAGCTTCAAAACCACCTGTGGTGGGCAAGGCGAAAATTAATTTCGGATCAATTCTAGATAGCGTAGAAGCGCGCGCTTGTTTGTCCTCAATTTGAACCGTATTTAAATTGTTAATGTTAGTTTCTAATGTAAAATCTAATGAGTTTTCAGTATCTTTAGCAAAGGTCTTTTTTAAATTGATTGGTTTAAAACCAAGATGATTGATCACAATTGTAATTTCCTTTGCTGCAGGCACTGTAATTTGGTATGCACCCAACGAATCGGTATTGGTATAACCAGGAATACCTTTAATGGCAACGGTAATTTCACCTATGCCTTGTTGGTTGTCTTTTTTATAAATATGCCCTTTTAAAATGGCAGTTTGCGCCAAAGCATTGAAACTTACTAAAGTAAATGCCAATAATAAAAGTGTAAATTGAAGGGGCTTAAATGTCATACGTTATATGTTGCAAATAACGCAATTTTGCTTAAATTATTGATGCAAAAAAAGCCATTAGGGTGTGCTAATGGCTTTTTATAATTTAAAAATAGATTATTCTCCAAGAATAACTAATTTATTAGTGCTTATTTTTATGCCTTTGTGATAAACATTAATCATATAGGTTCCTGCAGCTTGAGATTCATTAATGTTTAAACTTCCCTGTGCCGAATTTACATTGAATGATTGCACTGTTCTGCCTGCTAAATCTGTAATTGTAATCACATTATTATCGGCTTGCGCGATGTTGTAATGAATGGTTTTTGATTTAACCAATGGATTGGGATAGAAGTTTGATACCGTGTTTTCTTGAACTGATAAAAGCGCATTTACACTATCTGGCTCTACTCTAAAATGATCAAAACCTGCTTCTACTAAATGCCCTGGAATTGCATCAACAGCATATACAATTATTTTCATGTTGTTGGTAAATGGAATTATTGCATTGGTTAAAAGTATATCCTTTTCAACCCAAGAGCTGCTGCCAGCAGTGCTTGCAGTAACAACTTCTAAGTCAACTGTCTGAATGCCATTAGTGATGCGTACAATTAAGCTGTCATTTACAGCACCTGCACCACCGCCATTGTAAAACCATCTTGCATATTTAATATGTGGGTTAACAATACCACTCAAGTCAAAAACAGGAGAAGTTAACATGGTGTAACCATCATCAATATCGTCGGCGCCAACCGCTGCATTGTTATTACCGGTTACAAATGCTTTTCCACCACAATCGCCCGAAGCATCTACTCCCGGGTTTGAAATAAAATTTCCTTGCATAGTAATAGCAGGTGTAACACGTGTCCAAGCACCTAAACTTGCAGTTCCGTTAATAGTCCAATTATAATCCAAAGCAAAGTCATCATAAATGCCATTTTGAAGTGCAATATTTATATTTCCATTAGATAAATCAGCATTATTGCAGTAGGTTACATAACCCCATGTTCCCGCAAAAATATCGTAATTACCTGCTATTAAACCACACTGAGAAAAGTCGCCATTGTTATCGCTTGTATATGAGTAGGCATAGTTTGAATTTGTAATGGTGACAGGTATGTTTGAAATTGGACTGCCTGCGCCCGTTTGCACATTACCACTTAAACTTACCGATTGCGTGCTAATCATTTGTACACTTAAATTGGTAACAATAGTATGATCTAAAACCACATTGTTTATGGTTACAGTATTGTAACCAGCTTTTTGAAAAGTAACAGTATAAGTGCCAGCGTCTGGTGTTCCTGTTTTATATTCTCCAATGGCGTTTGTACTATCTAAAACGCCAGCGCCAACTATCGTTACTTTAACGCCAGCAATTGGGGCGCCACAAATACTGTCAGTTGCGCTTCCTTCCAAATAACATGCTCTAACATAATCGGGCGTAAGCACAAACAAGCCTTGCTGCATATCAGAAACAACCAATGTTCCAGAAGGCAAAAAAGGATACACCCCCCAGCAACCATCATAACCACTACCACTTAAAGGAGAAGTATCAAACCAACCCACGTTCACCAAATTTTGCGGACGATGCACATCGGTAATTACAATACCATCCTTATACCATGAGGTAACTGCATAATCATTTAATATGTGTGTATTATGCACAACACTCAATGATCCTGCGTTTTGCGATTGAATTTTATCAATAAATTGTATATTATTTACATCCGAAACATCATAGGCTGCAAGGTAACTATTGTCAACCTCGTCAGTTGTAAATAAATAACGGCTATTATCACTCAACCAGCTATTATGCGAGAAATTATTTGGTGTGTTTTGCTGTGATAGCTGCACTGGATTTGCTTTGTCTGATACATCAATAGCACTAAAAAAACCATCATATATGTGGCAAGCCCAAACTGTATCATTTCTTACATAGCCATCATGCACATAATATCCATTATAAATACCAGCTGTAGCAGGATTCCAAGGGTCACTTAAATCACCAATTACAATACCATCTATACCACTGCCATTGTTAGCGCCATATAAATATACATATCCATTATCAATATGTAAGGCATGTATTGTACTTAATGTATAAGTTCCTACAGTAGTTGTAATGCTTGGGGCCCAGGTGTGGTAAGGTAAAACTGTACCTGGCAAATTTGTTAAATCAATAATTTGTAAACCCTGTGAACCTCCTTCTGTGGTTACATAGGCAAACTTTTGCCATACTTTTACTTCACGCCAAATTGAATTTGGTCCTGGAATTTCTTGTACAATAAATGGATTGGCTGGGTCTTGAACATTCACAATCGAAAGTCCTGCTGAATGCCCTACTAAGGCATATTCATTCCCTAAACTGTCAACATAACCTCCAATATTTGAAAGTTGTTTTCCTGGATAAGTTAATTGACTTCTAAGAATAGTGTTTTTTTGAGCTGAAACCTTTGCAAAGCCTGCAAGCACTATTAATAGCGCAACAATTAATTTTTTAGTGTTTTTCATTTTATTTTTTGATTCGGCAAAGATATTATAAATTGGATTTAGCTGCATTTTATTATAAAATTGATAAAATTATATAGGTAGAATTCAAATTTTTATAGGTTAATCAACTTGCCTTTTCAATCCTGCCTTTGCTTTTTGATCTATGCTGCGCTGGTATTCATGATTTTTCATCGTTAGGCATTGCTCAAAATAGTATTTGGCCTTCACATTGTTTTCAAGTTCTTCATAAATTAAACCCAAATTTAATGCGGCATTGGCCGAAAAATAATATGGATATGAAGCACCATTTTTTAGGGCTATTTGATAATAATTAATGGCTTTATTGTAGTTTTTCTTTTTATGCTGAATTCTGCCTAAACGGTAAATAAATTCGAGTTGCTCCTTGCTTGTTTTAAAATCTATTTTATTGGCTCTTATTAAACTGGTGTAAGATTCATTGTAATAACCTCCATCAAATAAAAGCCTGCTTTTTAACAAGTAAACATTTGGCGATCCACTGCCTTTTGATTCCTTTTCCGCTGCTTTGTCTTCGTCAGTAATTTCATTGCCATGTTTAGGTATTTCTTGCAAATAGTAGTTGTACTTTTCCTTGTTTTGATGCAGTAAATAATGATAAGCCAGCTTTAAATAAGCGGCTTTTAAAAAGGTTTTACCCTTAAATTCGTTCACATAATTTTCTAAATAAACGTTGGCATCAGCTTCCAGGTGGTATAGTTTGGCCATACCAAGCATGTAATTAAGGTAATGAAATTTAAAGTAAATGTTTTCGGGATATTTATTTTTTAGTAAGTGATTCACAGCTTCTGAACTGTTGCCATTGTGCATACATATATCTGCATAAATAAAACTGAGCAAAGGGTTTTTTTGTTTTTGCTGATTAATTTGCAACAGTATTTTATTCAAATTGTCTTCATCTGGAATAAAGTTCAACTGAATAATGCCAAGCATAAGCGTAGCTTCGGTTTGATAACAATAATTTAAAGTATCGTTAAATGCTGCATTGTAAAATTGTTGTAACTCTTTATTACCTTGCTGCAAAGATCCTGAAAAACCCAGCAAATTTATAGCCCATTTATATTCGTCGGGCACAACGCCAATGAGGGAATGCAATAAGCCAATGGATTTATAATGTGGAGTAAATGAAGGAAATTTGTTGACATTTTTAGTGAGTATTTTATAGGCACGATTGATCTCTAAAACGCCTGTTAAATAGGCTCCTGTTTTAATATGCGCAAATGCCCATTGCATATTAATCTCGGCTTGAGCATATAAGTAATAAGGCGATTGCTCACTTTCTTTTTCAAGCAATTTAAGCCGCTCATCTTTTAGGCTGCCAAATTTATTGAGTTGTGCTTTGTTCTCGTTCAAAATAATTTCCATACAATCTCTGTAGTTTTCTGCTAAGAGCGTGAGTTTGTTGTTTGGATTATTTTTCTTTTCTAAATCTAAATATAAATTGGCTTTAGAAAATCTAAGGGCAGTAACGTGCTCATAGGCTTTTCTGCAATTGTAAGTAAAATCTAACGAAGCCAAAGCACTAGAAGCACTAAGTATAAAAAAGAGGAATATTTTGAAATTTATTTTTGGCATCTTAAGCCTTTAAATTTTTTTTTTGATAATGCCTTATCCAATCACACAAAACTAAAGGTTAAATTTAAAACATCATTAAAAAAATAAGGGACTTCAAACCGAATTGAAATCCCTTATTTTAGTATCATTTAATTTTATTATTGACTTAAAATTTCAGCATCAACTAAAATTCTTCCACAATGTTCGCAAACAATAACTTTTTTATGTGTACGAATATCCATTTGTGTTTGCGGTGGAATTTTATTGAAACATCCGCCACAAGCATCGCGCTCAACAGTAACAACACCTAAGCCGTTACGAGAGTTAGATCTAATTCTTTGATAAGCATTTAAAAGTCTAGCTTCAATAATTGTTTCAGCGTCTTTCGATTTTTTTAATAATCCTTTTTCTTCTTTTTCAGTTTCTGCAACAATGTCTTTCAATTCTGCTTTCTTGTGATCAAGATCGTTTTTTCTTTCAGTATAGTTTGCCTTTGCAGCATCTAAAACTTCATTTTTAATTGAAATAGCGGCTTTGTATTCTTTAACTCTTTTCTCACTCAATTGAATATCTAAAGTTTGATACTCCATTTCTTTGGTTATAGAATCATACTCGCGGTTATTTCTTACTTTTCCTTGTTGACTTTCGTATTTCTTAATCAACTCGGTAGCATCTTTCATTGAGATTTTGCGCTGGGTTATTAAATCCTCTAGCGCGTTCACTTCTTCAGTAAAATTCTTGATGCGAGTATCTAAACCTGCAACTTCATCTTCTAAATCGCTCACCTCTAAAGGTAATTCTCCTTGCACAATTCTGATTCTGTCAATGGCAGAATCTATTTGTTGTAGATTGTAAAGTGCTTTTAGTTTTTCTTCTACACTTACTTCTTTTTCAATAACTGCTCCTTTGGTTTTCGACATTTTTATTTAATAATAATGAATAGGATTGGTATTATTTTTTGATAAACAGAGCGCGAAACTACTAAATTTTTTCTGAATTTCATTAAAAATCAATTCTTTAGTAAACTGCTCACTCTCATAATGTCCAATATCGGCTATAACAATTTGATTATCAGCATCAAAAAATTGATGATATTTAAAATCGGCTGTTACAAAAATATCTGCTCCGTTGTGCATGGCATCTTTTAGTAAAAAACTTCCAGAGCCGCCACATAAGGCTACTTTTTTTATTTTATTACCGCCTAATGCAGTATGTCTAATGCTTCCACAACCAAATACTTTCTTTAAATGGGCCAAAAAATCTTTCTCCGGCATGGCTTCCTCCAAACTTCCTATATATCCTGCGCCAGATTTTGCCCAGTGATTGTCTAATGGAATGATGTCATAAGCTACTTCTTCATAAGGATGTGCCATCATTAAAGAGGTCAACACCTGAGCTTCTAAATGGCTGGGAAAAATGGTTTCTATTTTAACTTCTGCTTCTGTATGCAATTGCCCGCGCATCCCAACATAAGGATTCGTTTTTTCATCTCCTTTAAAGGTACCTTGGCCTTCGCTGTTAAAGCTGCAGTTTTCATAATTGCCAATGTTGCCAGCACCTGCAGAAAATAAGGCATCACGAACAATAGCTGCTTTGTCTGTTGGGCAAAAACAAACAAGCTTTTTGAGCTTGCCGGCCTGAGTGCGCAAAATACGTCCGTCTTTCAATCCTATTTTTTGTGCAATCATTTTATTTACACCTTCAATAATATTGTCCAAATTGGTGTGTAAGGCATAAATAGCAATATCATTTTTAATGGCCTTAATCAATGTTCTTTCTATCCAAGTGTTTGTGCTCAATTTTTTTAAACCACTAAAAATAAGTGGATGATGAGCTACAATTAAGTTGCAATTATTTTCAATAGCTTCATCAATAATGGCTTCTGTAACATCTAAGGCAATTAAGGCACCGGTAATAATGGTAGATTTAGAGCCAGTGAGTAAACCACAATTGTCATAACTTTCTTGCAAACTAAGCGGCGCAAATTCTTCGAGCAGATTGGTGATATCTCTAATGATTGTTGGCATAATATAAGGTGTGTTTTAACACGAATGGTAAGTTGTAAATATAGCAAAAAAAAACCGCTCGAAAGCGGTTTTTAATTTCATTTAAATTAAATGTTAGTGATTTACACTCAATCTTTTAGTTACTGTTGTTTGTCCGTTAAACAAACTATAGAAATAGATGCCTTGTGGCAAATTAGCTGTATTCAATTCAACTTTGTTAGTACCCGGATTTCCGTTAGTTCTAATTTTTTGAACTTCTTTGCCTATTGCATTCATCAAACGAATTTCAACATCTGCTTTGCTTGTTAAAGTGTAATAAATATCACAAGCATTGTCAGATGGATTTGGTGTGCTTTGACTTACGCTAAAGGTGTTAGGATTTAAACTCTGCGTACTGTTTGCAGGATTAACAACAATTTTGTAATAACTGAGTGTTTCTTGTTGATAAGGTGTTGAAGGTAATCCAGGCACAAAGATTACCCATGGAGTAACTTTTATCGTTAAAACATATTCACCAACAGGATCATTGGTAGTTCCTGTAATAACCGCACAGTTGGTAGCTCCTGCAGGAAACTCACAATTACTGGGTAAACAAGAATACGTTAAACCTTGAGGCATGCCAGTGATAGTATCTAATACAAATTTGTCAAAAAACACTGTTCCAAGAATTGGTACTACAGTGTCATTTGGAACTTTAATGGTAATTAACTGATTGTATGCCTGACCTTGGTAGGCGGGCATAAAATTAGTGGCACTATCTGGATAAACTCCAGCATTGCCCACTGTAGCAGGCGTACATTGTGCAAATGAAGCAATAGAGGAAATTGCAATGAAGGATAATAAAAGTAAAGTTTTTTTCATAGGGTTAATTTAATTTTTGGTTTTTAATTTTTGTTTTCAATTTATTCAGTGATAGCTACCGAAAGTAATTCTTCGGCTTGTTTGATGGTTGAGGTAATATTTAAAATAGAATCTAATTGTGATATGGCAATTAATTTTTTTATTGAATCTTGAATGTTTGAAAGTACAAATACACCACCGCTATTTTTGCATAGTCTGTTAGCTACCAAAATAGCACTTAGGCCACTACTGTCGCAATATTTGGTATCCTGCATATTAATAATGATGTTTTTAACACCTTCTGCATTAAGCACCACCAAATGAGATTTCAGTAATGGCGAAATGGTATTGTCCAATTTGTCAACCTTTAATTCTATTAAGGTAAACTTGTCATTTTTTAGCGTTTCGAAATTCATTTATTTATTTATGTAATGTGCAAAACTATAAAATGTTTGCTTAAAAACAAATTTTAGAAGCTAAAGGCATTATTTAATTGCACCAGCCAAGAGATATAATACCGCCATTCGCACAGCAACGCCATTTTCAACTTGTTGTAAAATAAGCGATTGTTTGCTGTCGGCCACATCGCTTGTAATTTCTATACCTCTATTGATAGGGCCCGGGTGCATAACTATAATTTCTTTTGAGAGATTGTTTAAGATTTCCTTGTTTAAACCATAGCGCATAACATATTCGCGCAAGCTTGGAAAAAATTTAATGTCCTGACGCTCCAATTGTATGCGCAGCATATTTGCAACATCACACCATTCCAGTGCTTTTTTGAGTTCGGGTTCAACCTTTACACCAAGCTCATGTATGTATTTTGGAATTAGGGTTGCAGGCCCACAAACCATTACTTCCGCACCTAGTTTTTGCAAACAAAAAATATTGCTTAAAGCAACCCTGCTGTGCAAAATATCGCCTACTATGGCTACTTTACAACCTTTTAAATCGCCAACTTTTTCTCGTATCGTAAAGGCATCTAAGAGTGCTTGTGTAGGATGTTCATGTGCGCCATCTCCAGCATTTATGATAGTTGCATTTACATGTTTTGAAAGGAACTTAGCAGCTCCAGCATAGGGGTGGCGCATCACCACCATATCTACTTTCATGGCCAATATATTATTCACCGTGTCAATTAATGTTTCGCCCTTGCTCACTGATGATGAACTGGCTGCAAAATTAATAACATCGGCCGACAAGCGTTTTTCGGCTAATTCAAAAGATAGCTTGGTTCGTGTAGAATTTTCAAAAAATAAATTGGCAATCGTAATGTCTCGTAATGAAGGTATTTTTTTTATGGGCCTATTGATTACTTCTTTAAAAGTATCGGCCGTTTTAAATATCATTTCAATATCATTGGCGTTGATATCTTTAATACCTAGCAAATGCTTCACACTTAATGCACTCATAGCTTAACTTGATTTTCGGTAATCATTAATACTTCATCTTTACCATCAACTTCATTCCATTTTACTTTTACATTGTCAGAAGTAATGGTGTCAACTACTTTGCCTACATAATCGGGCTGTATTGGTAAATGTCGGCTGTATCTTCTATCTATCAAAACCATTAGTTCTACTTTTTTAGGACGGCCAAATGCTAATAAAGCGTCCATCCCAGCTCTAATGGTGCGCCCTGTATAAAGCACATCATCCACTAAAATCACATTTTTATCTTCAATAATAAAGTCAATTTGAGTGCGATTAGGGACTAAAGGATTTTCGCGTCTTCTAAAGTCATCTCTGTAAAAGGTAACATCTAAATGGCCATTCGGAATATTTTTTAATCCAGTAATGTGTACCAATTCCTCACAAATTCTACTGCTTAAAAAAATACCTCTTGGCTGCAAACCTATAATTACTGTGTGCTCAAAATTATTGTGATTCTCAATCAACTCATAGCACAAACGTTTAATAGTGTGATTAAAGGCATCTGCATTTAAAAGTTGTAACTGAGCGCTCATAGATATAATGTATGGGTGCAAAAATATTATTTTTTTTTTAGCCGTGGCAATCAATCTTTTAGCAAGTAATTAACAGGCCTTTCATTTAGCCTTGTTTTTTTTGTCCTTCACAAAAAAAAATTGCTTTTATTTGCGAACAGCAATACTTTTTGATGAAACCGACTATCATTTTTTTATTTCCTTATCCCCTTAACGAAGCGCCAAGTCAGCGCTTTCGTTTTGTGCAGTATTTGGATATTTTAAAAAAGGAAGGCTATGAATTTGAAACACATGCCTACTTAAGCGATAACGCTTGGAAAATGTTATACCAGCCCGGGCATTTTTTTAGCAAATTCTTACGTATTGTTAGAGGGTATTTCAACCGTTTGTTTTTGCTACCTAAAATAAACAAATTCGATTATGTATTTATACACCGTGAGGCTGCGCCTTTGGGTCCGCCTTTGATAGAGTTTTTAATTGCTAAAGTGCTAAGAAAAAAAATTATTTATGATTTTGATGATGCTATTTGGTTGCCAAATTTTTCTGAAAGCAATAAGTTTTTTTCATTTATAAAATGGTATTCAAATAGTAAAGTACTTTGCAAATGGGCTTATAAAGTTTCTTGTGGCAACGAATACCTTTGCAATTTTGCCAAACAATTTAACCAAAATGTTGTATACAATCCCACAACTATTGACACTGAAAACTATCATAATCAAATCAGTAATCAACATAAAGAAAAGTTTGTGATTGGTTGGACAGGGAGTCACAGCACCACGCGCTACTTGAATGAAATAGTTGAGGTGTTAATACGATTAGAGCAAAAGTATAATTTCGAATTGCAAGTGATTGCTGATATTTCGCCCGAATTAGCTTTAAAATCTTTTAAGTTTGTGAAGTGGCAAAAGGAAAATGAAATTAAAGATTTATTAAATTTCAATATTGGTATTATGCCGCTTATAGATGATACTTGGGCTGCGGGCAAATGTGGCTTTAAAGCTTTACAATACATGGCTTTAGGCATACCAGCATTGGTTTCACCTGTTGGTGTAAATACTAAAATTGTTGATCATGGTGTTAATGGTTTCATTTGTAAAACACCTCAAGATTGGGAAATAGCCATCGAAAAACTGATACAAGATCATGAAATGTTGCTGGTAATGGCAAAGAATACACGAAATAAAATTATTGAATATTATTCTGTGCAATCAAATACAGCCAACTTTTTAAACTTGTTTTCTTAATCTTGATTTTAAATGTTAGCTTTAGAATTTTGCTTCACATTTTTATGCTAAAGCAATCCCTTTTTTCGATTGTAATAAGTAGTATCTGCATTAACCATTACTTATTTCACATCGGTATAAAATAGTGAGCCTCTTTATTTTAGTTTTCTTTTTTTAGGGTTTTGACGATTTGAAAAAAATGAAATTATCTCTATCTGGTTTTTAAAATAGCGATAGTATAAAGTATTATGTTTGAGTATAACAACGCTTCGAATTTCTTTTTCTATAGCTGATACTTGAAATAAATTAGGATTTTGAGAGATTAAACCCAAATTAATAAATAGGAGATTTAAAAAATCGAACTACTTGATTTAGTTGGCTTAATCCCGATATAGAAAATGTTATCAGATTTGTAAAAATCTGATTTACAATTTCTTTATCGTTTACGCATTTCTAATGCGTAATCTGGGTTAAACTAAGTGTTTCTTCAAGTTTTAAAAATAAAACACCCAATTCTTTTTCTGTCCAGTTTTCTTGAAGATAATCAATTGTTTTTTCTAATTCTGCTAACGCAAAATCTGTCCAAAGGATTTTAAAGCCACTTTTCATACAATTTCCTTGCTTTTGAATGTGGATTTAGTTTTCCTGCATTAGCCTCGTTTAAGCCTTGTTCAATAGCACTTTTTTCATCAGCAGAAATTGAATTCCACCAATCTTTGTTTTCAACTTTTCTTAATTCGATAATTTTCTCAATTGTAGCTATGTCCTGAACTGTTGAGAGCCATTGAATCAATTCTAATTTTTGTTATTTAAAGGTACAAATTATTTTCAATATTTATTTTAATGATTAGAGAGTGAATTGAAAAGCAAGGTATATTGGATATTTTAGCTTGAATGATTTAAATTGAAATATTTTTGCTGCTTTTTGTCTTATTTCAAACACATTTAATTATTTTGTTAATAATTGATTTGCTGCTTTTTCATAAAAAAATGGCAAATTGCGCCACAATAATTTTTTAAAAAACAATATCAATGATAAAGAATACCGCCTTAACAGATGTTCATATTCAATTAAATGCAAAAATGGTTCCTTTTGCTGGATACAATATGCCCGTTTCCTACGAAGGAATAAATGCAGAGCACGATACAGTTAGAAATGCTGTGGGCGTTTTTGATGTTTCGCACATGGGAGAATTTATACTAAAGGGTAAAGATGCGCTCGACTTAATTCAAAGGGTTACAAGCAATGATGCATCAGTTTTAACCGACGGAAAAGTGCAATACAGCTGTTTGCCAAACGAGCAAGGTGGTATTGTTGACGATTTATTGGTTTATAGAATGACCGAAGAATCATACATGCTTGTGGTAAATGCATCAAATATTGATAAAGATTGGGCATGGATTAGCGAACGTAATACAAATGGTGTTGAAATGCACAATATTAGTGAAAAGACTTCCTTGTTAGCGATACAAGGCCCCAGGGCAGCAGAGGCTTTACAAGCCTTAACCAATATCAATTTGGCAGCTATGGTTTATTATACCTTCGAAAAAGGAAAATTTGCTGGCATTGATAATGTGTTGGTTTCTGCAACTGGCTATACTGGTGCTGGTGGTTTTGAAATTTATTTTGAAAACGAACATGCCGATAAAATTTGGGAAGCAATATTTACAGCAGGTGCCGCATATGGTATAAAGCCAATTGGTTTAGGCGCTAGAGATACCTTGCGTTTAGAAATGGGTTTCTGCTTGTATGGCAATGATATTAATGATACTACTTCACCTATTGAAGCTGGCCTAGGATGGATTACAAAATTTACAAAAGAATTTACAAACAGTAAAAATTTACTCGCTCAAAAAGAAGCTGGTGTAACTAAAAAATTGGTTGGCTTTGAATTGATAGATCGTGGTATACCACGTCACGACTATGAAATTTGTGACGCTGCCGGCAATAATATTGGTGTTGTTACTTCCGGAACCCAATCGCCAACTTTGCAAAAAGGCTTGGGCATGGGTTATGTGCAAACAGCTCACACAAAAACAGGTACTGAAATATTTATAAAAGTACGTGATCGTTTGTTGAAAGCAGCAATTGTAAAAGTACCATTTTTAAAGAAATAATTAGGCATTCATTGATGTCAGAAAAAGCCCAAATTGATGTATGTTTTTCTCCTTTTTTATATCCAGTATATGAAAAGGAAGGCCAAATTGTTGTTGTAATTGATGTGTTAAGAGCTACCTCGGCCATTTGTACAGCTTTTCAGCATGGGGTAGAAAAAATGATACCCGTTGCAACTGTTGAAGAAGCATTGGTATACAAACAACAAGGTTATTTGGTAGGAGCAGAGCGCAATGCCATTGCCATAGAAGGTTTCGACTTTGGCAATTCGCCCTACAGTTATATGACAGATAAAATTAAAGGACAAACAGTTGTAATTACCACTACAAACGGCACACAAGCCATTGAAGCTGCAAAAAATGCACATGCTGTGGTGATTGGCTCTTTCTTAAATATCTCAGCCCTTTGCGATTGGCTTTTAAAAGAAAATAAATCTATTTTACTTCTTTGCAGCGGTTGGAAAAATAAGTTTAATTTAGAAGATACTTTGTTTGCAGGTGCTGTTGCTGAAATATTAAGTAAGCATCAAGCTTTTGATATATTAGATGGCGCTCTAGCCACAAAATATCTTTATCAACAAGCGCATCAAAATCCTTATAAGTTTTTAAATTATTCATCACATAAAGAACGCCTTTCTGCCATGGGCCTAAAGGATGATATCAAGTATTGTTTGACCTTAAATCAAACCAATGTAATTCCTGTTTTGCAAGGAAAGTATTTGGTGTTGAAGTAAGCATAAGCTAAACAATGTTTTGATTGATTTATCCATTAACTATGCTTGGAGCAATTTTTTAAGTTTTGTATGTTTTATCCTTCTGAAAATTACAAGAATAGAATGATCTAAATCACTTAAAAATACTTTTGCTTTTTTTGTTTTTTATTAGAACATTTACACTGCAATTTATGTTACAAATACTACACCTTTATTACTACAACTGAATTAAATTTTACAACGAAATAATCTAAAAAAAATACAATTTATGGAACACCCAAAAACAGGAAAGTGCCCAGTAATGCATGGTGCAAATACAGTTACCACTGAATCAGTGATGAATTGGTGGCCCAAAGCTTTGAATTTAGATATCTTGCATCAGCACGATACTAAAACAAATCCACTTGGGAGCGATTTTAACTATGCAGATGAATTTAAAAAACTCGATCTCGAAGCTTTAAAAAATGATTTAAAAGCAATGATGACGCAAAGCCAAGACTGGTGGCCAGCTGACTGGGGGCATTATGGAGGTTTAATGATTCGTATGGCTTGGCATGCAGCTGGTACATACAGAATAGCCGATGGCAGAGGAGGAAGTAATACAGGTAATCTGCGCTTTGCGCCTTTAAACAGTTGGCCTGATAATGGAAATTTAGATAAAGCACGCAGGTTGTTGTGGCCGATCAAGAAAAAATATGGCAACAAAATCTCATGGGCAGATATGTTTATCCTTGCAGGTAATATGGCTTACGAATCTATGGGGCTTAAAACCTTTGGTTTTGCTGGAGGTCGTGAAGATATTTGGCATCCTGAAAAAGATATAAATTGGGGAAATGAAAAAGAATTTTTAGCTGAAACTAAAAATCGCTATACAAATGATGCTGATCGTAGTACCTTGGAAAATCCTCTGGCAGCAGTGCAAATGGGTTTAATTTATGTAAATCCACAAGGTGTTGATGGAAAGCCTGATCCATTAAAATCAGCGCATGATGTGCGTATGACTTTTAAACGCATGGCAATGAATGATGAAGAAACTGTAGCTTTAACTGCAGGCGGACATACCGTTGGAAAGGCACATGGGAACGGTGATGACACTATTTTAGGACAAAGTCCAGAAGGTGCTGAGGTGCAAGATCAAGGTTTTGGTTGGATGAATCCAAAAGGAAAAGGAAATGCTGAAGATACTGTAACAAGCGGGCTTGAAGGTGCTTGGACCACAAATCCTACACAATGGGATAATGGTTACTTTGATATGTTATTCAATCATGAATGGGAATTAAAAAAGAGTCCTGCTGGTGCTTGGCAATGGGAACCTACTTATATTAAAGAAGAGGATAGGCCATTAGATGCACATGTTTCAGGCAAGCGCCAAAATCCAATCATGACAGATGCGGATATGGCAATGATCAAAGATCCTGAGTATCTTAAAATATCAGAACGCTTTCATAAAGATCCCGCTTATTTTACTGAAGTATTTGCAAGAGCTTGGTTTAAATTAACGCATAGAGATTTAGGTCCAAAGATGCGCTATTTAGGAGCTGATGCACCAAAAGAAGATTTAATTTGGCAAGATTATGTGCCTTCGGTAGATTATACTTTAAACGAAACTGATATTCAAGAATTAAAAGATAAATTACTAAATTGTGGCTTGTCAAAAACTGAACTGATTAACACTGCTTGGGACAGTGCAAGAACTTTTAGAAACTCTGATTACAGAGGTGGAGCCAATGGCGCACGCATTAGATTAGCACCACAAAAAAATTGGGAAGGGAATGAACCCGCTCGTTTAGAAAAAGTATTAAATAAACTCACAGAGATTCAGGCATCACATGCTAAAAAAGTGAGCATTGCCGATTTAATTGTTTTAGGTGGTAGCGCAGCAATTGAAAAAGCGGCACACGAAGGTGGTGTAAAAATAACTGTACCTTTTAGCGCAGGGCGCGGTGATGCTGCTGAATCAATGACTGATGTTGCATCATTTGAAGTTTTAGAGCCAGTGCAAGATGCTTTTAGAAATTGGTTAAAACAAGATTATGCTGTTAAGCCAGAAGAAATGATGTTAGATAAAACACAATTGATGGGTTTAACAGCTGTAGAAATGACAGCTTTGATAGGTGGTATGCGTGTTTTAGGAACCAATTATGGAGCTGCTAAACATGGTGTATTTACTGATAATGAGGGCGTGCTAAGCAATGATTTTTTTGTTCACCTTACTGATATGAATTATTCTTGGAAGCCAGTTTCAGAAAACCTTTACAATATTGTAGAAAGAAAATCAGGTAATGTAAAATGGACAGCAACTCGTGTAGATTTAGTATTTGGTTCTAATTCTATTTTGCGCGCTTACGCAGAAGTTTATGCCCAAGATGATAACAAAGAAAAATTTGTAAAAGACTTTGTTGCAGCATGGGTAAAAGTAATGAATGCAGATCGTTATGATTTGATATAGGTTTCAAGAAACCTTTTTAACTGGAAGATTCATATCTAATTTTAGTTTGTCTAATTTTAGGTATGAATTTTTTTTATGGCATATTTGTCGGAATAGTAGTTTTTAGATTGCTATTTTTGTTTCTTAATAAAATTACATGACCAAGAAATTTTTTACCGTATTCATTTGTTTATTGCTTATTTGCTTAAACCGCGAAGAGACCTTTTCTTGGGGTTTTTTTGGTCATAAACGCATTAACAAAATGGCTATCTTAACATTGCCTGAAGGGATGATTGGTTTCTATAAAAAGCACATGGATTATATTAGCGAACATGCTGTTGATCCCGATAAAAGAAGATATGCAGTGGCTGCAGAAGGCGCAAGGCATTATATAGATATAGATCATTATGGTGAAAATGCTTTTGAGCTTGTACCAAAACGCTGGAATGAAGCAGTTAAAAAGTTTACCGAAGATACGCTACAAGCCTATGGTATTGTGCCTTGGCACATCGAAAAAATGGTGAACAGATTAACAGAGGCTTTTAAGAAAGAAAATTTAGATATGATTTTGCATGTTTCAGCCGATTTAGGTCATTATGTTGCCGATTCGCACGTGCCTTTGCATACCACCGAAAATTATAATGGTCAAAAAACAAATCAATATGGCATACATGGTTTTTGGGAATCGCGCATACCAGAGTTGAAAGCCGAGGATTATGATTATTTTGTTGGTAAGGCTGCCTTTGTAGATAATGTGTTGGAAATGGCTTGGGCTAACGTAAAAACAAGTCATGTGGCTGTTGATACTGTGCTTGACTTTGAAGCCAAACTAAATAAAGAATTTCCATCCGATAGAAAATATAGTTATGAAAACAGAGGTGCAGCTTTAACCAAAGTTTATTCCGAAGAATATGCAACAACCTATGATGAAAGAATGAGTGGAATGGTTGAAAGACGCATGCGACAATCTATATTAGCAGTTGGTTCATTGTGGTTAACTGCATGGGTTAACGCAGGGCAGCCTAATTTAAATAGGTTAGAAAGTACAGCAGTTTCTGATTCATTAAGAAAAGCACAATTGGCAGAAGAAATCCTTTGGAAAACAGGCAAAGTGCAAGGTTCAGGAAATGGACACGATGATTAAATCTGCAACTTTTACCTGCTATAATTGAAAATCTTTGGAATGAAAAAACAGATGCAAGCAAAGCCATTTCAAAAGGTAAGTAAATATTTTCTGCAGTTTATAAAAACGCAACAATTTGGAGGTGTGCTATTGCTGGCTTGTACATTGTTTAGTATTATCATTAGCAATTCGTTATTTGGCCAAAGCTACATACACTTTTGGCACACATCTTTTCAAGTAATTATTAACGATACTATTTTTTCTAAAAGCCCAACCTTTATTATTAATGATGGTTTAATGAGCATCTTTTTTTTATTGGTAGGCATCGAAATTAAAAGAGAATTAACTGTTGGCGAATTGAATACACTTCAAAAAGCCACCTTGCCGTTGGCAGCTGCATTTGGTGGAATGATTATTCCTGCATTTATTTTTTATTTTTTTAATAAAGGAACTGCAGCCACCGCAGGATGGGGGATTCCAATGGCAACTGATATTGCTTTTGCACTTGCCGTGTTAGCTTTAGTTGGTAAAAAAGTTCCCTTGGCATTAAAAGTATTTTTAACGGCTTTGGCTGTGGTTGATGATTTAGGTGCTATTGTGGTGATTGGATTGTTTTACAGTAGTGGAATACAACTTATTTATGCTTTGATGAGTTTAGGTATCATTATCTTTCTTTTTGTATTAAATAAATTAAAAGTGAATTACAGTATTGTATACATTGTGCTGGGATTTGTTTTATGGTTTACGCTCCATCGCATGGGCATACATGCAACAATTGCTGGCGTATTGCTGGCCTTTACCTTGCCAACATTTCAAAAAAAAGAAATGCCCTCTGTCTCAAATCGTGTAGCGCATTTTTTACATGTTCCTGTTAATTTTATGATAATGCCCTTATTTGCTTTGGCCAATACTTGTATTGTTTTTGGGAGTGTTGTTGTTGATAGTACAACAAGCAATTTGGTTGTTGGAATTATGGCTGGTTTGTTTTTAGGTAAACCTATAGGCATTTTGCTGTTTAGTTATATTGCGATTAAATTAAATTGGGCCACCATGCCGCGTGGTGTTGATTGGAATTTATTACTTGGCGCAGGTTTTTTAGGTGGAATAGGTTTTACAATGTCGGTATTTATTACTTTGCTTGCTTTTAGTTTGCCAGAAATGGTGAATGCTGCAAAAATTACAATCGTAATAGCATCTTTATTAGCTGGATTGATTGGTTTTATTTGGCTTAGCGTGGCTTTGAATAGGAGGAAACAATGAAACAAAAAGGTACATTTTTATTTATTATAAATCCAAAAGCAGGGGCCAAAGCCAAGCATGATTTAAATAAATTGATTGATGAAAAGGCCAAAGCATTTAATGCCGCTTATGAAATTATTTATACCACACATAGGAACCATGCTTTTGAAATTTCATCGCATGCAGATGTTAGTAAATATCACGTAATTGTAGCTGTTGGTGGTGATGGAACTATCAATGAAGTTGGGAGAGGATTGATTCATAAATCAATTGGTTTGGCCATTGTTCCAATGGGCTCAGGTAATGGTTTAGCACGATATTCTAAAATTCCATTATCAACAGTAAAAGCCATAGAACTTGTATTCACAGGTAAATTTAAGGCCATGGATGTGATTCAAATAAATAATCATTATTCTTTTAATGTGAGCGGTATTGGTTTCGATTCGGCTGTGGCACATCAGTTTCAACATCTTGATAAACGTGGTTTTTGGGGCTATTTTAAAGTAGTGATGAAACAAGTTTTTCAGTTTAAACCGGTTGAAATTACGATTGAATTGTTAACGAAGGAAGGCTTCAAAAATATCAAGTGTCCAGCTTTTTTATTGGCTGTTGCTAATAGTAACCAATTTGGGAACAATGCTATTATTGCGCCTTCGGCCGATGCGCGTGATGGAAAGTTTAATATTGTAATAGTAAAACCTTTTAGTTGGATTAAAATGCCTTATTATGCATTTATGATGTTTGCCAATAAGTTTGATAAAATAGGCGCAGTACTTAATTATGAAGCTACAAAATGCATTATTCACACAAGTACAAAAGAATGGCATATTGATGGAGAGCCGCTTGCTTTAAATGCGCCAATTGAAATTAAAATTTTACCTTTAGCCATTAAAATCATAGTACCTCAATAGATTTTGTTATGAGCAAAAAAAACAAACAAGTAACCAACGTAGTTTATAGTACCAATCCCAATTTTAGCTATCAGTTTGAGCAAGAAGAGGAAGCACAAACATTGGAGCCAAACAAACAAAACCTACGTTTATTATTAGATAAGAAAAATAGGGCAGGAAAGTCAGTAACGCTCATTACAGGATTTGTTGGTAAAGTAGAAGATTTAGAAGCCTTAGGTAAAATGCTAAAAAATAAATGTGGTGTTGGAGGAAGTGTAAAAGATGCTGAAATTATATTGCAAGGCGATTTTCGGTTGAAGGCAGCGGAAATATTGACAAAGGCTTTGTATAAAGTGAAAGTGATTTAGTACAAATCACCGAAGTGTTTTCTTGCGTCTTCAAAAAATAATTTAAATTCTTGATCAAAATCTTGGTAATGCAATTCTAGTTCTTCGGTAGCAAATTGCATGTTTGAAACAAAGCTTGTTCTGCTTGCCATTCCAGTGAGCGTGCTTTGTATGCCTTCAATTTTGCTGTAATTTAATAACCAATTGTGTTGAATCATATAAGGCAACATATATTGTGTTTTTGCAGGCAAACTTGGTAAATGTTGATGCATTAATTGATACACCTTATCAGCAAAATCAGCCAAGCTTTCGTGATGATAATGGTTCCAATTGGCTGCTAAAAAATGGTCGTAAAAAACATCTATAATGACCCCTGCATACTTTTTATATCTTGGCATTAAGCGAGCTGCACTTATTTTTGTGATATGATGTTTATCGGTGAAAGCATCAATCTCGCGATGCATTTTTATGCCTTGAATAACGCCAGGGGAGAAGGCTTCAAAGTTTTTACCTTTAACCGCATCGGCAATAAAATTACCAATCATGAGCTCTTCTTCATGTTTGGATAGGTATTGATGGGCAAGGAAGTTCATAAGATAATTTTACTTTTTTTTACTTTTATTTTTCGATAATTTTTTGGCGTCCTCGCCAAAGCAACACATCTCATTTATAATGTTTCATTTATTTGAGTTAAAAATTTGAAATCATCCAATTCAGTTTCATAGCACAAAGCTGATGAATAATAATACTTGCTTGGCTCTGTTGCTAATTTCCATCTTTCATGACAAGGATTAGAATGAATGTATTCAAGTTTTTGCCAACTATTGATTGTTGCAGTATAAAAATACATGAATTCTTAAAATTAAAAGCAGTCGAAATTAGTATAACTAAATCAAATAAAAAAAGGTTGGCGAGGATGCCAAACCCTGGTCGCCATTCCTTGGACGCATAACTTTGTTCATCGAATTTGATTTGGTTAATGTACTGGAATAATAAAAGGTTGAAGAGGAAGCAAAACCTTCACCATGGTGACATATTCAGTTAACTCAATTTTGTAGCCAAGAAAACAAATCAAGGTGATAACCTTTCAATCTTCCAATTGCTATTCTCTAAAGAATATCTCAATCGGTCATGCAATCTGCTTGGGCGGCCTTGCCAAAATTCTATACTTGTTGGTTTGATGTTGTAACCGCCCCAGTGCTCGGGCTTTGGAATAACTGCTGAATCTTTAAATTTTTCTGTGTAATGCAAAAATGCATCTTCAACCACTTTCCTGTTGGCAATCACCGCACTTTGTATGGAAGCCCATGCTCCAATTTGGCTTTCGCGCGGGCGGCTATGAAAATAAGCGGTAGAAATTTGTTGGTCTATTTTTGCAATGCTCCCTTCAATTCTTATTTGACGCTCTAAATCGGGCCAAAAGAAATTTAAACAGGCATACTTATTTTGTGCCATATCGTTTCCTTTATGGCTGCTGTAATTGGTGTAAAATACAAAACCATTTTCATCAAATCCTCTTAGCAAAACTATCCTTGAACTTGGTTTTCCTTCTGCAGAAACCGTAGAAACTGTCATTGCATGTGGTTCCAAAATTTCGGCTTCGACCGCTTGCTGCATCCATAATTCAAATTGTTTAAAAGGGCTTTGATTTACATCTTCCTCATTAAGAAAAGCACTGCTGTATTCTTTTCTTAATGATACAATTTTACTATTGATGGTTTCCATGATTGCTTATTTTACGCCGTGCATTAATTTTTTCATTAACGTTGAAATTAAGATAAGCACCACTCCGCAAATTAGCGCATAAATAGCCAATTGCTTGTAACCATCTGTATAAGCCATAAGTTTTTCAATTTTGCTGGCCTTATCATTTAGTGTGCTCATGCCTGCACCTAAAATACCTGCTACATATTGTCCGTAAGCACTTCCTAAAAACCAAAGTCCCATCATCATACCTGATAAATGTTTAGGAGATAATTTAGTGATGATTGATAAACCAATAGGGGAGAGGCATAGTTCGCCTATGGTGATTACCAAATAAGCCAAGGTGAAAATGTTTAATGATGCAACACCTTCAATATTTGCAAAGAAACGTGTGTAATAAAAAACGTAGAAAGCAGCACTCAAAAACAAAAAACCTAAACCGAATTTGATGACTGTATTTGGTTCTAATTTTCTTTTGTTCATCCATATCCAAAGCAAGCCTAGCAATGGGCTAAACAAGATCACAAATAATGAATTGGAAGTGTTGTTTACAATGTTTGGATCGATATGGAAAAACAATAAGGAGTCACTTAAATTATTTGCAGCAAACAAACTTAAAGAACCACCACTTTGCTCAAAAAAAGCCCAAAATAAAATAGAAAATGCAATGAATAAAAAGGCAGCGAGTAATCTAGATTTATCTGCCGAGTTTTTCAATTTCATTAATTCAAACAAAAAGTAAATAATAGCTACAGGACCAATAATGTACATAAACATATCAGTGTAAGCAGTATTTTTTACCATAATTAAAATCAGCGGGATGCTAATTAAAGAGCCTACATAAACCATTATCTCTCTGGTTTTACGTTTTGAATCGGGTAAATGCAACAATGGTGAATCTCCAATAGGACCTAATGTTTTCTTTGTGAATGCAAAAGTGATTAATCCTATAATCATTACAATTGCTGCCGATAAAAAAGCCAAGCTCCAAGAATGATATTTACCTAAGTAAACACAAATAGCACCTCCTAATAAAGCACCAATATTTATACCTGAGTAAAATAATCCAAATCCTGCATCTCTTCTAGGATCATCTTCGCGGTATAGTGCCCCAACCATTGATGAAATGTTTGGTTTAAAAAAACCAGTGCCAATGATTGAAAGCGTGATTCCAAAATAAAATAAATCTTGTGGAGAAAATGCAATAATTAAATTACCGGCAATCATTACCAAACCACCAAAAAACAATGATTTTTTAAAGCCTAAAATTTTATCAGCAAAGATACCTCCAATAAAAGTAAAAGCATACACAAATGCTTGTATGGCACCGTATTTAAGATTAGATTCTTTATCAGTTAAGTTTAGTTGACTTACCATAAAAATGGCTAATACACCGCGCATGCCATAAAAACAAAAGCGCTCCCACATTTCGGTGAGAAATAAATACCACAGTTGTTTAGGATATTTGCCTTTAAAATTTTGTATATTTTCTAATGTGTATTCCACAAGAATGTTAGTTTGAAATGTGTAAAATTATTTTACTTCATGCATCATTTTTTTTAACTTAGGGCTAATTGCCAGTAAGACAATACTAGCAACCCCGCAAAGCACCACAAATACCATAAAAAATTCGTATAGGTTATGAATCGTAAAGCCTGCAAATTCAGTGTAAACAGAACTAATTTGGTTTTTATTGAGTAGCTCCAATTGCTCTGCTGTTGGCACTATTTGTTTATCAAGCACAGCTTGCAAATCAATTCCCAATTCCTTTGCTTTAAGAAATTTTTCACCTGTTGATGGTAATATAGCACCTAAAGAGCCGGCTAAAGCGTAACCTGATGCATTAGAAATGAAAAATACACCATATAATAAGGAAGCAAAACGTTTTGGAGCAAGTTTTCCTACCAATGATAATCCAATTGGAGATAAACAAAGTTCACCAAAAGTTTGAATTAAATAAAGTAATATCAGCCACTTGATAGCCAACAATCCCGAATCACCTAAATCCTTTACATTATGGGCAATAATAAAATAACTCAAAGCAATCAAAGCTAATCCGATGGCTTGCTTAACAGGAGAAATAGGTTCCTTTCCTTTTGCCCTCATTTTATCCCACATTAAACTGAATGGAAGTGCAAAAATAACTACAAAAAGGCCATTGAAAATTTGAACCATGGAGGCCGGCATTTCCCAGCCAAACATGAAATGCCTGTCGGTTTGATTCGAAGCAATAAAAGTTAATGATGACCCTGCCTGTTCAAATGCAGCCCAGAAAAATATGATAAAGAAAGAGATGATATATATTACAAGGATTCTTTCTGTTTCAATTTTAGTTAAGGTAGAATCCAATAGTATGAGTAAGGCTAAAGAAATGCCTGCACCGTATATTATTGGATAAATAATACCTTTAACAAGGGTGCTTATTTCAAAATTATTGAAGCCAAATTCACCTACATGTAGGTATCTGAAAACAAAAAATAAGACCAAAAATAAGCAGCTTACAATACCAATTGATTTATTTGAAAATATAGCCTGGTCAACTATTTCACCTGTTGCAACATCTTTATTTGGTTTAGCTCCTATAGGCGCACCTGTAGGCGAAATAACGTATTTATTTTTAAGAAAAAAGAACAAGGTTGTACCTAATATCATTGCGATGCCTGCCATTAAGTAACCCCATTTAAATACAGTAGGGTCTTGAATTCCATCTGTTTTTACATCCGCAAAAAGAGGTACAAAGTATTGGCTCAATAATGCACCAATATTAATTCCCATATAAAATATAGTAAAGGCCGAATCTAATTTAGATTTTTCTTCCTGAGGATATAAGCTTCCAACCATACTTGAAATGTTAGGTTTGAAAAAACCATTTCCAAAAATAATTACCAATAAACCAAGCCAAAAAACAATTTTTGAAAGCTCTAAATTACTGGCATAAGTAAGCGCACTGTAAAACAATAAAAACTGTCCTATAGCCATTAGTGTACCTCCGAGCATAATACAATTTCTATTTCCAAGATATTTATCAGATATATAACCTCCCATCAATGGAGTGAGATAACACAAGGCCAAGAATCCACCATAAATAATTGAAGCATTAGATTCACCCAACATTAATGCATGCACCATAAATAAGGACAAAATAGCCCTCATACCATAAAAATTGAATCGTTCCCACATTTCGGTACCAAATAATACCCAAAGTCCTTTAGGATGCTTGCTAGCTTGATTAGTTGTCATATAATATTTTGTATTAATTTTTGAATTAAATATTCTTTAAGAGTGTAAACAAAAGAAAAATATTAGAAAGCATCAATATTTTAACGCACAATCTATAAACATACGTTGATAACTCTTTAGAAATAGCAATTGTTACTCATTGCGAAGCGCTTCAACAGGGTCGAGTTGTGAAGCTTTTATAGCAGGATAAATGCCAGCAATTAAGCCAACAGTAAGGCAAATAATTAAACCACTAATTATCCAAAACCATGGTACAATAAATCCAGCGCCTACAAAATAAGATGTAACATTGCCAGTAGCAATACCTAAAATTATTCCGAGTAATCCGCCTAATTGGCAAATAACAACAGCCTCTACCAAAAATTGAAAGCGAATATTTTTACTTGTGGCACCTAAAGATTTTCTAATGCCAATTTCCCTTGTTCTTTCGGTAACTGAAACCAACATAATGTTCATTAAACCTATAGCGGCACCTAACAAAGTGATAAAGCCAATAACGGTAGCAGCAATAGTTACATACTTAATATTATCAATTAAAATATTGGCCAAACTATCACTTTTCACAATTTCAAAATTATCTGGTTGTCCTAGTTTTACATGTCTTATTTGACGCAACAATCCTTTTGCTTCACCTTCTGAAATTTCCATTTCTTGCGGATTTTCTGATGTTACATTCAGCACATAACTCATGCTTTCATTGCCAAAGTATTGACGGCCATTGGTAATTGGGATAATAATTACCTTGTCTCCACCCATGCCCATGCTTGCTCCTTTCTCTTTTAAAACGCCTACTATTTTATATTTTCCAACACCAATGTTTACAATTTCATTGATTACGTTTTTTTGTCTTGGAAATATTTTCTTTAGTATTTCTTGTCCAATAATTACAACATTGGCGCTTCTTTCCACTTCATTTACAGAAAAATTACGGCCTTGACTTAATTCATATCCACCACTTTGTAAATAGTTTTCATCGCCAGCAAAAACAGTGATATTGGGATTGGTTTTTAAACTTTTATATTTTAACGATGCTCCTCTTGAAGCCACAGTTGATATAGAAACTACGGATCTAAAGGTGAATAAATCTTTAAATCTTGTAGCCTGTTCAAAAGTAATATCGGCATACTTTTTAGGTTTTTTGCCACCGCGTCCAATGCGCACAACAAGCTCTCTATTTCTTATGGTAAAAGTATTTGCGCCTAAACTTGTAAAGTTTGAATTGATACTTTGTTTAATTGAATCGATGGCAGTTAAAATACCAACTAAGGCTGTAATGCCAATGGCAATAATAAGCATGGTAAGAATTGACCTAAGTAAATTACTACTTATGGCATTAAGCGCAATTTTAATGTTTTCTCTAAACACTTTTTATTTCAGTGAAGTAAGTAATTTATATAAAATTATAAAGTAGGCTTTATTTCTAAATTGTAATCATTGTGTGCTCTCTTAATTACTTCAAAAGCTTCTGCTTGCCCATAGGCTTCGCTAATTTCGCAAACATGCTCTTCAACCCCAGGCATATTTTTATAAGTTAAAAAATAATGTTTCAATCTATTTACAATTGCTTCTGGGCAGTCGCTTAAATCTTTAAACTCTTTATAAACTTCATCATTCGCCATTACGGCAATGATCTTGTCATCTGCTTCTCCATTATCAATTAGTCTAAAACCGCCTATAGGAATAGCGCGTAATAAAATATCACCATGTGTAATATTTCTTTCGCTCAGCACACAAATATCTAGCGGGTCACCATCGCCTTTCAGCCCTGGCTTACCCGTTTTTTGAGCACTTAACTCTGCTACAGTTTTACCACAATAAGTTTGAGGAATAAAACCATACAAAGCGGGAATAATGTTAGAAAACTTTTGTGGGCGGTCTATTTTTAAATATCCACTTTCTTTATCGATTTCATACTTAACAGTATCTGTTGGAACAATTTCAATATACACATTAATTAAATTTGGATAGTTATTTCCAATTGCTATACCATGCCAAGGGTGGGCTCTATATTTCATTAGTGCAAGATTATTTTTTCAAATATAGGTATTATAATGTTGAAGGGAATTTAAAACTATTGTGCTTGATAAACTCAATACTCTTTTTAATTTCGGGGTACATGATCACATCTTCCTCAATAAAGGCAATTTTATTTCTAAAGTTAGTTTTTAAATTTTCGATGATTGGGGAAGAAGGTGTTGGTTTTCTGAAATCTAGCGCTTGCATGGCATTTAGTAATTCTATACCTAAAATAGTATATGTGTTTTCAACCACTTTTGCGCACTTAACAGCTGCATTAGCGCCCATGCTCACATGATCTTCTTGTCCGTTACTCGAAACAATTGAATCGACACTTGCAGGACTGCAATACTGTTTATTTTGACTCACCACAGAAGCAGCAGTGTACTGAGGAATCATAAAGCCAGAATTTAAACCAGGATTAGCCACTAAAAATGCTGGTAATTTTCTACTTCCAGCAATTAATTGGTAGGTTCTACGTTCCGAAATATTTCCCAATTCAGCTAAAGCAATACAAAGTATATCAAGCGCAATGGCCAATGGTTGTCCATGGAAATTACCACCCGATAAAATTTCATCTTCTTCAGGAAATACAGTTGGATTGTCGGTTACAGCGTTTATTTCTATTAAAAAAGTTTTTTCGGCATAGTCAATGGCATCTTTTGAAGCGCCGTGCACTTGTGGAATACATCTGAACGAGTAGGGGTCTTGCACATGTTCTTTTTTTCTATTAATAAGTGCACTACCTTCTAATAAATGGCGCATATTGCTTGCTGTATTTATTTGGCCAAGATGAGGTCTGATGCTATGCAAGTGAGGTTTAAAAGGTTCAATTCTTCCATCAAAAGCATCTAATGAAACAGCCGCTGTATAATCTGCAACTGCATTTAATTTTTTTGCATTTAACAAACACCAAGTGCCATACGCACTCATAAATTGTGTGCCATTTAACAAGGCCAAGCCTTCTTTAGATTGTAGTTCAATGATGCTCAAGTTGAGCGATTGCAGCACATCTGCTGCTGCTTTTCTTTCATTATTGTAATTTACTTCGCCTAAGCCTATAAGTGGGAGGCAAAGATGCGCTAAAGGAGATAAATCACCACTTGCACCTAATGAACCTTGTGAATAAACAACAGGTAAAATATCATGATTGTAAAGATCTATTAAACGCTCAACAGTAAGCAATTGAACAGCAGATTTGCCATAGCTTAAGGATTGTATTTTAAGCAATAGCATCAACTTTACAATTTCTTGGGGCACTTCATCACCTGTGCCGCATGCATGCGACATCATTAAATTTTTTTGTAATTGCGATAAATCCTCAGCTGCAATTGTAACATTGTAAAGCGAACCAAAGCCAGTATTTATGCCGTAAATAGGGTCAGGGTGTGTTTTAATTTTAGCATCCAAATAGTTTCTGCATGCAACTATTTTTTCTTTTGCTTTATCAGAAAGTTGAAGTTTAATTTTGGAATGAATTATCTCTTCAATACGCTCAATAGTTAATGTTTCACTTGATATTAGATGCATAAATATTTTATTACAAATTGGTATTTAGGGGTAGTTTTTTATTGAATTTAAATCTAATTTGTTTTTAATTTAGTTGTGATTTGATAGATGCTTAACAACTCCTGTTCACCTGTTTGCATATTTTTAATTGAAGCTTTTTCTTGTTTCATTTCATCTTCACCAATAATAATAACGTAAGGAATATTTAAGGCATCGGCATATTCGAATTGCTTTTTCATTTTCACTTCTTCGGGGTAATAAACCGCAGAAATGCCTTGCTGTCTTAATTTATGTAATAAGCGCAAACAAAAGTCAGCACTTGTATTTCCAAAGTTAGCAATCAATACTTTAATGTTATTTAAGTTATTTGATGGAAACAAATTTAACTCCTCCAAAGCATCATAAATTCTATCGGCGCCAAAAGAAATTCCCACTCCCGAAAGGTTTGGCAGTCCAAATATACCAGTGAGGTCATCATACCTTCCTCCGCCCGATAAACTGCCTGTGAAAGTACTTTTTTCTTCATTTATTTTTACTTCAAAAATAGCGCCGGTGTAATAATTTAGGCCTCTGGCTAGCGTTAAATCGAATTCAAATTTAGCCGTTTGTAATGGTATTTTTAGGGTGTAATTGAATATTGCTTCCAACTCTTCAATTCCTTTTTTACCTATTGCAGTAGCGCCAATTAAATTATCTAAATAAGCAGATGTTTCTTTGCCCATTACAGTGATTGGTTTAAAATCTAACAAAGGTTCTACTTTAATTAATGCCTCATCGCTAAGTCCTTTTTCTTTAAGCTCTTCAATTACTTTATCTTTTCCAATTTTATCAAGTTTGTCAATTGCAACTGTAATGTCGGTAATCATTTCAGCAGCACCAATGTATTCGGCAATACCAGATAATATTTTTCGGTTATTTATTTTAATAACCACATTTAAGTTCAATCGTGTAAAAACCTCATCTAAGATTTGCACCAATTCAAATTCATTCACCAAAGAGTTACTGCCAATAATATCTGCATCGCATTGGTAAAACTCTCTGTAGCGTCCTTTTTGTGGGCGATCGGCACGCCAAACAGGTTGTATTTGAAAGCGTTTAAAAGGAAAAGAAATGTCATTTTTGTGCATCACCACATACCTTGCAAAAGGCACTGTAAGATCGTAACGCAAAGCTTTTTCGGCTATTTTAGGGAGCAATGTTTTAGCATCTAATGCAAGGTTGCTGCTAATGTCTGTTTTGTCTAGAAAATCGCCAGAATTAAGCACCTTAAAAATCAAGCGGTCGCCTTCATCACCATACTTTCCAGTAAGTGTGGTAAGGTTTTCCATAGCAGGTGTTTCTATTGGTAAAAAACCAAAACGTTGAAAACAATCTTTAATAATATCAAAAATATAATTGCGTTTAATCATTTCCGAAGGGGAAAAATCACGCATTCCTTTAGGTATAGTAGGTTTTATTGAGGCCACTTTTAAATGTGTTTTTAAATCTAAAGTGCAAAATTATCATTTCAAATTTAATGGGAGTTAAAATTGAATTCTTAATTTTTAATTCTTAATTGTGAATTGTGAATTCTTAATTTTTAATGTGCTTATCCGTTTTTGTACCCGTAAAATCAAATTTAAATTATTTCTTAAACATCGAATACATACTAATTGATATTCGGTTTCAGCTCATTTTGCTATTAAATTAGGAAGTTCTAATTAGCTTTAGTGCTGGCAAAACTTACTTTTTTACGAAAAAAAGTAAGCAAAAATTCGTGGAATCGATAAAACAAGGCAATTGGCATCAAAGCACTAGTGCGCTAAGATGCCATCGCAGCTCATTGTTCGCATTTGATAAACATGCTGCTACATGTATTAGTTTTACAGTCCATGCTCGGCAATGACTACTATTGCTG
>CAMBZU010000029.1 GCA_945872355.1 Chitinophaga pinensis
GTTTTTTTATGGTTTGTTGCAACATCATGTGCTCGGGCGTATAGTTTATATCACCGTTTTTTCCATTTACTTTTACTATAAAAGCAGCGGCTGGTATTTTTTATTGATGATGGCTGCTGCTGTAATAGCGCACTTTTTGGCTATTAAAATTTATAAATCGCGCAAGCATTTAAAGCGTAAAACTTTATTGATCAGTGGTCTTGTTTTGTTTTTAGGTTTGCTCGCCTATTTTAAATATACCAATTTTATTATTGATATCATTAATAATTTCAGCACCCAAAAAATACCCTTTCAATCTATCTTTTTACCATTGGGTATTTCGTTCTACACCTTTGAATTGATAAGCTATATAGTTGATGTTTACAAACGTAAATTTAAACCTGTCAAGCATTTATTGGACTTTAGTTTCTACATTTCTTTTTTCCCACATTTAGTGGCAGGCCCTATTGTTCGACCAAATGAATTGGTGCCTCAAATAAGAAGTAAACTATGCATTGATAAAGATTATATTGGGAAGGGCATTTTTTTTATTTTATCGGGCCTCTTAAAAAAGGCCATTATCTCTGATTACATTGGAGTAAACTTTGTAGATAGAATTTTTGATAATCCAACACTTTATTCAGGTGTTGAAAATTTGATGGGTGTTTACGGTTACACCTTGCAAATATATTGCGACTTTTCGGGCTACAGCGATATGGCGGTTGGCATTGCTTTATTGATGGGATTTCATTTGCCTTTGAATTTTAATGCACCTTACCAAAGTACCAGCATTACTGAGTTTTGGAGGCGTTGGCATATTTCCTTAAGTTCTTGGTTACGCGATTATTTGTATATTCCTTTAGGCGGAAATAAAGCAGGAAAGGCGCGTCAATACATTAATTTAATGATCACTATGTTGTTAGGCGGTTTGTGGCATGGCGCCTCGTTTAAGTTTCTTGTTTGGGGCGGTATGCATGGTATAGCTTTAGCACTCGACAAAGCCAAAACGGAGTTGTTTAATAAATTTAATATACAACTTCAAAACAATGTAATTTCGAAAATTGCAGGTTGGATGATTACATTTCATTTGGTGGCCTTTTGTTGGATATTTTTTAGGGCATCAAGTTTCGAGAGTGCACTTGCACTTTTACATCAAATTACCTATAATTTTAAAGGGGAGTTATTGCTGCAACTTATTTCGGGTTACAATGCTGTATTTATGTTAATGGCTTTGGGTTATCTCATACATTTTATTCCGGCTAAGTTTGAAGATAAAATCAAGAAGGGTATTACAGTTTCACCAAGTTTTGTGCAAGCTGCATTGCTGGCGTTAATGATTTATTTAGTTTACCAAACCCGCAGTGCAGAGGTGCAGCCTTTTATTTATTTTCAATTTTAAAAGTTCTCAAAAACACCTAATCCAAACAAAGCATAATCATATTTAATGGGGTCTTTGGGGTCAAAATTCCGAAGTGCTGCATCCAACTCTTCAACAGCTTTCCAATCATTTTGTGTTCTGTTGAGTAAGCCTAATTTACGCGCTACGCGACCACTATGCACATCCAAAGGAATTGAAAGTAAGGCGGGATTAATATTTTTCCATAATCCAAAATCGACTCCTGCATTGTCTTTTCTCACCATCCAACGTAAGTACATGTTAATCCTTTTTGCCGCTGAATTTTCATGAGGTTTGGCAATATGTTTTGCAGTTCTATCAGGTCTTTTAAAACTGCAAAAGGTTTGCCCAAAACCGCTGATGGCTTGCTTTAGATTAATATCTTTTTTATTGATGTTTTGCACAAATACTGATTCGAGACCTCCAAAATTTTGGTACAAATGTTTAATTGAAGTAATAAAATAATCTAAATCATCAGCGTTGAAAGTACGGTGCACAAATTTTTTTGCTTTTAGCTTTTGAGCTGCGCTTCTATTGTAACTCATCACAAAATCATAAGGAGCATTGCCCATATAATTTACAAGTTTATGTCCGTTATTAATAATGGAGCGCCTATTTCCCCATGATATGGTGGCTATAATAAAACCAATAATTTCTATGTCTTCTTTCTGTGTAAACAATCGCGGAATACTAATAGGATCAGATGCTATAAAGGAAGGGCGATTATAGTATTTATATTTTTCTTCTAAGAATTCATATAACAAAGAATTATCCATGCATTAACACTTATTTGTTTATTCAATTTATGAAAACACAATATTACGCTTAATATTACTGATAATATTGTGCTGTAATTATTAAAGTATGATTGATTGTTTGTTGGCAAATTGGCAATTTTATGCTTGTATTGCACTTGCTGCAGTGCTTAGCTTTATTCCAATTATTGGGAAGTTTTTAAATGTGTTGAATACATTGTTTCATGAAAGTGCGCATGCTTTAGTGGCTTTGCTCACAGGCGGAGGCGTAATGAACATAAAATTAAGTGCCGATGCAAGCGGAACAGCGCAAACTAAATCGAAGTATTGGTTAGGAAAAGTATTAACTTCTTTGGCAGGATATCCAATATCTTCATTAACAGCCTGGCTCTTCTTTTGGCTTATAAAAGTGCATAAAGTGAAATTTATATTTTATATTATGCTCTCCCTGATCATGATTAATTTGGTCTTATGGGTAAGAAATACTTTCGGCCTAATTTGGTTGTTGCTTATGGGCTGTATTTGTGGCTTAGTTTATTTGTACACAAACCAAGAATTGCAATATTATTTTGTTACTTTTTGTGCAGGCATTGTGCTTTTTCAGTCGATTTATTCGGCAATTACACTTTTTATCATTTCAATAAAAAGCGCTTCAAAGGCTGGCGATGCTAAAAATTTAAAAGACTTTACTTTTATTCCGGCTGTAATTTGGGCACTTTTGTTTGTGCTCATTTCATTTTGGGTGGCCTTTATGGTTTTCAAAACTTTCCCTTGTATCACTAGTTAAACAAGGAAATGACTTATAGTGTCATTTAAATTTTGAGTTTTACTGTTATCAATCATTGATTTTCCAGGTAAAATTGTATATTTGTAATTAAATTATTCTCAACCTATACATATATATTTAAAATGAAAAAAATATTTTTACTTTCTATTATTGCCTTAGCATCTCTTCGCGGTGTTTTTGCAGAAGGAATTACAATAACCAAAGACGCCACAGACTATACCAACGGATCTTTTTCAGCTTGGTTTGATATCTCAGATTTTCCGGGCAACAATGCATTTACATTAAATGGATTTATTATAAAAAACACCAGTACAACTCCTAAAACTATTAGAATGATTAGGCAAGAAGTAAGTGTATTGCCTTTAACAGAAAACTATTTTTGCTGGACAGCTTGTTATTCGCCCGCTACAGATACATCGGAGGTGATTGACAATTTGGTGATGGCACCAGATGCAGTTTTTACAGGTGTATTTTTAGACTATAAGCCTAGTGGACAATTAGGAGAATCATTGATTCGCTATATATTTCAAAATGTAGCTGATTTAAATGATACAGCTTCAATTTTAGTGCGTTACAACGCTTCGGCAACTTCTATTAAGGAAATTTCTTCAACAGCTAAACTTAACGCACTTTTTCCTAACCCTGCAAATAATAACGTAACAGTAAACTACGCTGTTAATCAAGGTTCGGCATCCTTAGAAATTAAAAATTTATTAGGTCAAGTGCAAAGAGTAACTCCTATAGTTGCTGGTAGTAAGAGTGCAAACTTGCCTATTGCTGATTTGCCTAGTGGAATTTATTTTGTATCGTTAAAATCTAACGGTAATATTATTGATACTAAAAGATTAGTGGTTAATTAATTCCACTTATTTACTTAATTTTTTCTTTTTAGATATTAAGTAAACATGACCAATTTCTGTTGGCCGTTAAAATCTTTTAATATATGTTGTTTAAACAAGTAGCCGGTAATAATTCCATTAAGGAATCTCTAATCCAGCAGGTTCAGCACAATCGTGTAAGTCATGCACAGTTGTTTTTTGGTCCTGAAGGTTCAGGCTGTTTGCCTATGGCTATTGCTTTTGCACAATTTATTTGCTGTATAAATAAACAAGCGCACGATGCTTGCGGAACTTGTTCTTCATGTATTAAATTTGAAAAGTTAGTGCATCCAGATTTTCACATGGTTTTTCCAGTAAATACTAATAATCAAATAAAGAAAGATGCCAGCTGCGATGATTTTATTGGTGAGTGGCGCAGTATGATTGCTGATAATCCTTATTTTAATTTATACGATTGGCTTAAAAGTTTAGGTATAGAAAATAAACAAGGCAACATTGGTACCGATGAAGGTACTAATATCATTAGAAAGCTGAATCTTACCACCTACGAAAGTGAATATAAGATTATGTTGATATGGATGCCAGAGTGTTTGAACATACATGCGGCAAATAAATTGCTCAAAATATTAGAAGAGCCACCCGAAAAAACAGTTTTTTTATTAGTAGCGGAATCTCGTGAGCAATTAATGACAACCATTCAATCCAGAACCCAAGCGTTAAGATTTAAACCTTTGTTAGAAACAGAAATAGTTCATTTTTTGGTTCAAGAACTTGCTGTTAATAGTGAAAAGGCCATTCAAATTGGTGCACTTTCTGAGGGGAATTTAAATCTTGCATTAAAGCTTTCTCAAGAAGCCGAGTTGTTGAAAAAAGATATTGAAGATTTTTTAGCTTGGATGCGTATTTGTTTCAAAATTAATATGCCAAAATTACTAGTTTGGGTTGATAAAATGGCTGGTGTTGGTCGCGAGAATCAAAAAAATTTCCTGTCACATGCAGTGCAATTAACGCGTCAAACTTTAATGTTGAATTTAAATTTACCCCAACTGGTCAAGTTGTCTGAAAATGATATTGAACTCCTAAAAAAGTTTTCTCAATTTGTAAACGCAGAAAATAGTGACGATTTATTAACTGCCTTTGACAAGGCTTATTATGCATTGGAAAGAAATGCCAATGCCAAAATGCTTTTTCTAAATTTATCATTTAGAATGAGCGCATTACTTAACAGGAAAGTGGGTATTAAAAATGTTGCTTAATTGCAATGTTTTTAATCTGCTGCCTAAATATATATATATATATGAGTTGTACAAGTTGTAGCACAAATAAGACCCCAGGAGGATGTAAAAGCAACGGTTCATGCGGAACCGGCGGATGTGGTAAATTAAACGTTTTTGATTGGCTGGCAAACATGGAATCGCCAGCAGGTTTAAAACCATTTAACCTGGTTGAAATTAGGTTTAAAAACGGCAGAAAGGATTTCTTTGGTAATGATACAGGTGTTGAGCTTTTTCAAGGAGATATTGTTGCCACAGAGGCTTCACCCGGTCATGATATTGGCGTGGTTTCTTTGTCAGGAGAATTGGTTCGCATGCAAATGAAGAAAAAGAATGTGCCAACTGATCATCCTGAAATTAAAAAAGTTTATAGAAAAGCCAAGCAAGCCGACATTGATAAATGGCAAACAGCCAAAGATTTAGAAGAGCCTACAATGTACAAAGCACGTACATTAGCGCTTAAGCTAAAGTTGCAAATGAAGATAAGTGATGTAGAATATCAAGGCGATAAAACAAAGGCTATTTTTTATTACACTGCCGATGAAAGAGTTGATTTTAGAGAACTCATTAAAATTATGGCAGATGAGTTTAAGGTGCGCGTTGAAATGAAACAAATTGGTGCACGTCAGGAATCGAGCCGCTTAGGAGGCATTGGGTCTTGCGGAAGAGAATTATGCTGTTCAACTTGGCTTACCGATTTTAGAAGTGTTTCAACAAGTGCTGCGAGGTATCAGCAACTTTCTTTAAACCCGCTAAAACTTGCGGGGCAATGTGGTAAATTAAAGTGTTGTTTAAATTATGAATTAGATAGTTATTTAGATGCTATTAAAGACATACCAGATGCAAACACCAAATTAGAAACAAAGAAAGGACGCGCATTTCATCAAAAGACAGATATTTTTAAAAGAATGATGTGGTTTTCTTATTTTGATGATCCAGGTAATTTTATTCCACTAAGTGTTGATAGAGTAAATGAAATTATTGCATTAAATAAAGAAGGAGAAAGGCCTGATGATATTAGCGTTAAGAAAGAATTGCCTAAAGTAAAATTGCCTGACTTCGAAAACGTAGTGGGGCAAGATAGCCTTACTCGTTTTGACAATACCAAAAAGAAAAAGAAAAAGAAAAAAAATAAACCAGCAGGGGCGCCACAATTAAACAATGCCATAGTTGGTGATGCAGTTGTAAAACAAGCGCCTCAAACAACTGTTGCTAAGCCTATAGTTGAAGCTGCTAAGGATGGATCTAAAGAAAATACTGGGCAGTTAAATCAAGTGAGAAGGCCGCAAAGAAACAATCGCAATAGAAATAATAATAACAGGCCACCAAAACCGCCTGCTGAGGCATAGTTATTTATTGGCATGCAAAAAGATGAACACCTTTCTGGAATTATCAAAAACCTTCCTGAAAAGCCTGGTATTTATCAGTATTTTGATGAGGATGGTGTAATTATTTATATTGGGAAAGCCAAGGTTTTAAAAAAACGTGTATCGTCTTATTTTAATAGTGATCATCAGCACGACAAAAAAACCTTAGCCCTTGTAAGGAACATTTCAGCTATCAAATTTATTATTGTTGAAACAGAATTAGATGCGCTGTTGCTCGAAAATAATTTGATTAAAAAGTATCAACCCAAATATAATATTTTACTAAAGGATGGCAAAACATATCCATGTATTGTGGTTAAAAATGAGGATTTTCCAAGAGTCTTTCCAACCAGGGAAATTGTAAAAGATGGTTCAAATTATTTCGGTCCATTTGCATCTTTAAAAATGATGTACACCATGCTCGATTTAATAAAAGAAAATTATCCATTGCGTAATTGCAATTACAATCTTTCAGAGAAAAACATCAATGCACATAAGTTTAAGGTTTGTTTAGAGTATCATATAGGCAATTGCAAAGGCCCTTGTGAGGGCAAACAGGCTAAAGACGATTACGATAAAAGTATAGCGGAAATTAAACAAATTGTTAAAGGAAATATATACGGAACCATCAAACAATTAAAGTTCAGGATGGCTCGGCATGCCGAACAATTTGAATATGAAAAAGCACATCAAATAAAATTAAGAATTGATTCTTTAGAAAATTATCAAAGTAAATCAGCTATTGTAAGTACTTCAATTAATAATGTAGATGTTGTATCAGTTTTATCTGATAATGATTTTGGTTATGTGAACTACTTAAAAGTGGTAAATGGGTCCGTTGTGCAAGGGCATACCATTGAATTAAAAAAGAAATTAAATGAAACAGATGAAGAACTTTTATTATTTGGATTTGCAGAACTTAGAGGACGATTTGGAAGCGATTCGGATGAGGTAATTGTGCCTTTTAATTTGGAGATTGTGGCCGATGGCATTCAATTTATTGTGCCGCAAAGAGGTGATAAAAAAAAGCTGTTGGATTTAAGCTTGCGCAATGTTGAATTTTATAAAAAAGATAAGCAAAAACAGCACGATTTAATTGACCCCGAAAGGCATACAAAACGTATGCTTGCTCAAATGATGAAGGATTTAAGGTTAACTATTGAGCCTAGGCATATTGAATGTTTTGACAATAGTAATATACAAGGTGCATACCCAGTGGCGGCCATGACTGTGTTTATAGATTTAAAACCAAGTAAGAAAGATTATAGGCACTTTAATATTAAAACAGTTGAAGGTCCAAATGATTTTGCTTCTATGGAGGAAATTATTTTTAGGCGTTACAAAAGAATACAAGAGGAGCAATTGCCAATGCCCAATTTAATAGTTATTGATGGCGGCAAGGGGCAATTAAGTGCTGCACTGGAGAGTTTAAATAAATTAGGACTAAGAGGCAAGGTGGCCATTATTGGCATTGCAAAAAAATTAGAAGAGATTTATTATCCGGGAGATTCTTTGCCACTTTACTTAGATAAAAAAGGCGAAACCTTAAAGGTTTTACAGCATATTAGAGATGAGGCACACCGTTTTGGTATTACGCATCATCGCAATAAAAGATCAAAAGGAACCATAAAAACAGAATTAACTACAATTAAAGGAATAAGCGAAACAACAGCTAATAAATTGTTATCTCACTTTAAATCTGTTAAAAAAATTGCCTTATGTAGTGTAGAAGAAATAGCATCAATAGTGGGAAAAAGTAAGGCATTATTGGTTTTTGAGTATTTTAAATCTAATAAAATTGCACAGTAATTCGGCTTAATTTTAAGTATGCCTTTTATATATTATTATCAAGTTAAACTAGCTTTTATCTTTACTTTTGTTATCAAATAAAATAAGATACATTGTTTACAGGAATTATAGAAAATACAGCTAAAGTTATTGATATTCAGGCTAACCAAGATAATCTCACATTTACCTTGTTTTGTGCCTTTACCAATGAATTAAAAGTAGATCAGAGCCTCGCACATAATGGCGTGTGCTTAACTGTTACTGAAATTAATAATGCGCAAAATCATTATAAAGTAACTGCTATTAAAGAAACACTTGATAGAACAAATTTAGGCAGGCTTAAAGTAGAAGATTTGGTGAATGTTGAGCGTTGCTTAAAATTAGATAGTTTACTTGATGGGCATCTGGTACAAGGCCATGTGGATACTGCAGCTATTTGTATTGAAGTGCAAGAAGATGGCGGGAGTTGGAAATATTTATTTGAATACATTAATAATGATAAGCTAGGATATATTACAGTAGAAAAAGGTTCAGTAACTGTAAATGGTGTTAGTTTAACTGTCGTTAATTCTGGCAGCAATACTTTTTCGGTGGCCATTATTCCATATACCTATGCGCATACTAATTTTAAAAGTATAAAAATTGGGGATAGTGTAAATGTTGAATTTGATATTGTAGGAAAGTATATTGCAAAATTACTTGCCAAAACCAATCCATTGTGAGTATTCGTTTTTATACTTTTATTTTAGTTTTACTATTTAGTTTAGGGCCTTTGCAAGCAGGATTGCAGCCTACTTGCCGACAACTAATTAGTACTATGCTTCAAGAAGTTGAAAATGTACATACAGCAAGTTATACTTTAAATTCATCTGAAAGAGTAAAAGGGAAAATCCTACGCGCCACTTCGCACATTAAATTAAATTTACATCCGAGGCAGTTGTATTTTAAAAACAATGCAGGTGTTGAGATAATTTACAACGAATTAGTTGACAAAGAAAATGCACTTGTGTATCCCAATACATTTCCTTATTTCAATTTAAAGCTTGATCCACACCGCAGTATCATGCGAAACAATTTACATCATACTATATTTGAATTGGGTTTTCATCATGTGGGAAGTATTATACAAAATGCTGTAAAATATAGCGAACTTAACTTTGATAAGTGGTTTACTAACTTGGGTATTGTGAAGTTTAATAACAGAGATTGTTATAAAATTTATTTTGAATATCCTGATTTTAAGTATGTAAAATATAAAGTGCATAAAAAGGAAACAGCTACTAGCATAGCACTAAAACTAGGTGTGGGCGAATACAGAATTATTCAAAACAATGCAAACATTTCTTTTACAGATTATATTAAGGAGGGCAGGATACTTTCGGTGCCCAATGTGTATGCATCTAAAACATTAATGTATATAGATAAAGAATTAAATCTGCCAGTATATATCAAGGCTTTTGATGATCAAGGTTTTTATGAGTCGTATGAGTTTTTTGACTTAAAAGTGAATATCAATTTTGCACCAACTGAATTTGAAAAATCATTTCCGGGCTATAAGTTTTAAAGGCTTATTTTAGGTTTGTAAAGCGGTCAAATGAGCCGTAATAGTCACGCTTGCGCGTGCTTTCATAATCATAAATCAAACGCCCTAATTGCGTTAAAAAAGGAAAACCAATAGTTTTGTATTCATACCTTCCATCATTTAATATTTGGTTTGCATTCACGTAAATAACAGCGCTTAAAAAGAAATCAACTTTGTTTTTGTGGTCTACAAAATAGGCGCAATCGCTAAGCCAACCGTAACTTTGCCCAACTACATTAAATATTCTAAGAGAGTCAGTTTTAATGCTGTCATGATAATCTCCAAATAGCAAATATTTTTTATAACTATCTTCAAATTTACTTCCATCATAATGTGGGTAATCGCTTTCGCGAGGGTATTGGCTCATGGCTTTCAAAAGCATATTGTAATCAGCTTCATTAATTTGTAATCTGTTGGCTTGTGGTAAAAGCTGAGGATAAATTAAACCAATCAGAAAATCATTAATTTCTTGCAAAGGCATACTGTTGTTATAGGTAAAAACTTTCGGTTTTTTAACCAATTTTCCTTTTGCATTGTAATGGGCTTTTCCTTTGCTTTTTTTGGTGAATTTGTAGTTTTTATAGCTACTACTGTTTGAAGCTGCCTGTTTGTAAAGAGTGTCGCCGTTTTCATTTAAAAAACATATTGGATTAAAGTATAGGTTATCTGCTGAATTGCATGCAACATCAAAGCGATGAATAATATCTGTTTGTTTTAATCCTATTGCTGTAAGTCTTTTTTTAAGTGCATCGCTGCCCATAAATTCGTACACCCTGCTATATGCATCATTATCGCTTACCAACATCATTCTTTTTACATAATTTGCTACACTTGGTTTGTAATTTTGAGAAGTGGAATCAATCATCACTTCTTTCTGACAGTGATGATTGGCGAGCGTAATCATGGTTGATGAAGCAGGAATATGAAGCTGATTGCATTTTTCAAGTGCAAGTGCCGAAAGCGGCAATTTTACCAAACTTGCTGGATAAAAATATTGCTTTGGATTTAATTGATATTGGTGTTGAACGAGTTCAATTTCTCCTTTCTCTTTATGATTAATTTGTGTGTAAATAAGCTGTATTTCATATTTTTTTGGATTACTTAAAATGTTATTAAAGACGTTGGCCTTTCCATGTAACAAATCATTAATTAAATTATCCTTTGAAAACTTTGTAGGTAAGCAGGAGTATGGCTTTTGGGCGTATGTTTTAAAATTAAAAGCAAAAATAAATAGTACTATTAAATGCTTTACAAATAGCTTAGTAAATGTATAAGTAGCACTCAATTTAATTCTTTTTTTTACTAAATAACATGAGGTTACTTTCGTTTAACTTATAATCATAACCAATGCCAAAGTTGAGCGGTTTTATGGTGCTTTTTTCAATACTATCGTAAGCAATTTTTAGGTCTTTTTGTAAGAAATTTCTAAATAAGTTGATAGGTGCATCGTAGGTGCCATAGTATTGATGATTCCAGTTTGCAGCATTGTAAAATCTAACAGGAATGCCTGAATCATCTTGAAGTACATATTTGCTTTTTTCGAGTATTTTTATTCTGATCACACTAAAATAAGGTTTATGCAAAAGATAAGATGCCGATTTTAAATAGGTAGTTACATTTGGCAGTTGATTTAATAAAGCTTGTAATCTTTTATTTTTAGAAAGGCCTAAATCAGAAATATCGCAACTAAAATAATAAACTTCTTTAAGTGCTTTTGTTTTGTTATTGATACACTTAATGTGAATTCCCTTGGTGCCAGATGAAAAAGTGGGGTTGTTGTTGTAAATAATCTTACCTAATGAATCAATGGATATTTCTTCAATAGATTGAATAGAATGACCGCTCCGTTGCATAAAAATAGAAATGAGTTGTACGGCACCATTCAATTCTTTAGTTGCAAAATCATCTTCCATACTCAAGGTGCGGAAAAAACTAAAATTTAAGATAGCATGTAGTGATTTATTAATGGAATTAAAGTAATTATTTAAACTGTCTTTTTTCAAAGTGTCTAAATTTGGAAGTGTTCCTGGAGGCTCCAGCGCAAGCATAACGTAAGTTTTAGCTGATGGAAAAAATGTGGTAGCATTTAAAAAATCAGGACCACTAAAGGGATAAAATAGGGTGTCGTTGTTGCCAAAAATGCCCTTTAGTTCAACATCAGTAAATGCATGCATTGCTTTAAAATGATCATCATTTAATTGCGTCCATTTTTTATCTTGATTTGCAGCATAAATCTTCCAACTTTCGTTATATAATTCAAGGTTAATTGTATTGCCTGCCGCAGGTTGAAGCCCTGCTATAAAGCGGCTTACATCATTGTATTTTCTGTTGGTAATTTCTGGTAATTGTTCAACCGTTGCTTCAACAAGTGAATCTTTTTGTAGTGGTTTTTTACTGTCCTGTTTGTTTTGCTGATTGCAAGAGGAAATAGTAACTGCTGCAATAATTGTTAGTAAAACGCGGTAAACAAAAATTAAAAAGTTGTGTGACATTGTTTAAAATCCAGAAATAATTTGAACGCAAAGATATAAATTATGCTGTTTGACTGCCATTGAATAGAGAATTTTACAAAGATTGCTGAAATACAGGTGCGATAGTAATACCAATTGTATTTATTAAATAACCCAAAGCTATTTATTTTGCATAATCGGAATAATTTTAAAAGCATAAAAATATTTTTTACAAGTTGCATATAAAAGCCAAGGCAAACTTATATTTGCATAAAAAATCAATACAATGAACATATTATTATTGCACAAAATTTCTATTTGGGTATTTCTTTTGATTTATTACGTAAAAAGTGTTTTACTTTTTTCTCATGAAGAGACAAAACTAAAGCGTTTTTCGAAAGTGGTAAAAGTTCCTGAAATGATAGTAAGCACCCTATTCTTGCTTACAGGTATTTACATGTTTTATATATTAGGTGCCATAAAATTATTACAGATATTTAAATTGATAGCCATTGTTGCAGCAATACCTTTAGCTATTATTGGCTTCAATAAAAATAAAAAAAGTATGATCGTTGCTTCAATGATTTTGCTTCATACATCTTATTTTTTAGCTGAAATGGCACGCAGGTATGGCTTCTTGGGAGGCACGCGCACAGAAGTTGCTGCGGGTAAAGTTGATGGGAAAAGTATTTATTTAAACAATTGTGTTGAATGCCATGGAGAGAATGGAGCAAAAGGCTATAATGGTGCTTCAGATCTTTCTAAAACTACTTTAGATCGGGCTTCAATCATTAGTGTTATTAGTATTGGAAGACAGTCAATGATGCCTTTTAAAGAAACATTAACTACCGAAGAAATAAATGCAGTTGCTGATTATATTACAACATTAAAATAATTTGACAAAATTAATAGAGACTGCCATTAGGCAGAAGACAGCCATTATGGTGGGCGTTATTTCGCAGCAGCAAGATGAAGAGATGGTTAAAGAGTATCTTAATGAATTAAAATTTTTAATAGATACTTGGGGTGCACTTACTTTAAAAAGTTTTGTGCAAAAGATGGCTAAACCAGATGCTAAACACTTTGTAGGCACCGGTAAATTACAAGAAATAAAAAATTATGTCAAAGAATTTGCCATTGATATGGTTGTTTTTGACGATGATTTGAGTCCTTCTCAACTCAGAAATATTGAAAAAGTTCTTGAAGTTAAAGTGCTCGATAGAAGTGATTTGATTATTGATATTTTTGCTGCCCGTGCACAAACTGCGCATGCAAAAACGCAAGTGGAATTAGCGCTTTATCAGCATATTTTACCAAGGCTAACTGGCATGTGGACGCATTTAGAAAGGCAGCGCGGTGGAACAGGAACTAGAGGTGGGGCAGGAGAGAAGGAGATTGAAACAGATAGACGTATTGTTAGAGATAAAATTACCTTGCTTAAAGAGAAGTTGAAAGAGATTGATAAGCAAATGGCTACACAGCGCAAAAGTAGAGCCGAAATGATACGTGTAGCTTTGGTAGGCTATACAAACGTTGGTAAAAGTACCATTATGAACATGCTGAGTAAAAGTGAAGTTTTTGCCGAGAACAAATTGTTTGCAACACTTGATACAACAGTTAGAAAAGTGGTGATTGATAATTTGCCATTTTTATTGAGTGATACAGTTGGATTTATTAGAAAACTACCTACACATTTAATAGAATCATTTAAATCAACTTTAGATGAAGTGCGCGAAGCTGATGTGTTGATTCATGTAGTAGATATTAGTCATCATAATTTTGAAGAACACATTCATGTTGTAAACCAAACTTTGCAAAGCATTGGCGCTTCTGATAAAAAAACCATACTTGTTTTTAATAAGATAGATGCCTTTAGTTTTATTCAAAAGGATGAAGATGATCTTACACCAATAAAACGAGAGAATTTAAGCCTGCAAGAACTTAAGCGAACTTGGATGAGTAAAAATAACAATCCTTGTATTTTTATTTCTGCAACCAACAAGGAAAATATAGATTCCTTTAGAACCTTAATTTATGATACTGTTAAGGAATTGCACGTGAAGCGATATCCTTATCATAATTTGCTTTATTGAAATTAATAATTGCTTTGCAAAAGCCAATCGATCTATGGTAGTGAATTAAGCGCAACATTTTTGCTAAAATGAATTCGCAAGCTTAAAACGCAGGCTATACTTCTAATGCATAATTTCCGCTACATCATATTTTAAAAAAAGCTCATGGATAATTTTTGCGGTTTCAATTACTGCATCTTTCGGATGGTACGCCGTATTGGAAATACCCGAAACTACCTTGGATATGTTGTGATCAACAGTTCCCTTTGCGCTCCAAGTAGCAGATGGGGCAACGGTTAAATAGGCCGAAAAATTGTGATGTTCCGACCCTGGTCTCTCGCCAATGATGTGCACAATACCATGACTTTTTAAAGATGATGCCTTTTGTCCAAACAACATTTCACCACAAGCATATCCGGCACGCACACGACCATTTTTAATAACGATGTGTTGCGCACTTATTGAATAATTATCATCTTTAAGTTTACTTTTTAATCCACTCAAAAAAGACAGTAGCTGTTCGTTATCCATTATTGCCCTTGCATTTAATCCATCAGAAATAATGATTTGTAGAGCTGGAGCCATTCCTTTCCAAGCGGTATTGATAGACTTGATGCTTTCCATTGAATGCGAACTTAATACTTCACCCGTTACAGGATGATAAATATAATCTTTTCTATCTTTAGAATTTGTAGTGATAGGAATTGCAGAAGGAATAAGCTTTATAAAAGAAGGGCTGAGTTCCGTCCACAAACTCACTTTGGCATCTTCGTAAAAGTGGCGTACTTTTTTGTCTAATGCAGGATTTAAATCCCAATAATTTTCACCATAACCTACTGCTATTGATACCCCACGTTTTTCAACACGCGCAATGGCTTGTTTTCCTTCTTCACAAATTTCCGCCAAGGAGCGCTTGTCGTTTTTTGTTTGTCTGTATTTGTAATACACCCAAGTGGGGTCCCCAAAATGTTTGGTTGGCTTTCCATCTTCATCAATAATTTCTAATTTTTTAAAGAAATTCCACATCGCATCATTCACCTTATAGCCAAACTGCTCGCGAATCTTTACATGGTTGTTAAACGCGGTTGATAGGTAGCTAAGCATAGGATCATTTTTTGTTGGTAAAGCCATCAAATACGCAGGGTTTGAAGGCATGATTTGTTCAATGCACCAATCTAAATCATCTAAGTTAATATCCATGTGAAGTGTAGAACAAATGTCTAATCCAATGGTCAATCCATGTAGTTTAGCCATTACTGTATCTTCCAAGCAACAGCGCACTAGCTGCTCTTTTGTTCTAAATACTTCAGGGCCTATAAATCCTGCAACATCATTTACGTGCACCCAAGAATTATTCCCACCCTTCAGTGCATTAATTCGTTGTTTTAACACCCTCAGAAAACCGTATTTTCTCGACTCATGAATGACCATATCAAACCCTTCGCCATGCCCATTGGTCATCTCAGATCCTTGGCCGGTTTCAGCGTAAAATCCAAATTGCCCATCTCTTTGAGAAGCATATTGCAACATCTTGTCAATGTATACATCATAGGTTTTGTTCGCATTTGCCGTGCCAGCAATACTTTGGAACCAAATACCGGTGGTTCCCGGATTTTCTTTTTCAACCTGTGCTTGAATGTCGATATGCGAAAGCACACAATTTGGTATGGTTGCTTCTAATCCAAAACTTTGAATGATGTCATAAAGGCCAATTTCAATTTTTGCCACAGATGATGCTTCGCTCGATACGGGGTTTGTTCCTAAAACAACATCTCCAACTGCATAAGACCAAGCATCAAAAACTTGCCAAACAATGTCTTCAATATTATCTGTAGGAGAATTTGGTTGCACCCGGGCGCCCATATAGCCTTTACTTCCTATTTTACTATTAGGTAGCGGGTTAAACACTTTTTTACTAAGCAAAATAAGCTCTTCATTTGTCATTAATTTTACCAAAAAAGCGATGATGTCGCTACTTAGGCATGGCATAAGCTCTTTTATTTCAGCCTCAGATTTTGACAGTGTAAAATCTTTTAGTTCACTTAGTGTCCAGTTTTCAATTATTGAATTTTCTTGAACTGATTGCTGAATTAATAGGCTTATTTCATCTTCAAATACCAACTGTTTGTTTAGTTTTTGAATAACTGTATTCCCAAGTAATTCCCTTGCATGTATGCCAGATTGTTCATCATTAGCTGAAATACCCAATGACTTATCACCTTCTTTGAACGCATTGGCCGCACCTAAAATTTGTCTGTATAAAGTGATGTCAAATTTTCCATTAATGCTATTGATGTAATTAAAAATATCCTGGTTGATGCTTGGTTTTTGAATAACAACGCCTTCTAGTGTAGTTACAATTGCTTCATCTTTTGGAATAAAAAAATCACATCCATTTAAGATTAAAACCGAAGCCCCAGCAAGGCCCGAAAGCTTTATAAATTCTTTTCTTTTCATTATAACAGCAATGAGTTCTTTTTTAGATATAAACTTTTATATGATAGCGAGCTAGCCCATTCATTTTTGGCTAACCATCAAAATTCCCTTAGTAATCTTCCTGATTTTATTAAAGGATCTTTGAAACCATTTTCTCTTAATGCATACCAAAAGGTAACTGCGTTTATACTAAGTATCGGAATCCCTATTTTGGGCTCTAGCTTTTCGGTTAAAGCAATCATGCTCATATTGGTGCCGAGCTGAACAACCGCATCTAGTTTATTTTGCGGTAGCGCAATATATTTTAAAATAGCTTCTTCTTTTGCCGAATCAGGAATATGCGCAATATCGTTTAAATTGCTGCAAGCAAATCCAAAACTTGTAACAACTTCGTAGCCCATGTCTTCAAACATTTTTTTTGCGTTTTCATTGCCTTTCTCGTTGAATGGGGTGATGAGGCCTATCCTTTTGGCTTTGTATTTTTTTAGCGCAGCATCTGCGGCATCATGCCATGTGGCCCATGAATATGGAAATTGTGTTTCAATTTGACGCATCAAATTTTCAATTTCATCTAAACCATAAATAATGTGTTCTAGGCTCATGCCCATTATTAGATACTCGGGCTGCGCGATCGCTGCGGTTTCAATAGCAGTTTTGAGTCCACCAATGAATTGATATTTGTAGCTTTCCAAATCCGCTTCAGTCATCATGCGAACTTTTGGAGTGATAATATTTGTGGTGTGAAGACCAATGCCTTCTAAACTTTGCTGATTATTGAAAATGATGCTCCAAAGCTCATGTTCCATACTGGTGTTTGAAGCAGGAATCAATAAACCGAATTTGCGCTTAAAGCTTTTTACATCATGAAATTGCTTAGTGCTATCGAGTTTAAAGCTTGTTAGTTGCTTCCCATTTAATAAAAAATTACTGGCAAGGATTGAATGATGGGAGGAAATGTTTACCTCTGGCAGTTTGATGGTTTTATTAGAAAGGCCTCCAATGATTATTCTTGATTCATAGCTCATCTGATTCATGTTTTTTGCTGGAGAAATATGTTGTGATAATTTTTTAGATGACTTACATCCTACTATTGCTAAGAGAAATATACTAATTATAATTTTGAAATTCATGCTTTTTTATTTTTGACAATGGTTGTTATTTCAGATTGTAAAAAATAGGCTCAACAAGCTGCTATGTAAATGTTGCAATAAATTTCAACTTAATCAAATAATAAAGTTTTTTTTGCATTGCTAAAAATAGCGAATGAAATTTTAGCAAAAGTAGGGCTTCCAAAAACGAAGAAATAAAAACTACGCCCAAAAGCACATTTGAGCTAGCTGCTGGTTAAATGTAAATTTGAAATTTCAGGTTTTTCTTTTAAGTTTTTAATAGTTTGAAAGTTCAACGCATCGCAAACCTGCTCTGCGCTTAGCCAGAACCCGTTGGGCGCTCAATTAATTATACATTCTTAGGTAGTAAAAGCAGGCTTTAAAAAGGTGCAGTAAAAAAAATAAACTTATTTTCTGAGCTCAAAATTTTGCCCTAAATAAACTCTTCTTACTTGTTCATCAGCTGCCAGTTCTTCGGCAGTTCCGGCCTTTAATATTTTACCTTCAAAGAGCAGGTAAGCTCTATTGGTAATATTTAATGTTTCGTGCACATTATGGTCGGTAATTAAGATGCCAATATTTTTTTCAATGAGTTTTGATACAATGGCTTGAATGTCTTCAACAGCAATTGGGTCAACGCCTGCAAAAGGCTCATCTAATAATATAAATTTAGGATTTACTGCTAATGCCCTCGCAATTTCTGTTCTTCTGCGTTCGCCGCCTGATAATACATCTCCTCTGTTTTTGCGCACTCTGTTTAAGCTAAATTCATCTAACAAAGTTTCTAGCTTTTCTTTTTGCGCTTCTTTGGTCATATCAGTCATTTCTAAAATAGCACTAATATTATCTTCAACAGTTAACTTACGAAACACCGATGCTTCTTGTGCTAAATATCCAATACCTAATTGCGAGCGTCTATACATAGGCTCATTGGTAATTTCCTTATCATCTAAAAATATCTTGCCAGAATTTGGTCTTATCATGCCCACAGTCATGTAAAAAGTGGTTGTTTTTCCTGCACCATTGGGGCCTAATAAACCTACAATTTCGCCTTGATGAACTTCAAGTGAAACATCATTTACAACTGCCCTGTTTTTATATTTTTTTACAAGATGCTCTGCTCTTAAAATCATATTTGTTCAATAACCATATATCACAAAAATACACTTAAAAAATGAACTGCAAGGTGCCTCTGAAACCTATTTTAGAAATACCAGGATTGTCTAAGTGCGATAAGCGCCACAATAAATCAAAACGCAAGATTTTAAAAATGTTTTCAACACCAATACCTGCCTCATAATAAGGTTTTCCATTGAGCGTATTTAATGCAGTTGGGAACATTAAAATTTGACTGCTTTTAGCATTCACAGCGCCTACTAAAACTTTACCCGATGCCACTTCTCTCCATTTTAACTTGCGCATCAAAGGAATTTTATTTAAAAAGAAACCTTCAAAATGATGACTCACACTTAAAGATGCATATTCATCACTCACAAACTCGTAAAAACGCATCATATTGTAAGCAAAGGGGTCGTAAAAATAGGTTTCATTTCCTGCATGTATTTCCATTAATGGAAAAGGAACATTTCCAAAAATTTTGCCTGCATCAAACACATAATCGGTATAGCCAATTGGGTTAATTCTAAAGCGATCTACAATGTTTAAATTTACTTTTTGGTATTTATAATCACTCTTTAAAGCACCTTTAATTCCTGCAATAAATTGTACAGAAAAAATTGGCCATTTTGTGCCTAAGCTTAACCTTTCAAATTCGCCTGCTAAATATTTTTCATCAATGGCTAATCTTGCATACAATCTAATTTCAGAAGTAATAATATTTGGCAAGGTTTGCATGGTGTTATCGCTTCCTAAGTAGTTATATTTAAAGCCAGCAATAGGCGTGTAAATTCTGTGTACGAGTGATATTTTATTTTGAAATCCATGAAACCATTCATAGCTGTAGTAGGCACTGTAGTCTTGCAAATTAGTAAGGTTGGTTAAAGGTCTTATCCTAAAAATAGTTGCAATAAAGTTATCATAGGAAAATCCATTTTGACTTTGACCCAATATTTCATAATCATTTTTGTAATTAAATCCTACCATTTGGCGTGGGTCTTTTGTAATAAAACCACGGTAACCAAGGCCATACTTATAAGTAAAATCTTTAAAACCATAGGCGGCGTATCCACTGAATTCGTGCCGCTTGCTAAATTTATTACTGGTGCGCCCTCCTAAGCGTATTCTGCTGCCTTCAATATTATTTCTGCTGTAAAGTTTGTTGAGAGGTCCAAGTTCAAAATAACCTAATACACGGTAACCGCTGGTAACACTTTCTATTATTTCTTGATAAGTTTTAAAAGCTCTTATTGTTCTAATAGTATCTACCAGTTTATATATTCCTTGCTCATTTTTTGAAAGGGTATCATGTCTGTTTGCTAGCCAATAGCTTTCGTTCTTTGTTGTGGCTGCATCTTCAACAATTAAATTATCTGTTTTGCTATAAAAATTGTCGTCGAGCGGTTTATTTATAACAAATTTGGAGTATGAGGTAGATTTTCTTCCGTAAAAACCTGGTTTGTTTTTTTGTATGATGAAATCTACTACTAGTTTGTCTTTTTTTAAAAACCAAGAGCCGTCAACATTTTGATAATCTTGTACTACATTAAAGGTGTTTATATAATTGATGTTAGCATCGCCTGACATATTCATCTCCAATCTTTTAATCGCAAAGGTGGTATCGTTTATCCACATATTACCAACAAAACACAATGCCTGTTTTCTTTTTGGCTTAAATTGTATTTGATAACAATACTTGCCGTCAACCATCATACTATCAATCAAGTAATACCTATAAAAAAACAGACCAGCATCAGAAACAGGACTGGTGAAATTTTTACCAAAAACCAAAATGGCATTGTCATAAATATTTACATTTTGATACAGGTCACCAGTAAATTGTGAAACGCTTTCATTGTCAACGCCTGCCACCTTTGTAGCTTTAATTATCTCTTTGGTTACCTTTGGTTTTTTTCTGTAAAAAAGTTCAGAAATTGATTCACTTAAGAACAATGGCAATGAAGGTTTTTCAGCAATGTTAGAGCTATCTATATTATCAAAAATAAATTTAAAGGGCTTTATAACTCCGCTTTTCTTAAATTTATCGTTAATGTTGTTAATATCAAATTCTAATTTATTGTAAACTTCATACTGGTAATATTCTAGTTTTTCTCGGTCATTATTTGGTTTGTTGCTGATCACCTTTTTAAAAATAGCGTGCGCAGGGTTTTCTCCTGGTTTTATAACTACTTCTTTTAATGCTACTGTGCTCGCATTTAGACCAACATTTAGTTGTTGCGATGTGCCAACTTTTACTTTAATAGCCAAGCGGTCAAATCCAATAAAGGTAAATAGTAAGCTATCGCAGTTTTTATCTGTTGAAATACTAAAGTTGCCATCAAAATCGGTAGTGGTGCCTGCAGTTGTGCCTTTAAAAACAATATTGATAAAGGGCAATGGCTCGCGGCTTATAAAGTCAACTACTTTTCCGCTCACCTTGGTGCTTTGTGCATTGGCCAAGTTTGTTAAGGCAACAATAAAAAATGCCAAATTGAAAAATAAGCAGCTGAATAATTTATTGTTTTTGCTCATAATATAACATGCAACAAACCTAATTTTTTTGATTTAATACACCAAATATATTATGCTCATTAATGATAAAAAAACGCATTTAGCAGAAATACTTTTTTGGAAATAAATAATAGCCAAAACATTTAGCATTTATACCGATGTGAAATAAGTAATGGCCCAAATTTGTTTCACGGCATTTACCAATCTAAGTTTTTAAATGATTGGCATAAATTATAAATCACATTGGTATTATTTACCCATGTGCTACCTTAAGCTCAGGAAAATTGGATAAAACTAATTGCAAAGAAAGGATTGCCCTTGTAAAATATTTTTGTAAGCCTCTTAAACTTCCTAATGATTAATCAAGTTCAATTAATCTTTGCCATCCTTATTATTTGGATTGCTATTTATAGGCTGTAATAACTTCTACGCCAAGTTAAAATTGCGTATGTATTTGTTGAAATACAAAAAATAAATTGCTTTAATTACTTCATAGTAAATATACAGTAAAGTTGTATGAGGACAACTTTACTGTATATATTTAATTTTAATCTTCAATTTCTAATTTAGCAACAGCATAATTTGGCTTTATGTTTTTAATATATAAATAGCAGCCGTATGGCGGAAACAAGCAGCCAAGCAACCATTTGCCAGTACTAATTCTTTTCCATGCTTGCAAATAAACCTCCTTGCCCGATTTTGACCAAGATGCGTATTTTGTATATAAAACGTGTGTTTTTGTTGAGGCTAAAAGTTTTTGATCTGTGTTTCCATTGGCATCTATTTTAGCAAAGGCTATTGATTTTGCCGCTCCAGAAACTCTCATGCTGTTGATGTTTTTAGCATTTTCAGGTTTTATTTTAAAAGTTTTAGGGTCGTAATTATTATTGTTATCAGCAAAAATAAACCTCAATTCATTTTTATCTCTAAAATAGCTAAAGGAGTTAAATGCACCATTGTCATTGGTTGTGTGTTGGTATTTCGGAATATGCTTTATCCAATTAATTTCGCCATTAGTGGCAATGTTAGCAATTAAAATAGCTTTTGATACATAATGATAAGTGTAGGTTGTTTGCCCTTTACTATTTGTAGTTGTTGTAACATAAAAATAATCTTCTTCTAAAATTAAATTGGATGTTCCATTGTCCATAGCCACATATCCTCTCAATTTAAAGGCTGTTGAAATTCCTTCATCCTTTTTGGCATTTCTCTTTGTGGTCATAAATTCAACAGTTGACCTATCAAGTTTCTTTTGATTGTCTGATAATACTTCACCTGTTTTAGGGTTTAGTTTTGCATAAAAAATACCATCAAAATCATCTACATTCCCTTTTTTTGTTAATTCAGAATAGGTTCCTGCACATATTAATTCACCATCAGGAGTCATTTCTAACGAAGCTTTTAAAATCCCTTTGTTTTTAAATATCAAATCATACTCAAATGGTTTGGTATCGGGCTCATTTACATTAATGCCAACTATTTTATAATACCATGTAGCTTCCCCGTTTTTCTTTTTTTCTTTTCTTTCAGCCTTTGTTTCTGCTGCATTAACATATACTAAAGAATATACATAGCCATTGTCTCCAACTATCGCAGAACTGCCATATTCAGAAATACCCAAATCAAATGTTGCTGATGATAATTCAGTCATGTCACTTGGATTGTAAAGCGTAAGTGTTACATCACCCGGGTATAATGATTTTTCAACTTTTTTAGAAGGCGCCTGATTGATAATTAATACCTTGTTTTTTAATCTATTCGTTTTAATTGTATATCCTCCACCATCAACTGAAGATAAATTAAAAATACCAGTTTTAACTGTCTTTGTGCTCCTTGTAGCTAACTTAGTCGATTTTGAAATTGGTTTATAGGAATTATCTAAATCTTGAAAATATAAAGAAGTAGTTTTATCTTTCCCTTCTCTTCTTGTATAAAAAACCACTTCTTTGGTATCTAAACTTATCTTACTGAAATAGTTGTATTCGTCAGAATTAACTACCATACCACCTGATTTACTTTTTGTTGCCGTAATTGATTTGGCTTCACTATTGGGAATTAAACTGGTTGGTGATAATTTCCAATAATTCAAATCTCTCCCTTTACTTGTCATTACCGATAATTCATTATCATGTAATTTAAAATCTATAATATCACGCGCTCCGTTTAAGTTCGGACCAACCTTTAAACTGCCATCTTGCGCAAAAATGCTTTGGATGGAACACATAAATAATAGGGCAAGCTTGATCTGTTTTTTCATAAATGGAGGCTTTTTTTAAAAAAGAAAGTGACAAATTAAAGTCTTTTTTTTTAAACTAACAAAATTGTGTTTTATTTGCAAAATATTGAAATTCTATACATACCATGAAATACACAAGCTTACTTACAACCATAGCTATTTATTTATTTTGCACGCAACTGTATGCGCAAACAAATGCTGATTCAGCAGGTGTTTGGAAGAAAGTTTGTGATGATTTTAAGGATTGCAAATTGGTATTTAATGAAAAGTTTAATGATAATTCAAATAAATGGCCACTTGTTAATGATGCTGAAAAAGGTTTAGCCGAGTTAATGCCAAATGGCGGATTGCATATCAAAACAAATAAAAAAATTGATTTTGCGCAATGGATTAAATTGGATGTTGATCAATTTGAAGATTTCTCCATTGAATCAGATATCAAATTTACAGGCGGTAGTGGCGATGCCTTTTATGGCATTATATATGGCGTTAAAGACTGGGAAAATTATCATTTCTTTTGTATTAATGCTTCTGGGTATTATAATTATGGCGTGCGCTACGAGGGCTTAAATGCTGTTTTTAGTGGCAACCTATATTCTTCTAACATTTTAAAAGGTAAGAATGTAAACAAATTAAAAATCAAAAAGAGCGGTAAAAAAGCTTATTTTAGTGTAAATGGTGAAATTCTAGATAATTTTAACTACAGGCCAATCGTTGGTAAACGTGTTGGTTTTGTTTCTTTTGATGCCAAAATTAATTTAGAAATAGCCAATTTGATTTATCAAAAAGATATTGATACCGAAAGCACACCTGTTGAAAAAGGAGATGAAAAATTTACCTCAAGTGGCACAGGTTTTATTATAAGTCAAAAAGGTTATGTGGTAACAAATTACCATGTGATTGAAAAAATTGAAAAGTGCTTTGTTGAATTAAAAATAAACAACGAAGCTAAAACCTACGAAGCTGAAATAGTGCAAAAAGATCCAAAGTCTGATTTGGCCATCCTTAAAATAAAAGGAGCCACGCTTGATCCTGTTCAGTTTAAAATTCCTTATACTTATCCTGCAAGTACTTCAGATGTTGGCACACAAGTTTTTACCTTAGGTTTTCCTATGGCGCTTACCAGCATGGGTAAAGAGGTAAAGTTTACTGATGGTAAAATAAGTGCTAAAACAGGCTACCAAGGCGATATTGGTTCTTATCAAACTTCAGTACCTGTGCAGCCAGGCAATAGCGGAGGACCACTTTTTGATAATGAAGGCAGATTAGTAGGCGTTATTAATGCAAAAATTATGGAAGCCGATAATGTGTCTTATGCCATTAAATCGAGCAGTTTAAAAAATCTGTTTGAGCTTTTGCCAGAGTCTATTGAAATGGAAAATAAAAATGAAATTGCAGGTTTAACATTAGAGCAAAAAATAAAAATGTTAAGCAAATTTACAGTGCTCATCAAATCAAAATAGCGCGCTGTGAAGTTTTTAATTCCATTATTTTTAAGTTTCTTTTATTACTTGCAGGTTTCGGCGCAATCCGATACAGTGTCATTATTTCATAACAGTACAAGCGCAGCATCAAACAAAAGCACCAATTTGCATAAAAATGCAATTAATTGGAATCTATTTCAACTTACAAGAGGGGGAATTTTAGTTAATTATGAGCGCATTTTGGGCAATTCGGGCTTTGCAATTACTGCAGGAATTGGTGTAAGTGTTTTTGACCCCATTGGCCAGTTTTATGTCAAAAAATTTGCTTATTACTATAAGCCCGATAGCTATTATTCAAATGAAAGAGAAACCACTATACGTGCGCTATATGATATTGGTGCTAAATATTATTTTGACAAGGAAATGGGTGGAAGTTATTTAGGCACAGGATTTACTTCCATTGCTAATACCGTAGGTTTATCAATAAATAACTACGATGCAAATTCCGCATTAATTAATTCAAGTAAGTATCAATTAGATTATCGAAGCAATGAAATTAAATTTCTCATTGGTTTTGAAAATGAAAACGATAATCAATTTTATAATGATTTTAATTTTGGATTTGGTTACAGGATGATAAATTACGAAAATTTGGTTTTTACCAATACAACTAATCCGCTACAACCGATCGAAGTGAGTAAAGTGAATAAAACAAATCAAACCCCTTGGCTTTTTATGTCGTGGAAAGTGGGGCTAAGATTTTAATACATAAACAATGATCAAAAATTTATTTTTTATTTTATCTTTTATTTGTTTGGCTCAAAAAGGGCTGGCACAAAGCGATTCATTAGATGTGTTTAGAACACCATCAAAAAACAAAAGCAATAATAGTGCATCAGGTGCTATGGGCAATAATTCATTGTCTATTAGTCTTGCTCATTTAGGCAGAGGTGGCACTATGCTTACCTATGAACGTTTTATTAATAACACTCCATTTGCAGTTTTTGCAGGATTGGGCTTCAATAAAATTGATCTTATAGGGCAATTTTCATTTGACAATGAAGGTTTTTATTATGAAAATGATTATAACGATAATAACACTGCTGAATTATGTAAAATGATAGATTTTGGTGTAAAGTATTTGCCCGAGAAAGAGTTAGGCGGCGGTTATTTTGGATTAGCATATTCTTTTTATGAGAATATTATTACCCAAAAAGTGAACACAAGGTATGAATTAATAAACAGTACAAGTTCTTATAAACTCAACTATAATAGTAAAGAATTTAAAGTAATCTATGGTTCAGTTAATGATGTAGATAATAGGTTTTATAGTGATTTTTATATAGGCACTGGTTTTAGATTATTGGAGTATGATCAACTAGATTTTAAAGAAACAGGTTCTTCAAGTCCCAAATATGATAGAGCGCTCGCAATTATTAAAGAAACAAAAAGTGCAACTAAACTATGGCTTTTTATAGGTTGGAAAATTGGGGTTAGATTTTAGTAAATAATCAATGTCGAAATGTTCAATTTTATTGATTCTAAGTTATTTTGTTGTTGCTCTGGGCTATGCTCAAACGGATAGTATAAGTGTTTTTAGAGTCAATCCTAATGCAAAAAAACAAAATGGGTCATCAAGTATTGGCCTCCGCAACGCTATTGCAATAAATATTAATAGTATAGCCAGAGGCGGCGCCATGCTTAGCTATGAAAGATTGTTTAAAAGTCCTGAAATTTCTATTTATGCTGGCTATGGCCTAAGTTTTATCGATTTAGTGGGCCAATACTCATTTGATGAGGAACTTGAATTTTATCCACAGGACGACTATTCAACAAAATCAATGGTAAGCCCAGGTAGAATCATTGACGTTGGTTTAAAGTTTTGGGATGCTACCCTTTGGGATGACAGTTACATTGGTTTAGGATACTCGTATTATTCAAACAATCTAAAAAGAAAAATCGATAGTCAATACAATATAGCTCAAGATGGCCCCCGTTCTTATAATTTAGATTACATAAGTAATGAAATTAAACTTGTGCTAGGTTTTACAAATAGCGATACAAGAAGACTTTATGTTGATGCTGCTGGTGGCTTAGGTCTCAGATTTGTAAATTATCAAAAATTAATAATTACAGACGACCCCTTTGCTGCTTTTAATATACTTACTGTAACAGCTAATCGAGAAATTCAAGTTGACAAATCCAGTGAGTTTAAAATAAAATTTTGGGCCTTTCTAGGATTAAAAATAGGCCTAAGAATCTAAATGAACTATTTATGAAACAACTATTTTGTATTTTTTCGCTCTGCTTTTGTATACATCTTCATGTCAATGCACAATCAGATTCTCTTTCGTTATTTAGAGAAAATAATGCATCAAATTTTGATAAAACAGGGAATAAAAAAAATTTCTTTTTTTTAAATCTAACCACGCTTTTTAGAGGCGGTTTTGCTCTTGGTTACGAAAAGTATTTTGGGTTCTCAGGATTGGCTGCTTATGCACATATAGGTTATACTGCAAGAGATTTTACAGGGCAATATTAAATTAAGGATGGTAATTCTATCTTCTTTAATTATGAAACATACAAAGGAGGAAAAAAACCAGGCTATATGTATGAACTAGGTACAAAATATTATTTTGAAAAAGTACCAAGTGGAAACTATATTGCTGCAGCCTTTTCAACTATAATAAATACAAGGGTTAGAGATTTAACGGATGAATTTATACCTGTTAATATAAACAGTAAATCTTATTTAGTTAATTACTCAAGTAAGGAAATAAAATTAATGTTGGGAAAAGCGAGTGATGCCTCAGAAAAATTTTATACTGATTTTGCTTTTGGTGGTGGTTTGCGATTCCTAAAATATGATGATGTAAAGTTTACTACACAGGACGGACCTGCACTAGAAATAAACCGTTCCCATGCTATGAGAGGGTGGCGCTTCCAAACGAAATTTCCAAATGAAATAGTGCATTTTCTGCCAATCGAAATGCAACATACAAACTTAAAAACCGCCACTTTTACTTACCATGTTTTATGCCCAGTATTAAATTGATTTGCTATATAATTCCTTCCATCGTAAGTCAGTTTGTTGGTCAACCCATTGTTTTGATTTGAACCCTCCGAATCTTAAACTTTGATTTAGTAGTTTCCCAACTCCAATTGAATAAATAATTCTATTGTCTTTTTCTAATTCTATATAAATTCCATCTGAAACTTTGAATACACCATTCATACCTTTAATAGTTAAACCGTCGATTGAATTACTTGGTATTTGACCAGGCAATATTTCTTTAACACCACAATTTTCATCTAAAACAAATATTTTACTATTTGAGAGATTTCGAATTATCCTACCTCCCTTTTTGAATTCTAATAATTGCAGAAAGGATGCAATGCCGATACCTACTCCAATGCTTTTGTTTATTTGATTATTTGAAATTGATAGTCCCAAGGCAGCTATTAACCCAAGAGACATCCTTGTGTAAGGATCTATAGAATGTTCTAAAGATTTTAATCCCTTGAATGATATCAATCCTGAAGCTGTGGTAATTAAATTTTTGTTTTTCATGTTCTGTTTTATCTATTTTTTATTCATATTTCATGCCGAAATAAAAGACCGCCAAAATGACATTTTGTTATTTTTGAGACGATAATGCTTTTAATAGTTTTGGAAATATCGGGCATAAAATTATTTGTATGTGAAATCCTTTAGCCAAAGTGTAAAAAAGGAAATAAAACCTTGGTTGTTTTTAACGTATAAAATTGGCTATAGATTTTGATGAAAATCTATCAAGCTAATTTTTTTAATTCCGTCTGTTTAACCTCTAATTCAACATTCATACTTTCCCAATTAGAAACTATTAAATCTAATTCATGTTGTACCTTGCTATGCTGTTGATATAGCGTTTTTAATTTTTCGTTATCAGCAAGTGTTTCCGGCAAAGTTAAATCATGACTAATCACATTTAATCTTTTTTCAAATTCTTCAATGCTTTGCTCCGAAACACCTATTTGCTTAATTATTTTTTTTATTTCCTTGTCTAATTCTTTCTTTAATTCTGAATTTTTATGCTTGTCTTCTTTGCTAACTTCTACTATTTTAATTGAAGCTTTTGCTTCAACTTTTTTACGTTCTAAATCGGCTAGCGAATTCAGTTTGTTGTATTTTAAAAATTCATAAATAGTGCCTATAAATGGCTTCACACTTTGTTTCCCAAAATAATACATCTTTTCTGTAAGCCCTTCTAAAAAGTCCCTATCATGCGATACTACAATTAAAGTTCCATCGTACTTTAATAAGGCATTTTTTAGTACTTCTTTCGAACGCATATCCAAGTGATTGGTGGGCTCATCCAGTACCAATAAATTGTAAGGATGCAAAAGTAACTTACACAAGGCCAATCTGTTTTTTTCACCACCACTTAATACTTTCACTTTTTTATCGATAGTGTCGCCACTAAACAAAAAGGAGCCTAACAAACCTCTAATGTTTTTTCTAATGTCACCAACGGCATCATCATCAATAATATCAAATACAGTTTTCTCTGGATTTAAGCTCTCCGCTTGATTTTGTGCAAAGTAACCTATATCAACTTGATGCCCAATTTGCAAATCTCCCGTATATTCAATTTCGCCAGCAACTATCTTTAAAAAGGTCGATTTTCCTTCGCCATTCTTTCCTACCAAAGCTATTTTTTGACCTCGTTCTACTTCAATTTCGGCATCCTTAAAAATTACTTTCTGACCATAACTTTTACCGACTTTAATTGCATTTACAACCACTTTTCCCGAGCGTGGGGCAGGAGGAAAACGGAAATTAATGGAGGCGTTTTCATCGTCATCTACTTCAATAATTTCTAAACGATCAAGTTTTTTAATTAAGCTTTGCGCAAATGCAGCCTTGTCTTTTTTTGCCCTAAATTTATTGATCAGCTCTTCGGTATGTTCAATAAATTTTTGTTGGTTTTTATGCGCTGCAACTTGCTGGTCTTTGCGCTCTTTGCGTTGAATTAGATAATTTGAATAGTTAGTTTTGTAATCATAAATCTTACCTAAACTTATTTCTATGGTACGATTAGTAACATTATCTAAAAATGCTTTATCATGGCTCACTAAAATGATGGCACCAAAATAATCTTTCAAAAAATCTTCTAACCATTGTATACTTTCAATATCCAAGTGATTGGTGGGCTCATCTAAAAGTATTAAATCTGGTTGTTGCAAAAGTATTTTGGCCAACTCAATACGCATGCGCCATCCACCACTAAAACTGCTGCAGGGCTCATTAAAGTCTTTGCGTAAAAAACCTAAACCAAGTAATATTTTTTCAGCATTCCCTTCCGCATCATAGCCTCCAATCATGTTAAAGCGCTCATTGGCATCGTGCAATCTAACCAATAAATCATGATAAGCTTGCGATTCGTAATCTGTGCGCGTGGCTACTTCATCATTCAGTTTTTCAATTAAATCTTGTAATTGATTTACTTCTATAAAAGCTTTACAAGCTTCCTCCATCACTGTTAATTGGCTTGTACTTGCAATTTCTTGTGCCAAATAACCAACAGTTAAACCATTTTGCATCGATATTGTGCCCGAATCAGGCACTTGTTTGCCTGATAGTATTTTTAACAAAGTAGATTTTCCGGCTCCATTTTTTCCTGTTAAACCAACCCTGTCTTTTCTGTTTACTAAAAATGATACCTCTTCAAAAAGATAGGTGCCGCTAAAACTTACTGATACTTTACTTACTGATAACATGTTTATTATTGATTGTGAAAAGGAAAGTAATTCATTGCAAAATTGAATAAGTTGAACTCAATTTTTTAATGGTAATGTCCGATCTAATATTTTTACTATTTATTTATTTTTTGATGTTTATTTTTTGAGATGCAAAAACATATCATCACTCATCTTTTTTAAATCAAATTCCGCTTTCCATCCCCAATCTTGCTGCGCTGCGCTGTCATCAATGCTTTGAGGCCAACTGTCTGCAATCTGTTGCCTACTGTCTAGTTGATAAGTGATTTTAAAATTTGGATAATGATTGCAAATTTCTGCAGCAATTTCTTTCGGCGAAAAACTCATGCCGCTGAGGTTATAAGATGATCTAATTTTAACTTTATCAGCATCTGCATGCATCAAGTCAAGCGTAGCTTTTATTGCATCTGGCATATACATCATGGGCAATGCAGTATTTTCACTTAAAAAACATTCATATTGTTGATGCTTAATTGCTTCATGATAAATGTGCACAGCATAATCAGTTGTACCACCTCCTGGTGCACTCTTATGGCCAATTAATCCAGGATATCTTAAACTGCGCACATCAACATTGTATTTATTGAAATAATACTCACACCATCTTTCACCTGTTTGTTTACTTATTCCATAAACTGTATTGGGTTCCATAATGGTATATTGTGGCGTATTTAACCTTGGCGTGCTAGGGCCAAAAACAGCTATTGAACTTGGCCAATATACTTTCTTAATATGACCTTCTTTGGCTAAATCAAGTACATTAAATAAACCATTCATATTTAAATCCCAAGCAAACATTGGGTTTTTTTCTGCTGTGGCTGAAAGCAAAGCTGCCAACAAATAAATTTGTGTAATTTCATATTTCTGAACAATTTCAAAAATACGCTTCCCGTTCAACACATTTAATGTTTCGTAAGGCATTTCCGATTTAAGTGATTCTTTATCCAAATCCTTAATGTCACTAGCAATCACACTTTCTTGCCCGTAAATTAATCTTAATCCTTCTACCAATTCACCACCAATTTGTCCAGATGAACCAATCACCAATATCTTTTCTTTAACTTTCATACTTCAAAATTTAAGGGTTCAAACCTACATTATTTTATAATATGTGCCCGAATAAATTTTCAATAAAATAGAATAAATACAAGGGATAAGAAAACTATTTAGCATTTTTCAAGCTAATAATTCTCATTTTTACGCTACATTTGCTCAAATCCTTTTTTAAATGAAAAATAAGCTTATTATAATTTTTTCTCTATTTGCTTTTGTTTTTGCTTCATGCAATTCTATTTACAAAAAGCACTATAATAATGGTTATACATTTATTAAGCACAACAAAAAAAGCAAGGTAGAAGTTGCCAAAAAAGAGCAAACTTTACAAGAAAAGTCAATAGCCATAGTGCAGCGCGAAACTGAAACGGAAAAACATAACGCTCAAATAAATGCTGAAAAAACTTTTCAAACCTATCATAAATCACTCGATAAAATTCAAAACAACGCGCCCGGTCGTTTGCTCAGTAGCATTAATAAAATTTCAATTAATAAAATTGATGCCTTAAAATCAAATAAACTTTACAGAAAGCAGCAACCAAAAGATGATTCAGCCAGCAAAGCTCTGAACGATAAAACTCAAACTGCACTAATACTTGCAATAGTATCAATTGTTTCTTTCTTCTTATTATCATTTTTAAGCCTAATTCCTGCCATAATTGCCTTAGCTTTTGCAAAAAAAGCAACTGCCATGGCTCAATTAAACGGAGTGCCTGTGCCATCTGATGTTAAAACTGCAAAGGTTTTGGCTTGGATTACCATAGGACTTAATATTTTAATGCTAATACTCATTGCGCTTTATCTATTATTAATAATTCTTATCATTTCATCAGGAATTTAAATAGTATTTGGTAATTTTAAATGGCTGTTTCATATATCTTACTCGGTTCTAACCTTGGCAATACTTTGTTAAATTTGCAAAATGCCATTCATAATTTGCAGCAAACAGAGGTGCAAGTTTTGGCCTGCTCAAATGTTTATCAAACCAAAGCGTGGGGGAACGTAAATCAAGATGATTTTTTAAATGTAGTTATAAAAGTAAATACTTATTTAAATGCAAGCGAATTATTAACTACACTATTAGCTATCGAATTAAAAATGGGCAGAATAAGAGGTGAGGAAAAATGGATGCCAAGATTGATTGATCTTGATATTTTATATTTTAATGATGAAATTATTGATGAACAACATTTAAAAATACCACATCCTTATATTGCAGATAGAAGGTTTACATTAATTCCATTGAATGATATAGCAGCTAATTATTTTCATCCTCAACTAAAATTGACTACGCAACAATTGCTGCTAAATTGTAAAGACAATAGTGAGGTTTCATCCACTTCATATACGTTATCAATATCAAATCCTAAATTGGTATGATGCATAATTTTATAGCTATTGAAGGCAATATTGGTGCTGGAAAAACAACTTTAAGCACCTTACTTGCAAAACACTTTAATGCCAGGTTGGTACTAGAGCAATTTTCTGACAATCCCTTTCTTCCTGAGTTTTATAAAAATCCAACCAAGGTGGCTTTCCCCTTAGAGTTAAGCTTCTTGGCAGATCGTTACGGACAGCTAAAAGATGATTTAATCAACCTCGATTTGTTTAATGAAGTTTCAATAGCCGATTATTTTATTTATAAAAGTTTAATTTTCGCAAGTAATAACCTAAAGGAAGATGAATTGCTTTTGTATCAGCGCTTGTTCGATATCATTGCTGCGTCATTGCCAAAACCCGATTTGTTGATTTATTTATATCTTGACACTGCGCAATTGCAAAAAAACATTGCCAAGCGCGGAAGAGTTTATGAGCTAGAAATTAAACCTGAATATCTTGATCAAATTCAAAACAGATATTTGGCTTTTTTACAAGGATTGCCTAATCAAAAAGTACTGGTAATAGATATGCAAGGCATAGATTTTATTGATGATAAAACTAAATTTGAGCAAATAGTTGCGCTGCTAAAAAACGATTACCCCAAGGGAATCACAAATATTTCCCTTCACTAATTTACAGGCCTAAAATCATTTAAAAATTTATTTTAAGAAATGATAAAAATTCTCTTTCTTTTATTTATCATTGCTATATAATTATAGAAAATAATTCCACAACTATGAAAACAGATATTGAAATCGCCCAAGGTGTAAAATTAAGACCTGTAACTGAAATGGCGGCTGAACTTGGCATTCCGGGTAATAATGTAATTCCTTATGGTCATTATAAAGCAAAAATTAAATACAAAGAAATTAATGAAGAGCGTGTTGCTAAAAGTAACTTAATTTTAGTTACTGCAATCACACCAACAAAAGCAGGTATTGGAAAAACCACTACTAGTGTGGCGCTTGCGCAAGGATTAAAACAACTTGGTAAAAATGCCATTGTTGCTTTGCGAGAACCTTCTCTTGGTCCTTGCTTCGGAATGAAAGGTGGCGCATGTGGCGGTGGCTATTCTCAAGTTGTTCCAATGGAAGATATCAATTTGCATTTTACTGGCGATTTTCATGCTATTACTTCTGCAAATAATATGATTTCTGCATTGCTCGATAATTATCAGTATTACAATAGAACAACGGGTAAAGCTTTAAAACAAATTACTTGGAGAAGGGTGCTTGATGTAAATGATCGTTCTTTACGTTATATGGTATCTGGCTTAAATGGCTCAGCAAACGGTATTCCTCAAGAAACGGGTTTTGATATTACACCGGCCTCAGAAATTATGGCTATATTTTGTTTAGCTACCAGTCTCGATGATTTACGAAAAAGAATTGATAATATTTTACTTGGTTATACAGCCGAAAATCTACCTTTTACTGTAGGAGATTTAGGCGTTGGAGGTTCCATTACTGTGTTGTTGAAGGATGCGTTAAATCCCAATTTAGTGCAAACTTTAGAAGGAGGAGCAGCCTTTATTCACGGAGGTCCTTTTGCGAATATTGCACATGGCTGTAATTCGGTGATGGCCACTAAAATGGCGATGACTTTTGGAGATTATGTAATTACAGAAGCTGGATTCGGTGCCGATTTAGGTGCTGAAAAGTTCCTCAATATTAAATGTAGAAATGCCGGAATAGCGCCAAAAGCAGCTGTGTTGGTTACCACTTCGCAAGCGCTAAAAATGCATGGTGGCGTAGCTTTAGATGGAATTAAAAAACCTAATTTAACTGGCCTTCAAAATGGATTGAAAAATTTGGAAAGGCACCTCGAAAACCTACAGAATTTTGGACAAAGTGTGGTGGTGGCTTTTAATCAATACGATTTTGATACGGAAGAAGAAATAACTTATCTCGAAAAATGGTGCAAAGAAAGAGGAGCAGACTTTGCCATTAATGATGGATTTGCAGAAGGCGGTAAAGGTGCGATGGCACTTGCTAAAAAAGTACTTGAAGTAATTGAAAACAAACCATCAAAAAAGCTTCAATATACCTATGATTTAAATGATAGCATTCCAGATAAAATAAGAAAAATTGTTACAAAGGTCTATCGCGGAAAGGATATAAACCTTACAAAAACTGCGGAAGCTTCACTTAAAAAAATAACAGAACTTAACTTGTCGCATTTGCCTGTTTGCATTGCTAAAACACAATATTCATTTAGCGATGATGCTACTCAAATTGGTGTGGCAAGTGATTTTACATTAACAATCGAAAACTTAATTATTAATAGAGGCGCTGGCTTTATTGTGGCTGTAGCGGGAGAAATAATGAGGATGCCAGGATTGCCTAAAGTGCCACAAGCTATTTACATAGATATTGTAGATGGTAAGGTTATGGGTTTAAGTTAATCCCGTGTTTTTTTGGCATGCTTGTTGCCAAAAGATGAATTCAAAATCTATAAAAAATATACAAAATGAAAAAATTATTTTTGATTGCCTTTGCCTATATATTAAGTGCAAATGCATTAATGGCACAAAACGCAAAAAGTGATTCAAAATCGGTACAAGGAACCAAACCCAAAGTGGTACCCGTAAAAATGGCAACAAGGCCTGTTCCAATGACTGAAAGCAAACAAGCAACAACTACACAAGCAGCTCAAAATGCACCAAGTAAGGAGGCTGCCACCAATACAAAGCCAAACCATCAAAATGAAAACTCAGGAGCACCAAAAGGCAAACCTGTTAACATGAAAAAAGATGGAACGCCTGATAAAAGATATAAAGACAATCAGAATGTTAAAAAAGATGGAACACCTGACAAAAGATATAAAGAGAATAAACCTGCTGAAAGTAAAAAATAATGAAAAGCCAACCCAAGAGGTTGGCTTTTTTATTTGCCTTCACTCAAATAAAGTACTAGTATTTGAGTGAAACCTTTTATCCCAATGTAAATGCCGATCGGAGAAAAGTTTGGGACAAATGCCGTGAAACAACTTTGGGCCATTGCTTATTTTACATCGGTATTATTATATTTGTCCATCATTTAAAAATAAAATACATGAAGTTTAAGCTAGTTTTAATCATTTTGTTTGTTTCCTTAAAGGGCATGGCGCAAACCAATACTTGGAGCAATAATATAGCTTCAATTATTTATAGTAAATGTGCTTCATGTCACCACCAAGGCGCTATTGGGCCATTTAACTTAATGAGTTATAATGATGCTGTAGCAGCGGCCTCAGGCATTTTAAGTGCTGTTAGTAATGATAGAATGCCACCATGGCCTCCTGATACCACCTATCGAAAATTTACTCATCAACGCACTTTAACTATTCAACAAAAAACAGCGCTTTTAGATTGGATTGCCAATGGTTTGCCAGAAGGTAATTCCTCAAATGCTCCTACTCCGCCTGTTTTTCCAGTTGGTACCACAGTTAATCAAACCCCAAATTTGGTTTCACAAATGCCCGTTTTTACCAATTACGCAAATTCCGACATTTACCAGTGTTTTGTGATGCCAAGCGGTTTAAATACTGCTGAATATATAAAGGGTTTTGAAGTTATTCCTGGTAATCGTCAAATGGTACATCATGTGCTGGTATATGCTGATACAACTGGTACTTGTGCAACTTTAGATGCGCAAGATCCAAATGCAGGCTACCTTTCATTTGGAGGTATAGGGTCAAGTGCAGCTCAACTCATTGGCTTATGGGCGCCAGGAGCAGAACCACAATTTTATCCAAATGGCATGGGCTTGCGACTTCCCGCTAATGCGGATTTGATTTTTCAAATTCATTATCCTGCCGGCACCAGTGGGCAGCAAGATAGTACTAAAGTGAATTTCTTTTTCAGCAATGCAACAACTATTAGATCTCTTTATGTATCGCCAATATTAAATCACTCCTCTTCATTAACCAACGGACCATTATTTATTGCAGCCAATCAAACCAAAACATTTTACGGTCAGTATGCAATACCTGCTGCTTTCGGTAAAGTTTCTATCTTACAAATAGCTCCGCACATGCACTTAATTGGCCGAAGTATTAATTCTCATGCAGTTGCACCTGGAAATATTAATATACCATTAGTTAAAATAAATAATTGGGATTTTAAATGGCAAGGTGCATATGATTTTCAGCAAGTGCAGGTAATGCCGGTGGCAACAACACTGCATTTTGAAGCTTACTATGATAACACCCTTAGCAATCCTTATAATCCTTTTAACCCACCAGTAAATGTGAGCGCTGGAGAAGCTACAACAGACGAAATGATGATGATTTATTTTACTTACACAGGCTATCAACCAGGCGACGAAAATATTATTATTGATAGCACCTTGATCACTCAAACAATAGATTACACAATTGCTAAAAATAACAGCATTAAAATTTACCCAAACCCAGCAGTAAACCAAAAAATAATATTTGATGCCATAGGCATGGAAGGGCAGAAGTGTATTGCTAAGGTTTCTGATTTATCGGGTAGGCTTGTGGTGCAAGAAGAATTCTTTGCCAATAACTTTAGTAATCAAATTAATTTGCCAGAATTGAACAATGGGTTATACATTTTGTTATTAAAGATTGAAAATCAAAATTTAGTATACAAAATAAACTATCAACACTAATTTATGAATTTAAAAAGATTTATCGCTCTGATTTTTATCGCCACTGTAGGTATTATTGCTTTTTCAACTACAGCTTATACCAATAACAATGGAAGAGCTGGTAATACAGGCTCGCCAGGTGAAAACCCTTGCAATCAATGTCATAATTCAAATACACTTAATTCAGGTGGTGGTAGTGTGAGCATCAGTAGTCCAAATATGCCCAATTGGACTTATTTCCCGGGAACCACTTACACCATTAATGTAAAAGTTAAAAAAGCAGGTATTGGTAAATTTGGATTTGGATTTGAAGCCCTACTTCCAAGTGGTGCCAATGGTGGTATAATTCAAACAGTAAATTCT
>CAMBZU010000030.1 GCA_945872355.1 Chitinophaga pinensis
CGCGCTTCACCACTATGTCACGCTGAGCAAAGCGAATGCGTCCTAAGCGCTATGGTCAAAATGTTTTTTTAAACTGTTCACTTAAAACTTTTTACTTACGAGTATATCTCATTATCACGCGGATGCAACTTACAATAACTCCTCCGTAATTGTCATGGCGGGCTTGTCCCGTCATCTTCCATAAAAGTTTGAAAGAATCAAGATGAATAGGATACTTTATAATGCTTCAATAATTTTTTAGTTGATATATTACCAATAAAGAGCTACAAAGCTAAATTCAAGAAATTAAGCGGAATATTACTTTTACAACTTAATTTCTTCCTGATCGGGAGTAAAAAAGCGGTATTCAATAATGTTGTAAGCGTTCACAGGAACAACTTTTATCCACTTTTTGTATTTCAAAAACCATTGTATTCTTTTCGAATACAAACCTTTGGTAAAGTAGGCTGCTAAATAAGGATTGGTATGCAATTCAATAGCTTTTTCGTTCTGCTCTTTAATTACAAAGCGCAAATTATTTTCAACTTCATCGGCCAATAAAACAGTTGAAGAAACTTCACCACTTCCTGCACATGCAGGGCATTTTTCTAAAGTTTCAATATTCATTTCGGGGCGCACACGCTGGCGGGTAATTTGTACCAAACCAAATTTTGTTGGTGGTAAAACCTGATGGCGCGCACGATCGCTCTTCATTTCATCTTTTACTTTTTGATACAGTGCTGCTCTATTTTCAGCATTGCCCATATCAATAAAATCAACCACAATAATGCCTCCCATATCGCGTAAACGCAATTGGCGAGCTACTTCTACTGCAGCATCCATGTTTACTTCAAGCGCATTTAGCTCTTGCGTATTATCGCTTTTTGCTCTGTGACCACTATTAACATCAATCACATGCATGGCCTCGGTATGTTCAATAATGAGGTATGCACCCGTTTTCATGGGCACTGTTTTGCCAAATGATCCTTTTATTTGTTTTTCAATGCCAAAATGCTCAAAAATGGGCAATTTGCCTTTGTATAATTTTAGGATGTCTTTCTTTTCTGGTGCAATATTAAGTAGGTATGATTTTACTTCCTCATAAAGACCTTCTTCATCAACCTGAATATTACTAAAATTGGCATTTAAAATATCTCTTAATATGGCTGAAGTGCGATCAAGTTCACCCAATATCTTTTTTGAAGGCTGTACTACTTTTAATGCTTCAAATAGATTGTCCCACTTTAGCATTAAATCTTTTAAATCAGCTTCAATTTCGGTTACCGATTTACCTTCGGCTACTGTACGAACAATAATGCCAAAATGCTTTGGTTTAATACCTTGCAATATTTTCTTAAGACGGTCGCGTTCTTCTCCGTTTTTAATCTTTTGCGAAACAGAAACTTTTTCCGCAAAAGGAATTAAAACGATAAATCTACCAGCAAGTGATAATTCTGAAGTTATTCTGGGTCCTTTAGTAGAGATTGGTTCCTTGGCAATTTGCACCAAAACCATTTGTTGCCCATTCAATACTTGAGCAATTTTGCCCATTTTATCGATATCGGGCTCAATACTAAATTGGTCGAGCCCACTATTTTTTTGGCTCCCGTTAAGTACTTTTTTGGTGAATGAAGCTAATGATGCAAACTGAGGACCTAAGTCCAAGTAATGTAAAAAAGCATCTTTTTCGTAACCGACATCAATAAATACAGCATTCAAGCCAGGCATTATTTTCTTTACCTTACCCAAATGTATATCACCAACAGCAAAGCTACTGTTGCGTTTTTCCCTATGAAGTTCTTGTAGACGCTTATCGTTAAGCAGCGCAATTTGAACATCTGTGGGAGTAGACTCAATTATCAACTCGTATTGCACAGCGTTTATTTAATTGTATGAAACACAGTAAATCATAACTCCATTTAGAGCAATATAATAATACAACACTTACAACTAGAAGTTTCCAGTTGTAAATGCTGTTACTGAATTTCGAATAAGTAAAACAAGATTTAAAAGTAAAGAAATTAATCTCTATTTTTTCTTCTTATGTCTATTCTTTCTTAAACGTTTTTTACGCTTGTGTGTGGCAATTTTATGCCTCTTTCTTTTTTTTCCGCTTGGCATGGTAATTATTTTTTAGTGTTTTTTAATTCATTTATAAACTCCTCAACCTGCTGGTTGATGATGTTATCATTGCTTTTTTTCATATAAAGTTCAAGCATTTCTATGGCTTGTTCCTTCTTCCCCATATCCGCATATATTTGACCAAGGTAAATATATGATTGAATATAATCGGGTTTAATTTTTAAAATCTTATTAAACCTGTCTAATGCCTTGTCCATTTGACCACTCTGAATCGCAAATAATCCTAGTTGAACTTGTGCATCAACATACGTTGAATCTTTGCTTATAACCTTTCTTAAAAGCATAATCCCATTCATTGGTTGCGAACTACCTTCCACAAAACAAGTTCCCAACATTGTTGAGGCCTCTAAATCATTAGTGTCAAGCTTTAATGCCTGATCATAACATTCAATAGCCTTGCTAAATAAAGTTTGCTTTAGGTAAGGTTGGTCGAAACGTGTGGCTTTATAATAGAGCATACCCGCTTTTTTCCAAGCTAAATTACTTGCTTTCACTTCAGCACTTTTTTCTAAAAAGAAGGCCGATGAGGCAACGCTTCTAGCCAACAAAATACCTGAAATGGAATCAAATCCTTTAGCTTTATCACTAAATTGCTTCATTTCATTTACCAATAACTTGTTAGCATTGTCAAGGCTTTGAATCACACTGTCGCTATAGCTTTCTAAATTAATTGCTGCTGTAGCTTCCAATTTCGGTATTTCCCTTTTCACTGGCTTGCCTTTTTTATTGGCAAAATATAAAAGAACGGTTAATGTTATTATTCCAAAAACTACAGCAATTTGTATGGTTTTTGGCGACTTCATTTATTTTATTGGAGCGTTTTTAACTTTCTCAACAAATGTTTTTGCAGGCTTAAATGCAGGAATATTATGGGCCGGAATAATTACTGCTGTATTTTTAGAAATATTTCTCCCAGTCTTTTCTGCTCTTCTTTTAACAATGAAACTGCCAAATCCTCTTAAATAAACATTTTCTCCGCTTGTAACAGATGATTTAAGGCTTTTCATAAAAGCTTCAACCACTGTTTGTACTTCCATTTTTTCAATGCCTGTTTTAGATGCAATTTCGTTTACAATGTCTGCTTTGGTCATAGTGTGTGTAAGTTGCTGTTTTATATATACTTAGTCTTTATGCTAAAATTGGGGGTGCAAAGATAGTTTAATTTATAAAACACCCAAATGTAGTTTTGTTTTTAATTTAATAATAGTTTTAAAGTCGACAAATTAAGCTTTCCCGTAGATGTTTATTTTATTTTACTCATTAATGCACATTGTTAACGCTGTAAATGCAAGTGCTTAGGTGTTATTTTGGGTTGCAAGAATAGCAAGTTGTGCTATCATTTAATAAAATAGTTTGTATTTTACATAGAATAATTCATTCGTTTCAGATTAAAGTTGTTCCTTTTCTCATCTGCACTTAGGGTTTAATAAGATTGCTTTAATGATGGAATTCTATGATCTATTAAATTATACTTCCATTTGACTAAATAATATTAATTTATTTGCTTTATTTTGAGCCGGCTAACAGAAGCTGACAAAACGCAATACATTACTTAGTAAATTTATAAGGATGAATATTTTTAACAACAATATTGATTTCGCAAAACAATTAGATGCTAACGATAGCTTGCAAAGCTTTCGAGATAAATTTTATTTCCCGCATTTACATGGAAGGCAGGCCGTTTATTTTACTGGTAATTCACTAGGCTTACAACCAAAATCAACACAAGATGCCATATTAACAGAACTTGAAGATTGGGCCAACTATGGTGTAGAAGGTCATTTTCATGCGCGAAACCCTTGGTATTCTTACCATGAATTATTAAACCAAAGTGCTGCAAGGATAGTAGGGGCAGAGCCTTCGGAGGTGGTGATGATGAATCAATTGACGGTTAACTTGCATTTATTGATGGTTTCCTTTTATAGACCTACCAAACAACGGTATAAAATTATTTGTGAAGCCAAAGCATTTCCTTCTGATCAATACGCAATCGAAAGCCAAGTGAAATGGCATGGCTTTGATCCTGAATCGGCAATTATTGAAATTAGTCCAAGGGCTGGCGAACACTGCATTTCTCATGAAGATATATATACTGCAATACAAGAAAATAAAGATGAACTAGCGCTGGTTTTATTTGGGGGCGTAAATTATTATTCGGGTCAAGTTTTCGATATGCAAACAATTACTGAAAAGGCACATGATGCAGGTGCTTGTATTGGTTTTGATTTAGCACACGCAGCAGGAAATATAAATATACTGTTGCACGATTGGCAAGTCGATTTTGCTTGTTGGTGTTCATATAAATATCTTAACTCAGGTCCTGGAAGTGTGGCAGGTGCTTTTGTGCATGAAAAACATCATAAGGAGCATTTGCCGCGTTTAGCCGGTTGGTGGGGACATGATAAAAGCACCCGGTTTAAAATGGAAAAAGGCTTCAACCCTATTCCAACTGCGGAGGGCTGGCAATTAAGTAACGCGCCCATTTTTTCGATGGCAGCTCATAAAGCTTCTTTAGCAATTTTTGAAGAGGCAGGCTTGGAAAACTTAATTGCTAAAAGTAAAGTATTGAAGGCTTTCACCGAGTTTATTGTAGCAGATGTAAATGCACAACTTGGCAAGGATAAGGGCACTTTGGAAATTATTACACCTATGAATGATAGGCCTGCTGATTACTTTGGAAGTGGTTGCCAAGTCAGCATCATTGCGCATGGTTATGGCAAAAAGTTATTTGAAGATTTATTGTTGAATTCAGTGATTGCTGATTGGAGAGAGCCTAATGTAATTAGGATTGCACCTGTTCCTTTATATAATTCGTTTGAAGATATTTATCTGTTTGGTGAAGTATTATTGAAAATTATGAAATAGTATCATTGCTTAATGAATTGCAAAAAGTATTCAATAATTCTATTCACGTTATTTTCAATTGTAGCGCCACAAATGAGGGTGAATGCGCAAATGTGGAGTATTGGTATTTATATTAATGGCATCAATGCACACCTCAAAAAACCTTTAAATCCAAATCTTTATCACAGAACTTTTACAAATAATAAACGAATGGTTTATAATTTAGGAGGCGGAGTTAGAATTTCATATTACATAACGCCCGCTGCAGGATTAACTATTACTCAGCTTATTCTACCAAAAGATTGTGGGAATAAATTTTTTGGAATGACCCATGCGGGCATTTTTTTATCTACAAGGTATTTTTATGAAAGCAGGCATCAAGGATTGCTAATTATGGGGCCTATGTTGTTTTATAGAAAAAATTGGAATGCTTTGAATGCTTATATTGATGATCAATTGATGAAGCAAACCAAAAATAAAAAGTGGCAATACAAATTTGTTTGGCATGGTGGCTTCTTGGAATATCAGTATCATTACGATAATTTCAATGCAGCTGGCATTCATGTAATGCCTGGTATTCCCGAAATAATAAGTATTTCGGGTCATCACACAAGTTTTATTAAATAAAAATTGCGCTTTAACGTTTATAGGATTCAAATTAAATAATGCCCAATCATATACTTTTTATTAGCAGTTGGTATCCCACTCCCGAAAAAAAGAGTCAGGGTATTTTTTTTAAACGGCATGCTGAAGCTGCAGCTTTATTAAATCAAATATCTGCTATACATATTTGCTCAGGCGCTATCAATGAAATTAATATTCAACATGATCATGAGGTGTTTACTATTATTGGAACTTATAAAAAGGTTAGACATCAAATCCCAATTTTAGCTCCAATTCAAAAACTTTGGCGCTCGCTAAATTGTTTTATAGAATGTTTTCATGTGTTACTTAAAAATAAATCAGTACCTCATTTGGTGCTTTTGAATGTGATATTTCCAGCGGGTATTTTTGTTTTGTGGGTACATTATTTTAAAAAAATCCCATTTATTATTCAAGAACAATGGTCGGGTTATTACCCCGAAGATGGCAATTATAAAGGCTTTTTTACAAAAAAAATTACCCAATTGTGTGTTAAGTATGCAAAAGCAATACTTGTAGTTTCAAACAAATTGCAGCAAAGCATGATGGCGCATGGCTTGCATAATAATTATTTGCGTATTGGCAATGTAGTAGATACCGATTTGTTTATTCCCGCTGAAAATCAAACTGAGGAAGCCTTTAACTTTATTCACGTTTCAACGGTAAATGATAAAGAAAAAAACATCACTGGGATGATTGAAGCAGCGAATAAATTAAATAATAAAAACATTTCCTTTAGATTAAACATTGTTGGAGATGGACCTGAGCGCGCACAATTTGAGGCTTTAGCGCTAAAATACAATTTGCTTAATAAAGTGATTTTTTTTCATGGTTTTCAATTACCGCATTCGGTAGCAAAATTAATGGGGCAGTCACATTGTTTTTTATTGAATAGTAATTACGAAGGTTTACCATGTGTATTGCTTGAAGCGATGGCATGTGGTATTCCTGTTATTACAACAAATGTTGGCGCAGTGCCCGAAATAATTGATCAAAAACAGGGTGTAATTATTCAGCCAAATTCAGTAAATGAATTAACAAAAGCCATGGAAGAAATGATTGCATCTTATGCTAATTATAATGCTAAACAAATAAGAACAGAAATTATAGATAAGTATTCCTATCCGGCTATAGCTAAAGATTTTGATGCCATTTTTAAAACTATTTTAAAGTGATGAGTCAAAAAAAGAAATTGAAATTTGGCATACTGTGCAACAGTTTAGTTTTTGAAGCTTGGGAAGCAGCCTGCATTAAACAATTATTGCAACATCCTGCAATTGAACTGCAACTTTTGGTAGTTAATCAAGAAGCCCATTTGCCAGGCTCTTCACTACTGCAAAAACTTAAAGTCTATCCTTATAAAAGTTTTCTTTTTCGTGCTTACAAAAGGTATTTATTAAAGGCAAAAGCTTTCCAAAATATTTCATTAGAAGAGCAGTTTAAAACAATTCCTAAATTAGAATGTACCACAATTAAAAAGGGAAAGCACAGTGCGTATTTTGATGAAAAGGATGTAGCACATATTAAAGCTTTTGATCTTGATTTTATGTTGAGATTTGGATTTAACATCATTAAAGGCGATATCCTCGAAAGTTGTAAATACGGCATTTGGTCATTTCATCATGCCGATAATGATTTTATTAGGGGAGGGCCTATTGGTTTTTGGGAAATATATTTAAAATATGACACTACAGCCGCTGTTTTGCAGCAGCTCAACAACAAACTTGACCAAGGTAAAACATTACGAAAAGGGTATTTAAAAACAATAAATCACAGCTATCAAGAAAACATTGATCAACTTGCTGAAATGACTGCTATTTGGCCCTTGCAAGTATGTATTGATTTATTAAATGAGCAAAGTGTTTTTCATGCTCAAGAGGAAATTACCCCCAAAGCTAAACTTTATAAGTATCCAACAAATTACCACTTTTTAAAATTTGTGTTGGTATTGATAATGAATAAAATAAAGTTTCATGTTGCGCAATTATTTATGGCCGAATCATGGCAAGTAGCCAGGTTTGAAGGAGCTATAGAGCACATCGTAAGTCAGCCAATACTTAAACCAGATAGTATCACTAAATCATGTTCAGAAACTTATTGTGCAGATCCATTTTTATGGCCAAATGAAGCCGAAAAACTAATGCTATTTGAGTATTTTTCATACAAAGAAAATGTAGGCAAAATTGCATTGGCTGACTTCGATGGCAAGCAATTTAAATTACTCGATTTTGGTATAAACAGCCATATGTCTTATCCTTTTTGTTTCGAATTTGAAAATCAAGTTTATTGTTTGCCTGAACAAGCTGCTTCAAATACGGTTTCTTTGTATAAAATCAATAAAAACGGACAAGTAATTAAAGTAAAAGATTTGATTTGTAATTTTGAAGCACGTGATGCAAGTTTAATTTATTTTCAGCAAAAGTGGTGGTTGTTTTGTGCTAAAGCCAATTACTTTGAGAATGCAGCCTTGTTCATATTTTCTGCAAATAGTTTATTCGATGATTTTCTACCGCATCAAAATAATCCTGTGAAGGTAGATGTGCAAAATGCGCGGCCAGCAGGTGCTTTATTTTTAAAAAATAATGAATTGTATAGGCCTGCTCAAAACAGTGCAAAACATTATGGAAATGAAGTGAATATCAATAAAATTGTAACGCTAAGCACCATTGCGTTTCAAGAAGAAATTGTGCAAACTATTAATGCAACTAACTTTGGAGATTACAAAGGCATTCACCATATATCAAATCACAACGGACATACAGTGATTGATCTAAAAACGACAAGATTTAGCCTATATAATTTCAGGTTTCAAATGTTACGGAAATTCAAAAAAATGGGCAAGTTTTAAGCCCCTTGTTTTATTTTTGTTTCAATATTAGTGGTAGAGAAACCATCAATAAAAGGAATTACTTTTACCTGTCCACCATAACTTAAAACTTCATTTGCTCCAACAATTTTTGAAGGCTCCCAATCACCACCTTTCACTAAAAAATCAGGTTGTATTAATGTTATCAAATCAAGCGGCGTGTCTTCTTCAAACAAAATTACAGCACTTACAACATGCATACTGGCCATAATTAGTGTCCTAGTTGTTTCATCTTGAATTGGTCTATGTAATCCTTTTAATTTTTGAACAGAACGATCACTGTTTACACCAACAATTAATCGGTTTCCTAATGAGGCAGCTTGTGCAAGATATGTAACATGCCCACGATGCAATAAATCGAAACAACCATTGGTAAAAACGATAGTTTGGTTTTTAAGTCGGTAGTTTTCTACAAGTTTTGATAAATAGTTTTTATCAATAATTTTATTTTGAAGTATTTGAAGATATTCCATTTGTTTTTTTGTTTAAAATAGGGAGTAAAATGAGTGAAAGTAATCCTCCAATAATAATTGCAATGGTTTGGCTACTCCAAATTATCCAACCTAATGCGTAGCCTACATTGGCAGAAATTCCATAAATTATTAGGGTATTTTGAACTATTATTTGATAGGCGCCAATACCTCCTTGAACCAATATAAACGCAAAAGTGCCAAAAAACAAAATGGCTAATGAGGCGCCAATCCCTAGGGTGCTTGTTTCAGGCAAGGCCATAAAGCCAACATAAATACCAGAAAAATAAATTACCCAAATCAATACTGAATGGAAAACAAATAGGTATGGTTTTTTAAGTTTTGTAATGGTACTTAAACCAGTTGAAAAGCCTTTTAAAAATTCAATAAATTTAAGAGCGAACTTGCTTTGTAAAATACTTTTTCTCATTAAAAACAAAACTAAAATCAGTATACAAAAACTGATGATTAGTCCTGTCTTAATTGGAAAGGCATCTTGGCTTTGGGCAGGTTTAAACAATGTATGATAAGCTTCAAAAAGTTTAGCAGATAATACATCGAATTGCCATAAAATAGTAATTACAGATACAACTAATAAAAGAAAGGAATCGATAATTCTTTCAACCACAACAGTTCCAAAAACACTATCTAAGGGCAGGTTTTCATACCGTTTTAAAATACCACAACGCGTTACCTCTCCAATGCGAGGCACAGCTAAATTTGCCATGTAGCCCACCATAACAGCCATAAAGGTGTTTAAAAAGCGTGGTTTATGTCCCAATGGTTCAATCATGATTTGCCAACGAATTGCCCTGCTAACGTGGCTTAAAATACCTAGGAGCATAATCAAGATGATAATTCCATAATTTGCTTTACTGAAAGAAAGAAAAATTTCTGATTTGTCTTTTTCTGTCAAATTACGCACTACGAGCCAAATTAAGAGTATACCAATGCCAAGAAAAAAAGCAGTTTTTAGGACATCAAATAATGCTTTTCGACCTTTACTCATAAACTAACATATTATCGATAAGTCTTACTTTGCCTAATTTTACAGCAATAAACAAAATGATTGCCCTACTTTTATCGAGTGCTTTCACATTTTCTAAATTATCTGCATAAGCAAATTGGATATATTCTGGCGTTATGAGCGGGTAATTTCTGAAATTTTCATGAGCATATTGCAACAGTTCATGCGGATTTGATCCTTTACTATTGGTTTTAATGCGGGTTAAAGTTTCATAAATACCCGAAGCTTGTGCTCTTTCAGTTGGTGTCAGCAGCATATTTCTTGAACTCATGGCTAAACCATCTTCTTCACGAATTATTGCGCCCGGAACTATTGTAATTGGCAAATTGAGCAATTTTACTAACTGCTTCACCACACAAAGCTGTTGGAAATCTTTTTCACCAAAAAAAGCAAAATGGGGCTGCACAATGGCAAACAATCTTTGCACAACATTGGCCATTCCGTTGAAATGTCCTGGACGATGTTCTCCTTCCATTACTTTTTCCATAGCTCCAAAGTCATAGTGTTGCATTGGTAAATGAGGAGGGTAAATTTCATCGACTTCAGGAATAAAAACCACATTGCAACCCGCTTCTTTTAACAAGGCTAAATCCTTTTCGGTGGTTCTTGGGTAGTTTAGTAAATCGTTTTTATCGTTAAATTGTGCAGGATTCACAAAAATACTACAAACTGTGGTTTCGCATTGTTGTTCCGACAGTTTAATTAAAGAAACATGCCCTTTGTGCAATGCACCCATAGTTGGTACAAAACCAACCTTGGTTTTATTACTTAAATAGGCAGAAAGTGCCAGTTTGTCCTTAAAAACCTCCAAAACAATTGCGGATTAAAGTTAAAATAAAAGGCAGAAATTCGTGTTAAAAATATCAATTTTCTCAATATTATCAGGGCCTAGCAATAGGTATAACGATATTCAAAAAAGTAATTTTCAGCAGGCAAAGCTAATATAATACTTTATTTTCAGGATTTTTTTTATTATTTTTGTATTCGTTTTAAAATTAACATTAAAATAATGAAATAAAACTAGCAGGTAGTTAACTTCATATTTACAATAGCAATATCTTTTGCTATGGTTATCAAATCCTAATTAAATAAAACATGAAAAAATCTAAAGTACTATTTGTTTCGCAAGAAATTTTCCCTTATCTTGAAGAGAGTCCAATGGCTAATGTGGGTAGGTATTTACCTCAGGGTATACAAGAAAGAGGAAAGGAAATTCGTACTTTTATGCCTCGTTTTGGTTTGATAAATGAACGTAGAAATCAATTACACGAAGTTATTCGTTTGTCAGGAATGAATATTATTATTGACGACACCGATCACCCATTAATTATTAAAGTTGCTTCCATTCAATCTGCTAGAATGCAGGTTTATTTTATTGATAATGAGGAGTATTTTCAAAGAAAGCATTTATTTACTGATGCCAATGGCAATCATTTTGAAGATAACGATGAGCGCAGTTTGTTCTTTTGTAAAGGTGTGATTGAAACAGTTAAAAAGTTAGGATGGGCGCCTGACATTATTCATTGCCATGGTTGGATGACCAACGCAATGCCAGTATTGATTAAAAAAACATACGCCGAGGACCCACTTTTTGCTGAAACTAAAGTAATTTACTCAGTATATGATGATAGTTTTGATAAACCTTTAAATAAGAAATTCATTACCAAGGTTTCAAATGAAGGTATTGCTGAGTCAGAATTAAAAAGACTTAAGGATCCAACCTATGCTAATGTTACAAAGCACGCCATTGATTTTTCTGATGCAGTTATAAAATCTTCAGAAAACATTCATGCAGATGTTGAGAAGCATTTAAAAACCTTAGATATTCCTGTGTTAGATTTTCAACCACTTGACACTTATATTGACGCTTATTCAGCTTTTTATGATGAGGTATTGTTTAACGAATCTGTTATGGCCGAGTAATTATAAATGAATTCAAACTTTTTAAATTTCAATTTTATGCGGAAAACTTTTAGGTTTTCCGCTTCTTTTTTTAATGTAACTTTATTTTTACTTTTTGCTACTTTGGGATTAAATTCTTGTAAGGAAAGCGATACCTTGGGTGGGAATTTATTGCCAAGCAGCGATCAATCACAATTTAAAACAAGTTCAAAGTTTAATTTAACAACCTTCACAATTAAAGAAGATTCTATTAAGTCAGATGATCTTTCTATTAGTTTAATTGGGAGTTACGTGGATCCAATCTTTGGAAAGTCCACGGCATCATTTATTACAGAATTTGTTTCAAGCACCAATCAGTTGGATTTTGGTTCCAATCCTATTGCGGATTCAATAATATTAACCATGACCTATAGTTCCTATTATGGGAAAGTGAATAAGTTTGATGGATTGCAAAAATTTAGAATTTACAAAGTTTCTAATGGTTTAATTAAAGACAGTAGCTATTATTCTGCTGAAAACCCTAATAAATACGCATCAGAAAGCGATTTTATTAGCGAACACACTTTTTTACCCGACCCAAGTGGCAAATATCAAACAGGAACTCCTGTAGAGAAATTTAAGTTACCGTTAAGTTTTGGTCAACAATTTTTAAATAATCAAAGCCTTATCAATAGCGGTGGATTTTTAAATTTTTTTAAAGGCTTTTATTTAAAACCGGTAAACGATTTTCAAGCAAGTGGGCAAGGTGCTGTTTTATCATTCAATTTAATAAATCCAGAAGTGCCCTCTAAAATGACACTCTATTTTCATAATGATAATAATGGTGCAAATCAAAAGTTTGAAATGTTAATCAATAGTGATTGTTCGAGGGTTAATTTCTTTAAGCATGATAGAAATGGAATACCCGCCATTAACAATCAGTTTACAGATACAACACAAGGTAAAACGCAATTGTTTATTCAAAATATGGCAGGCCTTTCATCTAAAATATGGTTCACCAATTTAGAAAGTTGGAAGGATTCTATGCCTTTGGCGATTACCAAAGCCGAGTTAATTGTGCCTGTTGAATCCTCACTCATAGCTATTTATGGCGTGCCATCGCGACTGCTTTTGGTTGAAAAAGATGATCAAGGACAATATGTTTCTATCTCAGATTTTGATTTAGGAGATAGCTATTTCAACGGGAATTACAACCCATCTAAACAAACATATAATTTCAATTTGGCACTTTATATTCAAGAAATATTGGCTGGGAAAAGAACGCAAAAAGGTTTATATTTGGTGCCTACAGCATCCGCTGTTGGAGCTAATAGAGTGGTTTTAAAAGGGAGTAATTTTATAAAGTTTAACGTTACATACACTAAAATTAAATAATATTATGTGCGGAATTGTAGCATACATTGGAAACAGGGAAGCCTACCCTGTAATTATTAAAGGCCTTAAAAGATTAGAATACAGAGGGTACGATAGCGCAGGAATAGCATTAATGGATGGTGAAATAAACATCTATAAATGCAAAGGAAAAGTATCTGACTTGGAAGCGTATATTGGGGATAAAAATATTAAAAGTAATATTGGGATTGGCCATACTAGATGGGCAACTCACGGTGTTCCAAATGATGTAAATGCGCATCCACATAGTAGTGAATCAAATAATTTAGTGATGATTCACAATGGTATTATTGAAAACTATGGCACGCTAAAAAAAGAGTTAGAAAGGATTGGATATAAATTTGTGAGCGATACTGACACCGAAGTTTTAGTATTTCTGATTGACCATATTCAACAAAAAGAAAATATTGATTTGGTTGAAGCTGTGCGCTTGGCCTTAAATGAAGTTGCTGGTGCATATGCAATTGTTGTAATGGAAAAGCAACATCCCGATATTTTAGTGGCTGCAAAAAAAGGAAGTCCTATGGTTATTGGGATTGGAAAAGATGAATATTTTGTTGCTTCTGATGCATCGCCAATCATTGAATATACCAAGAATGTGGTGTATTTAGAAGAAGAGGAAATTGCAGTTTTAGAGCGCAATAAAGAATTAAAGATCATCACCATCAAGAATAAAAAAATTACGCCATATATTCAAGAGTTAGAATTGCATCTTGAAGCCATTGAAAAAGGTGGCTTTGAGCATTTTATGTTGAAAGAAATATTTGAACAGCCTCGTTCTATTTTAGATAGCATGCGCGGCCGAATCAATATAGAAAAAGGTACAATTCAACTAGGTGGTATACAAGAATATCTCGAGAAAATTAAAAATGCAGAAAGGATTATCATCATTGGTTGTGGTACAAGTTGGCATGCTGGCTTAGTGGCCGAATATTTAATTGAAGATTTAGCGCGTGTGCCTGTTGAGGTTGAATATGCATCTGAATTTAGATATAGGAATCCCATAATAAGTGAAAAAGATGTTGTAATAGCAATTTCACAATCAGGTGAAACTGCTGATACCTTAGCAGCGATAGAACTCGCAAAATCAAAAGGAGCTACTATTTTTGGTGTTTGTAATGTTGCTGGTTCAAGTATCGCACGTGCTTCGCATGCAGGAGCTTATACCCATGCCGGACCAGAAATAGGCGTAGCTAGTACCAAAGCCTTTACTGCCCAGGTTACAGTGTTAACCTTAATTGCATTAAGTTTAGCCAAGCATAAAGGAACAATAACTCAATCTAGATTTCATCAAATATTAAATGAGTTAGCGCTTGTGCCTGATATGGTAGAAAGGGTGCTACAAACCAATGATCAAATTGAATTTATTGCTTCTATCTTTAAAGATGCACGAAATTTCTTATACCTTGGTAGAGGTTACAGTTTTCCTGTAGCCTTAGAAGGTGCTTTAAAGTTGAAAGAAATATCTTATATACATGCTGAAGGCTATCCTGCAGCGGAAATGAAACACGGCCCTATCGCATTAATTGATGAAGAAATGCCTGTAGTTGTGATTGCCACTAAAGGAGGAAATTATGAAAAAGTGGTAAGCAATATTCAAGAAGTAAAGGCACGCAAAGGAACTATAATTGCTGTTGTAACAGAAGGCGATGTGCAAGTAAAAGAGATGGCCGATTATGTAATTGAAGTGCCTGAAGTTGATGATGCATTAATTCCATTAATATCAGTAATTCCATTGCAGTTATTAAGTTATCATATTGCAGTTATGCGCGGTTGCAATGTTGATCAGCCTAGGAATTTAGCGAAGAGTGTAACGGTGGAGTAATTGATATACCAAGTATAAAGTCCTAACATGTTCTAAACTGAGCTTATTTTAATTGCTCGAGTGGTAATTGTATTTGAAATTATTTTTTCTTGATTTCAAAATAGCTTTCAATATCAGTCAAACACTTGGCATTGAAACACATTTCTTTGTTTAATAATCCTTTTTGAGCTACATAAATACCATATTGAAGATCATCTATACCTAAAATGCTATGCGCATCTGGGTTAATGGAAATTGATACTCCTTTTTTCATGCAATGACTTATTAACCTCCAATCAATATCTAATCTATATGGATTGGCGTTAAGCTCTATAATCACTTTATTTGCAGCGCAGGCATCAATTATTTTTTGAGTGTGTAATGGATATCCTTCACGAGATAATAATAAACGCCCTGTCATATGACCTAACATAGTTGTATATGGGTTCTCGATGGCTTTCAATAAACGGTTTGTGGCCTTCTCAACATCCATCTTTAAAACACTATGAACAGATGCAATTACAAAATCAAATTGTTTTAAAATATCCTCCTCGTAATCTAAATTTCCATCATACAAAATATCGCTTTCTATGCCTTTAAATATTTTAAAAGGTGCAAATGTTTTGTTCAGTTCATCAATTTCTTGGTGTTGCTGCAACACCCTTTCGGCAGTTAAACCATTGGCGTAAAATGCTGAACGACTATGATCCGTAATCCCAATATATTGCATGCCTTTTGCTTTTACAGCAGCAGCCATATCTTTTATGGTACTTGCACCATCACTGTATTTGGTGTGCACATGAAAGATCCCAGTAATATCAACTAATTGAATTAAGTCTTTCGTTTTATTTTGTGCAGCAAAGTCAATTGCATTGCCACTTTCACGCACCGATGGTATTAAATAAGGCAAGCCAACTTTTGTAAATATTTCTTCTTCTGATATCGTATTTTCATGCAAGGTGTATTTTGCATTAAAAGCGTCTAAGAAATTTGTTGTAGCTGTAGTTTTAAATAATTCTGTCGCAAATTTTTGACTTTCAACAAAGGTAATTTTAAGTGCAATTGGTGTATTTATAACTAACGTTGATTGTTCAATACCTGCTATGGTGCTTAGTATTTCAAGTTCTTCAATAGTTTCACATTTTCTTCGAAAGGCACCTGTGAAGCTAAATTGTTCTTCGGGGTAGTTGTTTTGTAATTGAGCTAAAATGTTTTTTGCTTCTTCTTCAATCTCAGCATATAGAAATTTACCTTCATTAGATTGGCTATACTCGATAGATTTTTTAATAGCCGCTTGTGTTTTTTCGCCGAAACCTTTCAGCTCCACTAAACGATTTTCATTGCAAGCATATAAAAGTTCACCAGGGCTCTCAACATCTAAATTTTTCCAAAGCATGGCCACTTTTTTTGGTCCAATGCCTTTAATAAACATCATTTGAATGACACCTTTTGGCACCCTTTGTAAAAGTTGTTGAAGCTCAGTAGTGGTTCCTGTTTGATTTAGTTCATTGATTTTGGCTGCAGTGCTTTTTCCAATGCTTTCGAGCTTTTCAATTTCTTGTTGACCCAAAGTGTGCAAATCAACTTCCATTTTATCAACTTTAAAGGAAGCACTGAGTAGGGATTTTATTTTAAAGGGATTATCATCCAACAACTCTAAAAGGTTGGCGGTAAGTTTTAAATTATCGGCAATCTCGCTGTTGGTCATATTTCTGGAAGGTTTATCTTTTACGACTTCAGTTTATGAAATCATAAAAAAATTACAATGTTTTAATTTCAGCAACTAAAGTAGTAAGTGCTTTTTTGGCATCTCCAAAGAACATACTACATTTTGGATCATAAAATAACAGGTTGTCGATACCAGCATAACCAGCACTCATACTACGTTTGTTTACAATAATATTTTTAGCTCTATCAACTTCTAAAATAGGCATACCAAAAATTGGTGAAGAAGGATCTGATTTAGCTGCAGGGTTTACAACATCATTTGCTCCTACTACCAATACAACATCTGTTTGATCAAATTCAGGATTGATTTCATCCATCTCTACCATTTTATCATAAGATACATTGCTTTCTGCCAATAGCACATTCATGTGACCAGGCATACGACCAGCCACAGGATGAATAGCATATTTAACTTCAACACCACGCTCCTCTAATAAAAGTTCCAACTCATGAATTACATGTTGTGCTTGTGCAACGGCTAAACCATAACCAGGCACAATAACTACTTTTTTACTGTAATTCATTAATATAGCCAAATCGCTCACACCAATATCTTTAATTGAGCCATTTGTTTCAGCTCCTGCATCAGCTGTTGCTGCGCCACCACCAAATGCACCAAAAATTACATTACTTAAAGGACGGTTCATGGCTTTGCACATTATTAATGTCAATAAAGTACCGGCTGAACCAACCAAAATACCACCAGTAAGCATTACCTTGTTATCATATAAAAAACCTCCGAATGCAGCAGCCAATCCGGTAAATGAATTTAATAATGAAATTACAACTGGCATATCTGCTCCACCAATTGGAATGGTAAATAATATTCCATAAATAATGGCAGAAGCAAACAATAAATAAAGCAATGTCATATTGCCACCTGTAACTACCATATACGCGCCAAAGGCCAATAAAGCAATCATTACAATAGTATTTAATATATTGTATTTAGGCAATCGAATTGGCTTTGCCATTGCGCCATTCAGTTTGAGATAAGCAATAATACTTCCCGAAAAAGAAACAGTTCCAATGATTAAACCAGCCATTATAGCAGTGATTTCACCCATTGAAGGAACACTATCCAAAGCATGTTGCATGTGACTGTACTCAATAATTGAAATTAATGCTGCACAAGCACCGCCCATGCCATTAAACATAGAAACAAGTTCAGGCATTTTAGTCATTTGTACTTTTTTGGCTGTCATCCAACCAACAATAGTACCTATGCCAATGGCGCCAAAAATCAATCCGTAAATGATAGGACTGACTTCATTATCGTGCAAAAAAATGGTTCCTATAATTGCGATAGTCATACCCACAGCACCAATTAAATTGCCTTTTCTAGCGGTTTTAGCATTGCCCATCATTTTTAAACCTACTATAAAGGTGATGGAGCCTATTAAGTAGCAAATTTCAAGTATATTGTGTTTCATAAATGTTGAATAAATTCTATTCCTAAATTCTAATCTCTAAAAACTAAATTTTAATCCCGATAACTATCTGGATTAACTACTAAATTATAACTAAACCTTATTACTTATTTTATTCCTGTAAATAGCGCTCATAATGTTTTTTAACTCTATTGCTTCATTTATATAAGTTTGTTCTTTCTATTTCCAGAGTATCCAATTTTACATCCACTAGCCTCAACCATAAAATAGATTCTTTTGCTTCTTTCTTGCAGTTTCTTAATTTCATTAAAAGATCTTTTTCTCCAAGTTTTTCGTTTGCTTCAATATAATTTGCTGCCACTGACCCTGATGAACGTACTACTTGTTTTATGTCTTCTTTATTCCAAGTATTAACTTCTAATTTTCTTACAAATAATCTTATATCTCTTGCAAATTCAAAGGTTCTTTCTTCTAAATCATAAACCTTTTTGGAACCTTCCATTTAGAATTTAGTTTTTAGAATTTAGAATTTTTTCCTTTATTTTTTCTTAAACATTTCGAGCATACGATCGGTAACAACGAAGCCTCCAACCACATTAAGTGTTCCTAAAAGCACAGCTAAAAAACCAAGAATTAATGCCAAAATATTTTCAGTATCAACATTCAGCATCACATAAATGGCGCCAACGATAACAACGCCATGAATTGCATTAGCGCCACTCATTAAAGGCGTATGCAGCACTGTAGGAACACTGCCAATTACTTCAATACCCACAAAAATGGAGAGTGCCACAAAATAAATCATTTCACGATGCACACTTACTAAATTTAGAATTTCTTCCATGTTTATATATTTAATTTTATTATTTATTAAGCATTAATTGCAGTCTTCACACTTGGGTGAACGGCCTGTCCTTTATGAACTATTAAAGCACCTTTGGTAATTTCTTCATCCATTTCCCACTTAAAGCCTTCGCTGGTAGCTAAATGGTATAAAAAAGTTTGAATGTTTTTTGCGTATAAATCACTGGCATTCATTGGTAATAATGAAGGAATGTTACTTTCGCCAATGATCGTAACTCCATGCTTTTGCACTGTTTTATTTAATTCACTTCCTATCACATTTCCACCTTGTTCTACAGCCATATCCAATATCACTGAGCCAAATCGCATGCTTTTAACCATTTCTTCTGTTACCAAAAGGGGTGCTTTTTTGCCGGGTATTAAAGCTGTTGTAATTACAATATCAGCTTCCTTAACATGTTTAGCGACAGTTTCCTGTTGCTTCTTTAAAAACTCATCAGAAACACTTCTAACATAACCACCTTCTAATTTAATTGTATTGTCTGCGGGTACCTCAATAAATCTGCCACCTAAAGATTCAACTTGTTCTTTAGTATCAGGTCTGATATCAGAAACTTCTACAATAGCGCCTAAGCGTTTAGCTGTTGCAATTGCTTGCAGACCAGCCACACCAGCACCAAAAATAACTACCTTGGCAGGCTTAATTGTACCGGCGGCAGTTGTCATCATTGGTAAAATTTTTCCTAAAGTATCTGCGGCTAAAATTACCGATTTGTAACCAGCCAAATTTGCTTGAGAAGATAAGGCATCCATTTTTTGTGCTCTAGAAATACGTGGTACAGCATCCATGCTAAATGCAGAGATGTTGGCTTTACAACAAGCTTCAACCATGGCTGGGTTTGTAGCAGCAAAAAGGAAGGAAATGAGGATTGCTTCCTTCTTCATCATTGCTATTTCTTCTGGTGAAGGCGCATTAACGCGTAAAACAATGTCAGCATCTCTGTAAATCGCTGTTAAATCAACACTTACAGTTGCGCCAGCGGCGATGTATGCTTCATTCGAAAAAAATGAGCCTAAGCCTGCGCCTGATTCAACCATTACCTGAAATCCTTTACTTACTAAATCTTTTGCTACATCAGGTGTAATGGCTACTCGATTTTCTTTAAATTTAGTTTCTTTTAGTATTGCTATTCGCATATAGATTGCTGTTGTTTAATAGATACTAATTATTTGTATCTGATTAATTTCGGGCGCTAAAAGTATAAAAAATATGCAATAAATGGATAGCATTTAACAAGTGCTTAAAACTAAGTTATAAACCTAGTAGTTTCAGTTGCAAATGCTTAATAACTAACTTTCTCTTTGCATCAAGTTTTCTGCAAAGTTGATGAGTTGGTCTTTATTATTTTGGTTACAAGGTATTTGGTTCAGATGCGTTAGTCCTTTTAAATAGAACTTTTGCATTTCTGCTTCTGCTAAAGCTTTTACACCTAAATATTCATATATAGACTTTACTGCTTCTACTTTTTCTACGGGATCAACATTTGTAGTATGCATCCACAATTGCAACTCTTCTTTTTTATAGCGATCAGCCATATCCATTGCTTTCAACAATAAATATGTTTTTTTATTACTTACAATATCTCCACCAGTTTGCTTCCCAACTTTTTGGCTACTTCCAAACACATCAAGAATATCATCTTGCAATTGAAAGGCAATGCCTAAATTTTTTCCAAATTCATAAATATGTTGAGCATCTTCAGCTCTTGCATTACCAATAATAGCTCCAATTTTCATGCTGCCTGCCAACAGCACAGATGTTTTAAGGCCAATCATTTTAATATATTGAGGAATGCTTACATTCAATTGACTTTCAAAATCCATATCCATTTGTTGGCCTTCACAAACTTCAATTGCAGTTTTTGTAAATACGTCTAAAACCTCCTTTAAATGTAAAGTAGGGCTCTGCATTACATATTGAAAACTCTGCACAAACATAGTATCACCACTTAAAATGGCAATATCAGGATTCCACTTTTTATGAACTGTAGGTTGATTTCTCCTCAAGGGAGCCTTGTCCATAATATCATCATGTAATAGGGTAAAGTTGTGAAAAATCTCGAGGCCGAGCGCTGGTTTAACTGCATCACTCACATTTCCATCAAACAAATCACAAGCAATAAGGTTAAGCAACGGGCGCATACGTTTTCCACCCAAATCTAAAGTGTATTTTATTGGTTCATATAAACTAGAAGGTTTTTTATTCAATAAAGAATTATTGAACTCTTCAAGTTCAAAATCGATGAGCTTTTTTAAAGCAACTAAATTATTCAATGTTGTTGAAAGTGAAATTATTGTTTAACAGCTTCTCTACCTATGCTTTCGTAATGATATCCTAATTGTTTCATTTGATCATTACCGTAAACATTTCTACCATCAAAAATAACCTTATTTTTTAATTTGGCACTTACTACGTCAAAGTCTGGTGTGCGGAAAACGCTCCACTCTGTAGCAATAATTAAGGCATCAGCATTAATTAAAGCATCATACGGATTTTCGGCAAAGCTTATTTTATCACCAAGTATATGTTTTACATTAGGCATACCTTCTGGATCAAATGCTGTTACTGTAGCTCCTGCCGCTGTTAGCTCTTCTATTAAATATAATGCTGGAGCTTCCCTTATATCGTCTGTGTCGGGCTTAAATGCTAATCCCCAAAGTGCAAAATGTTTTCCTTTTAAATCGCTATTGAAGTAACGTTTTACTTTTGGTATGATAATGGTTTTTTGCGTTTTGTTTACTTGCATTACTGCATTCAATAAATTGAATTGGTAATTAACCTCGTTGGCAGATTTTGATAAAGCTTGAACATCTTTTGGAAAACAACTTCCACCATAACCAATACCCGGGAAAAGGAAGCGTTTTCCAATTCTATCATCAGAACCAATTCCTATTCTAACCATATCAACATCCGCACCTAAGCGCTCACAAAGATTGGCTATTTCATTCATAAATGTAATTTTTGTAGCTAAAAATGCATTGGCTGCATATTTAGTTAACTCAGCAGATTTTTCATCCATAAAAATAATAGGATTTCCTTGACGAACGTAGGGTCTATAAAGTTCTTCCATTAGTTTTCTAGGGCGTTCATTGCTGCTTCCAATCACAACTCTATCGGGCTTCAAAAAATCATCAACAGCAAATCCTTCTCTTAAAAATTCTGGATTACTTACAATATCAAAAGCAGCTTCTTTATCTTCATCACTAATGAAGTTTGCATTAAATTTCATAGTTCCAAGCATGGCTTCGCGCACTTTATCAGCTGTGCCCACTGGTACTGTGCTTTTATCAACTATTACTTTATAATCTTTAATGATTTTTCCTAAATCTTTTGCCACGCCAATAATGTAACTTAAATCTGCAGATCCGTCTTCGCCTGGAGGCGTTGGTAATGCTAAAAAAATGATTTTCGCTTTTTCGATGGCTTCAGCTAAGTTCGTTGTAAAACTTAATCGGCCTGCTTTGATATTTCTATGAAAAAGAACGTCTAAATGTGGTTCATAAATTGGCACCACACCTTCTTTCATTTTCTTAACTTTTTCTTCGTTAATATCAACACAAATAACTGTATTGCCTGTTTCTGCAAGGCATGTTCCTGTTACTAAACCAACATAACCTGTACCAACAACTGCTATATTCATAATGTTATAAATTTAAATTGCGCTAACTTTTACTATTGTTAGCTGCAAATTGATTATTATTAATAAGTTAATTAAAAAGTAAAATAGTTATTTACTTGTAAATTCTAGAACTTTCCCAACGATATAACTTAATGTTTTCTCTTCCAACTCAGTATGCATTGGAAGTGATATTACACAAGCGCAAAGTTGCTCTGTAACCGGGAAATCACCTGATTTATAACGAGCATCAATATAGGCTTTTTGCATGTGTAAAGGAATTGGATAGTATATCATTGCTGGAACTCCTTCATCACTTAAATAGGCCCTTAGTAAACTCCTGTCAACGCCATTTAATTGTAAAGTGTACTGATGAAAAACATGGTTGCTGTTTTTTACACGCACTGGTGTTTTTATTTTAGCATGGTTCGCGAAAGCATTATCATAATAGGCAGCAACTTTATTTCTAGCGGCAGCATATTCATCTAAATGTCTTAATTTTATTCTTAAAATAGCAGCTTGAATGCTATCTAATCTGCTATTAACACCAATGCTATCGTGCACATATTGCACACTTTGACCATGGTTAGCAATCATTCTAATTTTTGCAGCCAAATCATCATCGTTTGTATACATTGCGCCACCATCGCCATAGCAGCCTAAATTTTTACTTGGAAAAAATGATGTACAGCCAACAGTGCCAATGGTTCCAGCTTTCTTAATATCACCATTGCTAAAGGTAAAATCGGCACCTATAGCTTGCGCTGTATCTTCAATTACATATAAATTATGTTTTTTTGCAAGCGCCATAATGGCTTCCATATTGGCACATTGACCGAACAAATGAACAGGCACAATGGCTTTGGTTTTTGGAGTAATGGCCTTTTCAATAGCCTCAACATTAATATCAAAAGTATCGGGATAAACATCTACTAAAACTGGCGTTAAACCTAACAAAGCAATAACTTCTGCAGTGGCTACGTAGGTAAAATCAGCTGTTATTACTTCATCACCTTGTTTCAAATCTAAGGCCATCATTGCAATTTGAAGCGCATCTGTACCATTAGCACATGGAATCACATGTTTTACAGAAAGATATTTTTCAAGTTCTAATTGAAAATTTTTAACCTCTGGTCCATTAATAAATGCAGTGTTTTCAATAACACTTTGAATAGCGGTATCTACCTCAGTTTTAATTTTTTCGTACTGGGTTTTTAAATCTACCATTTGAATTTTTGGAGCTGTTTTTTGATCCATAGCCATGCTTTATCTTAAAATTTTGCGCAAATATAGTTATAAATTTGCTTATCTGTTTTCACTTTTGTTTCTTTGAGCACATTCAGCCCCATAATTGTGAGAGTTAACTCCTTATTAAAATTTCTCATCATAACACCTGTTCTGCAGGTATTTTCATATAAGGTAAATGCCCAAGTATCAAAAAAGGATACTGCTATAAATGCCCCAATGATTGGTTTAAGTTATGCCTTCCAACTTCCTGAAGGGAATTTAAAAAATCGCTTTGGCTTTAACTCAAGTGTTGGTATTCATTTCTTAAATAAAACTAAAACAAACTGGATTTGGGGCTTAGATTGGACTTTTACCTTCTCTCCTCAAAGTCAGGTTAAAGACACTTATTCACTTTTTGATTCAATAAATACTGCTAATGGCAATGTAGTTGATGCTAATGGTGAATATGCAACATTGTTATTTTATGAAAGAGGTTGGACATCTTCAGCTAAATTTGGAAAACTTTTCCCCCTTAGTGCACATAATAAAAACTCAGGCATATGCATACTTACAGGACTTGGCTTTATGCAACATAAAATTAGAATTGAAGATAAATTCAATAGAGCACCTCAATTAACAAAAGAATATCGCAAAGGATATGATAAATTGAGCAGTGGATTTATGTTAAGCCAATTTGTGGGCTATTTGTTTTTAGGCAATAATAGGTTATTAAATTTTTATGCTGGATTTGAATTAATGGCAGGGTTTACGCAAAGTCGTAGAACTTTTAATTTTGATACGATGGAGCAAGACACCCAAAAAAGATTAGATATTTATTACGGACCTCGTATAGGATTTATACTGCCGCTTTATAAGAAATTACCTGATGAGTTTTACTATAAATAATTTTATTAAAATAGTATTAATGTAGCTTCATTGCTTTCCAATAATCATCACCATAACTCACAAAAATTTCTTCTCCTGCTTTAATGTTTTTTGTGGCTATGATATAGGGTACGCGTTTAATTACTAAGTATTCAGCATTGTTGTTTAAGCCTTTAATTTTAGTATGACCTTTGGCATCATTAGCATAGCGAGCAAGCGCGTCTAAGGTGTACTCTGCATCAATACAATTTTTAGCGCTTATGTAAAATAAGTAGGGAGATTGAAAAGCATGATTTTCATTTCTCTTGAGCCCTTCTGCCCATGTAATTTTCTCTCCAGTGTATTCAACAATTAACATTCCTTTTTTTATATCAACAGTTGTAAATAAACCCATTCCACAATTGGGAAGTGTGCTTTCTTTTACATTCAAAAATGCAGCATCAATTATTTCGTTTTTTTTATTCTTAGGCATTGGGATGAAAAAATATTATAGCAAACTGAATTGTTTGCAGTGATGTTCAAAATGTTTATTTAATAAAAAGGTCCATTCTTCAAAATTTAATTCGCCAAAGAATGGATTAGTAATCATTTTTAGAGGCTTATTTTCAAATGCGTTTATAAAATCTAGGAGCTCTTTTTTCAATGCTTCAACAGCCTCTTGCATGTTTTTTTTTATTGCAGGCGTTGGAATTTCGGGCATTTGTATGTTTTTTGTATTTTCTTTAAAAGGCTTTTCGCTCAATATAAAACCGCGTAAACGTTCTAAATTGTCTAGAGGTGTCAAAAGTATTTCTTGCCTTTTGCCATTGGCTATGCTAACCGAATCAATTAAATGCTCCACCATTTGTTGTGCATTTAAAACTCCCCAATTTCCTTTTTGTTCAGGCCTTAATTGCAACAATAAATCAGGTACTATGTTAGAGATAAAATTTAATTTTTGTGAATGGCTCATTTTGAAAAATTAAAGCGCATCAAAAGTATAACTTTGCATGCAACTTTTTATAATTATTATTAAATCATATATGAATAGAAATAATTCAGAAGCATTATTTTTTAAAGCCAAATCCTATTTTCCTGGCGGTGTTAATAGTCCTGTTCGTGCCTTTCGCTCCGTTGGAGGCACGCCTCTTTTCATAAAAAAAGGCAAAGGAGCAATTATTTGGGATGCTGATGATAATGAGTTTATTGATTATTGCTGCTCTTGGGGTCCACTGATCTTAGGTCATGCTAACGATGGTGTTGTAAATGCTGTGATTGAAACTGTAAAGAATGGAAGCTCATTTGGGGCTCCAACAGCCTTGGAGAATGAACTTGCTGAACTTATTTTATCATTTAATCATTTTATTGAAAAAATTCGATTTGTAAGCTCGGGAACTGAAGCTGTAATGAGTGCTATTAGATTAGCAAGGGCTTACACTGGCAGAAATAAAATTTTAAAATTTGAAGGCTGTTATCATGGTCATAGCGATTCATTGCTTGTAAAAGCAGGCTCTGGATTGGTAACCTTTGGTAATACTTCTTCTGCAGGTGTGCCCGAAGCTTTTGTAAATGAAACAATTGTTGTTGATTTGAATAATAGAGCCGCGGTCATTGAAGCATTTGAAAGGTTTAAAAATGAAATTGCTTGTGTAATTATCGAACCTGTACCAGCCAATAATGGCTTGTTGTTGCAAGATAAAGATTTCTTAATTTTTCTAAGAGATATTTGTACTGAAAATAAAACATTATTGCTTTTTGATGAAGTGATTAGTGGCTTCAGACTCTGTTTTTGCGGCGCTGCAGGATATTACAGCATTAAACCCGATATTATAACTTACGGTAAAATTATTGGCGGGGGCCTACCCGTGGGTGCATACGGTGCTTCAAAGGAAATTATGGCTACAGTATCACCAGATGGGCCAATGTATCAAGCTGGTACTTTAAGTGGTAATCCTGTTGCTATGGCAGCTGGAATTGCCCAATTGAGCGCTTGCTTAAAACCAGGTTTTTACGATGAATTAGCGCTTAAAACAAGTTACTTAATTGATAAAATCAAAACATTAGCAAATGAGTCAAAAGTGTCTTTCAAATTTTTTAGCATTGGTAGTATTTTTTGGATTGCCTTTACAGATGCAGCAACTATTCAATCAGCTTCAGAGATTGATGCCAATAGCATGAGATATTTTAGGCAATTACACACGTATTTATTAGAACATGGTATTTATTTAGGCCCTTCGGGTTATGAAGTAGGATTTGTGAGTGAGGCACATTCTTATGAGCAGTTAGATAAAACAGCCTTTGCCTTTGCAAATGGGATTTTATCTTTAAATAAAATAGAAAATTGAAATTGATTTCAAAAAAATAAAAAATTTAAAAATGAATATACAAGACATTAAAGCAATTGTTACGGGTGGAAGCTCAGGAATAGGATTAGAAATAGCAAAGCAACTTATTGAAAAAGGCGCTCAGGTAATGATAACTGGGAGGGATGAAAGCAAACTAAAAAATGCTGCATCGCTTATAGGCGCTCACTATGCAGTTGCCGATGCCAGCAAGGAGGCACAAGTAATTGCTGCATTTGAACAAGCTAAATCAATAATGAAAGGTTACAATGTTTTAGTGAACAATGCTGCTTATGGCGCATTCGGATTGCTTAAAGACCAAGATACAAAAATATTTGAACAACTTTTAGCAACAAATGTAACAGGTGCAATGATTGCGGGAAGAGAGGCAGCAAAACATTTTATTGAAAACAATTTTGGCAATATTGTAAATATTTCAAGCACGGCAGGAAATGCTGGTTTTGCAGGGGGTACAGCCTATGTTGCTAGTAAGTTTGCATTAAAAGGAATGACCGAATGTTGGCGCGCAGAGCTTCGAAAATCAAATATTAGAGTGATGCTTGTGAACCCAAGTGAAGTGCAAACTCCATTTTACCAAGCACTTGGTGGAGAGCGGCCTTTTAATGCTACAAAGTTGGAAGCATCTGAAATTGCTCATTTGGTTTTAGCAATGCTTACCATGCGCGATGTTGGATTTATTACAGAAGCCACTGTTTTTGCCACAAACCCACAATAAATTTATGAAAATTACAGAAAATATTATTCAGCAAAGCTTGGCTTACGAAAGTTATAGGAATTTGATTGAAAGCCTTTTTAAAGAAGGTAAATCAACTGGAATAACGCAAAGCGAAGAGTTATTGCATTACAGTGAATTAAATATTCACAGAATGAATAGAGTTGAAAAAACAACTGTTTTAAATGAAGATTTAAAAGTTGAATTAGGTAAAATTAAAAGCCCACAAATTTGGCTTGTGCTTACTGAAGGTTGGTGCGGGGATGCAGCACAATCAATACCTGTATTTAATTCAATTGAAAAGAGTTTTCCTAATATCCAATTCCGACTTGTTTTGAGAGATGAAAACTTAGATTTAATGGATCAGTTTTTAACGAATGGAGGAAGGGCAGTTCCTAAATTATTAATTTTAGATGCCTCAAACTATGAATTATTAGCACACTGGGGGCCGCGGCCGCAAGAAGCTACAAAGCTAATTAATGAAATGAAAGCATTGAATATTGAGTTTGCTGAAATTAAAGAAAAACTGCACTTGTGGTACGCTAAAAATAGGAGTCAAGCATTGCAAGCTGAGCTTTTAAATATCATAACTAAGATTGTAGAAAATTAAGGTTTGAATTTTATTGAATCTATTTTCTCCGGTAAATTTGTGTCCAGCTATAAAGTAATAAAAAGGTAAAAAGCAGTCCAAAAATAATTCCTGAAAAGGCATTTAAATCTTCAACTTCATTGTTGTAGAGATCGCGTATAGAAAGGAAGATGGCAAATAATCCTACCAAAATTAAGCTTGCAAACATCCAGTTTTCCATGGCAGTAAAGTTGGGTTTTTCTTCTTTTTTAGTTTTTTTTGTATAGGCTTTACCTTGGGCATTAGGTGTTGAACTTCGATAGGCAGTACCGTATTTACGACCTTTATCTTGTGTATATTTATTGTCAAGTTTTACTTCTTTTCCTGAAGCGTAATAAAAATCATAATGTCTTTTTTTTGAAGCATTGCCTAGCGTTCTATATGCTTCATTAACATCTCTAAATAAGGCTGTTGCATCACTAGCATTATTAATATCAGGGTGGTATTTTAATGCCAATTTACGATAGGCTCTTTTAATTTCAACCTCTGTTGAATTGCGATTAATTTCTAGTATGTGATAATAGTCTTTCAAAATAATCCTTAAAAATAGTATTTATTAAAATTAATCAAACGTAATGCGAAATATTTGGGTTTAAAAATATAAATATGAGACACTAAAAAAACTAAATCATCGTTTATTCAGCAATTTTTCTTTTTTTTGTTTCCTGAAACATACAATAAATGATTAAAAAATTATCCATTATAATACCTGCTTACAATGAGGGCAGAACCATCCATTTGATTCTTGACAAAGTGCGTCAGGTTAATTTATTAAACAATATTCAAAAGGAGGTAATTATTGTAAATGATGCTTCTAGTGATAATACCAAAGATGCAATTGAGAATTACATAAGTCAATATGGAAAAGAAATGCATATTAGTTTGTTTAACCAAGAAGTTAACCAAGGCAAAGGCGCTGCAATTCATAAAGGGATAGAATTAGCCACAGGCGAGTTTTTAATTGTTCAAGATGCAGATTTAGAATATGATCCGGAGGAATTTAATATTTTATTAAAACCAGTTATTGATGGCTATGCTGATGTGGTTTATGGCTCTCGTTTTATGGGAGGTAACCCGCATCGTATTTTGTTTTTTTGGCACACCATAGGCAATAAATTTTTGACTTTCTTAAGCAATATGTTTACCAATTTGAATCTTACAGATATGGAAACTTGTTACAAATTATTTGACTCAAAAATTGCCAAAGGTTTAAAATTAAAGGAAAAGCGTTTTGGTTTTGAGCCCGAGGTTACGGCCAAAGTTTCAAAAGTGCCTAAAATTAGAATTTATGAAGTTGGCATTTCTTATTATGGTAGAACTTATGAAGAAGGGAAAAAAATTGGCCCAATTGATGGTTTTAGAGCTATTTATTGCATCTTAAAGTACAATATTTTCTCTTAACATCATTCAAAATTTATCTAATAGAAAAGGGAATAAATACGATTGCTCAAATTTTGTGATATAATACCGATGTGAAATAAGTAATGGCCCAAATTTGTTTCACAGCATTTGTCCCAAACTTTTTTCCGATTGGCATTTACCAATGTAAGATTTTAAATTATTGGCATAATTTATAAATCACGTTGGTATAATTTTGGGTTTAAATTAAGCCAAATTAAACCGAATAATTTTACTTAGTTATATTAATGCTAATTGTTGCGCGTATTTCCTTTCGCATTAGCAGTAAATAAAGCTTACATTGTAGGCTTAAATTTATTGTAATGGATGATAAACTTCCTAAAGGTTGGGAACTAATTGAAGAGTGGGAGGGGAGTTTTATTTTTGAAAATTCAAAATTAAGTTTTAGTGTGAATATCGACTTTGAAGCGCTACTTAAAGAGCCTTACACCATTGAGTTTTTGCACACTAAAGGTTATTTAAAATTGGTAAATTTTGATGAAGGTGTATATAAAGTAACTGCATTAAACGAGGCAGAAGCACTGCAAAAGGCCCTACTTATGATGAGTTTTATCAATAAAAATATTCAGTGGCTGCTTTCTACCCAAAGTAAAATGGAGTAATAGCTTAAATTTAACTGAATTCATCATTGTCATTCGGTATTAGGAAGCTACAATCTGTTGAGCTATTTATTTTGAGGTTAACCGTATTCACAAATGGTATGATCCATTGCTTTCTTAGTTCTGAAGCATATAACCCCTTTACTATGATGAGTTGTAGAAATTTTGTCAACTATTATTTATACCATTGCTTTTTAATAAATGGTTTTTATGAGTAAATAATTAACAAATAATCTGAGCATAAAAAAAGTTGTAACTAAGGAAAAATTGCCCTTAATTTTTAACCAATTTTTTAATCACGGTTTCGTTAGGTGATCCTATTTTTAAAAAATAAATACCACTTTCAAAGGCACTAATATCTATTGATTCGCTTGTACTATTGTGATTGTAATTTTTCGAATAAACGATTTTTCCATAAACATCATAAACACTTAAAGTCCCATCATTTTTAAATGGTAAATAATTAATGGTGATTACATCTTTACTTGGGTTTGGATATAATATAACCTTATTACTGGTATGCAAATTTGATAAACCTGTTGTGATTAAATAGTCGAACCCAAAATCTTGCCAAGTTGTACTGCCAAAACCTGTTTGCGCAAGGGCAGCAGTATCGGCACTAATTAGCTTTTGCGTGCTATTGGTATTTCCAATCGTTCCAAAATTGGCAGCGGTGGTATTATAAAACTGTATTTCAACAATCAGTGTTTTTGAACTATCGTATATAAATGGCGTTTGCAAATCAATGCCAAACCAATCGCCCTGCACTCCTGCCGGAATAGTATATGCACTATCAAATCTTACAGTTGTTAATCCGGTAAAAAATAATGTGTCTGAAGTAAATACAGTATCAATTGTTTGTCCCAATTTAATAGTAAAAGGACTTAAATCATGTGAGGTAGTAATTCCTGTAGAACCATAACGATAGTATATTTTAGTGATTTCACCATTAAAAGGCAAACTGTTAAAATCAGAGGGCTTATATAAGCATTGCGATTTTCTTGCATTGGTAGCGCCCAGTAAAAATGTGCTATTACTCGTGTTCAGGCCTTTATAAATTGATTGCGCATTGCAATTTTCAAATCTAAAAACGAGCAAATAAAAAATAAAAAATACACTAACTAAAATCTTGTTGATCATACTGTTTTAAGGTTAGTTTATCAATTTAGTAAAAGTAATTATTTGAATAGCTATATCTAACTAAATCAAGGAGCAATATTCACATTCTTAAAGTTGATAATTTATTTCAATTTATCAAACTCAGCCCTACTCATCAAAGCAAGTTCAGGTTTTCCAGCAGCTTTTAATGCAATATTTAAATTATTCAAATGCTTTGTATCCACAGCAGCATAAGCATTTGCATTGTCTTTAATATCCTTTTCAAAACTTGTAGATTTTTCAAATTGCGTTGCACTTGGCCTGCCATCATAGCTCACTACTTGAATATAAACATTACTCAATTTATCGCGTAAATAATTATTGCCATCATTAATCAAACCTTCTTTTGTATTTACAACCAGCTTGCGTTGTGTTTCTAATTTATCAGCATACTCAACCAACATTTTCTTTACTTTTTCATTCGTTACTAATTCCTTTTCTAACACTTTTAATTTATCGCGTAAATCAACATGACTATTTACAGTGTATGTAAACTCATTGCATTGGTTGTAAAGTTTCATCATCAACTCATGTCTTGCATCTTTGTCTGCAGCACTGTGTTGGCTTTTAGGATTATGAATAATTGTAAATGGAATAAAAGTGGTGTCTGTTTCCTTAACCACTTTTAATTGGTAGTTACCTGCTTTTAATGGTGCTCCATAAAATCCAGCATAAGCAGGTGATGGGCCTGTAGGCATTTTTGGGGCTTTAATTTGTAAATCAATTTCAAGCAAATTAATTCCTTTTCTTTTGCTCGCCGTTTTTGTGCTGATTAATTGCTTCTTATCATCTAAAACCTCAACATAAAAATCACCGTTCATGTGTTTCTTCTGCAAATAATAAGTCAATACAAAGCCCGATTTAGGATTTACAAAGCCATTCTCATCATCACCAAAACTAATAGCATCAAATCCAAATTCTGGATAAAAATAAGGCTTTAAAGGAAATGCATAAAACTTGCTATTGATAACTTCCTCTGTAAGCAATCTAATAGATGTTAGATCGTCAATAATCATAATTCCCCTTCCGTGCGTAGCTAATATTAAATCGTTTGTTGTTGGGTGAATAGCAATGTCTCTTATGGCCACATTGGGTACATTGTTGTTGTGGTCTAATTGCGCCCATTGAATGCCTCCATCTAAACTTACAAACAATCCAAACTCTGAACCTACAAAAAGCAAGTTTTTATTTTTAAAATCTTCTCTTACAACATGGCAATAACCTTTAATAGTGCTTGCTCCAAGTCTTGCCCAAGTTAAACCAAAGTCGGTGGTTTTATATACATAAGCATTTATATCACCTTGCGTATGATTATCAAAAGTAACATAAGCAGTGCCTTCATTAAACCTACTCGCTTCAATAGTACTAACCCAAGCAAATGCAGGTAATTCCTTGATGTTTTTCACCAAATTACTCCAAGTTTTTCCTCCATCTTTTGTCAATTGCACATTGCCATCATCTGTTCCAACCCAAACAATTTTTTCATTTAATGGTGATTCTGAAATAGTATAAATTGTACAATGATTTTCGGCACTGCTATTGTCAGAAGTCAATCCACCACTGTCTTCCTGTTTTTGTTTTGAAGGATCATTCGTTGTTAAATCAGGCGATATTTTTTCCCATGAATCTCCTTTATTGTTAGAAACAAATAAATATTGAGCTGCATAGTAAAGTTTGTTTTTGTTGGTCGGACTTGTACAAATTGGCGTATTCCAATTATATCTATACCTTGGCTGTCCTGCCATTTCTAGTGGTTTTATACTCTTTCCTGTTTTTGTAGTTTTGTTATAACGTTGCAATTCTCCGCCTTGCGATTCGCTGTAAACAAAATTATTATCTGCTGGGTCGGGCACAACCCAAAAGCCATCGCCCCATCCAACGGTGCTCCAATTTCTATTGCTAATACTTCCTGTAAGTGTTCTCGATGGACCCATCCATGAACCATTATCTTGGAGTCCACCATAAACATTATAGTTTTCTTCATTATCAAATGCTACATGGTAAAATTGCCCTACAGGTAAGTTTTTATGTTGGATAAAATGCGAACCTCTATCATAACTAGTGTATACACCTCCATCTGTAACAGCAACAATATTATCAGTGTTATTTGGATTAATCCAAAGGTCATGATAATCACCATGTGCGCCACCTCTAAATGGTGTAAATGATTTACCACCATCAGTACTCACAAGCATGGTTAAACCTGCTCTGTAAATACGATTGGGATCTTTAGGATCAGCAATTAATTTTGCAAAGTAAAATGGTCTTTCAATAATATAGTTGTGCGTGCCTGTTTTAACCCAAGTTTCACCTTTGTCGCTGCTGCGATAAATGGCTGTTTCTTTTGATTCAATAGTAGCATATAATACACTAGCATCAGCAGGGGAAACAGCCAAGTCAATACGTCCTAAATTACCAGTGGGTATGCCATTGCTTAATTTTTTCCATGTAGTTCCACCGTCAATTGATTTATATATACCTCCATTTTTACCACCTGAATTAAAAGAATAAGCCTTTCTTCTAAATTCCCAAGCAGCGGCATAAATGATCTCTGGATTTGTGGGATCTACTGCTAAGTCGGAAATACCAGTTTGTGGATTGATGTAAAGAATTTTTTTCCATGTTACACCACCATCGGTAGTTTTGTACAAACCTCTGTCTTCACTATCGTTCCATAAAGCGCCGGGAGCAGCAGCATATACAATATTATTATCTTTTGGATGAATGTAAATTTTACTGATTCTTTCCGTTTTTTCAAGTCCTAATTTTTTCCAATTTTCACCTCCATCAGTGCTTTTATATATGCCATCACCAACAGATACGCTGTTTCTTGTCCATGTTTCACCTGTGCCTGCCCAAATAGTATCAGGGTGCGCTTGATCAATACAAATGGCTCCAATGCTTTGATTGTGTTTTTCAAAAACGGGTTTGTAAGTAACACCAAAATCTAATGTTTTCCAGATACCTCCACCAGCAGTACCAACGTATAAAATTCCTTGTTTATTATTCACTCCATCTATACATGCAACCCTGCCGCTCATTACAGAAGGCCCCAAATGCCTAGCCCTGATATCGCCAAAAATTTTAGCATCAAATGCAGTTTGAGAAAAGATTGAATTTGGAATAATAATACCTAACCAAAGTAATAAGCAGTATTTACGCATATAAAAGGGATTAATAAAGTGACAGAATTAGTTAGTTTTTAATTTCAGGTTTCTTGAATAAATCATCAGCCATTTCCTTATTGATTTCAATTGAAGTTATTTTTATTGGCGTTTTATAAATTTGTCCCATATAGGTAGAACTGCTCTCTAATTCGTATGGTTTGGTGAGGCCTTCAACAGTTTTGAAATTGCTGAATAAAACTACTGATTCAACTTCACTTCCATCTTCGTTTTTTTGCTTGAAACTTTGCTTCACTAAATAATTTGTCTCTTTGTCAATAAAAAAATTAGTCACATCATTCTTATCTGTAATCAACTTTAACTTATAAGCCATGGCGCCATCCACATCTTCTTCTCCTTCATAACTAACCTTAAATCCTTTTTTTGCATAATCAATTAATTCACCATCTAAATCAGCTTGAATTTTCATTTCTTTAATATCATCTTCTGGCATTGATTCTACTGTTTCTCTTCCAGTAAATGGATTCACCACCCAACCTTCGGTGCCATTAAAAATTTGTAATGATGTTTTGCCTTGAAGTAATGTTTCTTCACGAAACATATTGGGTCTTTTCCCATAAATTGTTTGATTGATGGTCATACCACCAGTTTCGATTGTTAAAACCGTTTTTTCTGTCTTAACAGCTTTTATTTTTTCTAAACCACCAGTAGCATTAATATATTTAGAAATAATTTCATCGGCAGTTTGGCCAAAACTAATAAAGCCGCTGCAACTAAGCAGTAAACTTGATAATATAAAAAGTTTTTTTCTCATAAGATTTAAAGTGTTTGTTTGGTTTATGACGAATGTAATAATTAAAATGTTACAACGCTCACATGCTTTTTCTCTTATTCACATAATTTGTATTTTAATTTATAGTTTTACTTTAAATTGAGCTTTAAACATATTCATTTATCTTTACACAAATTTTAAAAATGAAATCAAAGAAAGCGATTGAAAGTTTTGCTGTAAGTACAGAAATTGTGCTTCCAAATGATACAAATACCTTGGGAAACCTTATGGGAGGTAGGCTCTTGCATTGGATGGATATCATAAGTGCAATTGCAGCACACCGTCATTGTAGAAGAGTTGTTGTAACAGCTTCTGTAAATAATGTTAGTTTTAACCAACCTATTAAATTAGCTGATGTAGTTACTTTGGAAGCTAAAGTTTCTCGCGCATTCAGTACTTCAATGGAGGTGTTTATTGATGTATATGTCGAAAATCATTCCACGGGTGTAAAAACTAAATGTAATGAGGCCATTTATACTTTTGTAGCAGTTGACCAAATGGGCCATCCCATTGGTGTGCCAGAACTTGTGCCAGAATCTGAGGAAGAAAAAGAAAGATTTACAGGTGCACTTAGAAGAAAACAATTAAGTTTAATTTTAGCTGGTAAAATGAAACCAAATGAAGCTACAGAGTTAAGAGCTTTATTTAATTTGTAAATGATGATGAAACTTTGGCAATATTTATTTTTAGGATGTTTTCTTATGTCCATTGCGGCCTGCGATTCTAAAAGAGTTTATGAGCAAAATGTTGATATTCCTGATTATATATGGGATAAAGAAAACCCCATTTACTTTGATGTACCCATTACCGATACTATTTCACTTCATAATGTATATGTTAACATTAGGAATGCAAGTGGCTATGCTTACAGCAATATTTATTTATTTTTAGATACCAAGTATCCTAATAATACAATGTCAAGAGATACGATTGAATGTATTTTAGCTGATCCATCAGGTAAATGGCTTGGCGATGGCAGTGGCGATATATGGGACAATCAAATTTTGTTCAAAAAAAATGTTCGCTTTAAACAAAAGGGCACCTATAAATTTAGGTATGAACATGCCATGCGCATGCCCAAGTTGCCTATGATTATGGATGTTGGATTAAGAATTGAAAAACAGTAGCCTATGTTAGTTAAAAGCTTTGGCAGCGCCGTTTATGGGGTAAATGCTACAACAATTACTGTAGAAATTGATGTTTCTGCGGGCTTCAAATACTTTCACGTAGGCCTACCCGATAATGCAGTTAAAGAAAGTCAACAAAGAGTTACTTCGGCATTGAAGCACGTAGGTTATAAAATGCCTGGTAAGCGCATTGTTATTAATATGGCGCCTGCAGATATCAGAAAAGAAGGCTCTTCTTACGATTTAACTATTGCTGTAGGTATTTTAGCGGGCTCCGAACAAATTTTTACTGAAAAACTGGCCGATTATATCATTATGGGAGAGTTATCCTTAGATGGAATGGTGCAGCCTATCAAAGGCGCATTGCCTATCGCTATTCAAGCTAAAAAGGAAGGCTTTAAAGGATTTATTTTGCCTCAACAAAATGCACGTGAAGCAGCTATTGTGAGCGATTTAGAAGTATATGGGGTGAATAATTTAAGTGAGGTAATTGAGTTCTTAATTGGAGAAAAAACATTAGAAAGAACAACAGTAAATACCAGGGAAGAATTTTTTTCAAAACTCAATGAATCAGAATTTGATTTTTGCGATGTTAAAGGACAAGAAAATATAAAAAGAGCACTTGAAATTGCTGCTGCAGGAGGGCATAATGCCATTTTAGTTGGACCTCCTGGCGCAGGAAAAACCATGCTTGCTAAAAGATTACCAACAATTTTACCACCGCTCACTATTCAAGAGTCATTAGAAACAACTAAGATTCACAGTGTGGCAGGTAAGATGGGAAAGAACAATTCGCTCATTACAGTGCGCCCTTTTCGCTCTCCACATCATACCATTAGCGATGTGGCACTGGTAGGAGGAGGTGGCATTCCACAACCTGGTGAAATTTCTTTGGCACACAATGGGGTACTATTTTTAGATGAATTGCCCGAGTTTAAACGCACTGTTTTAGAAGTAATGCGTCAACCTTTAGAAGAAAAACGCATCATGGTTTCAAGAGCAAAATTCTCTGTTGAATATCCTGCAAGTTTTATGCTTATTGCAGCCATGAATCCGTGTCCGTGTGGCTATTACAATCATCCTGAAAAGGAATGTGTTTGCGCACCTGGCGTTGTACAGCGTTATTTAAATAAAATTTCAGGTCCATTGTTAGATCGTATTGATATTCACGTAGAGGTTACTCCCGTTGCTTTTGGCGAATTAACAAAAGAAAGAGTAAGTGAGAAAAGTGCTGCCGTGCGCGAAAGAGTGATGAAAGCGAGAGAAATGCAAGAAAAACGATTTGCTGATGTAGAAAATGTGCATTGCAACGCGCAAATGACAGCCAAGAAAATACAGGCTATTTGTAAAATAAACGATGCTGGAAGGAAATTGCTGAAAACAGCTATGGAAAGGTTAGGTCTCAGCGCTAGAGCCTTTGATAGTATCCTTAAAGTATCGCGTACCATTGCCGATTTAGATGGTGCTGATGAAATTCAAAATCA
>CAMBZU010000031.1 GCA_945872355.1 Chitinophaga pinensis
AAAGAATAGAATTATTATTGGTAAGATAAAGGAGAAGCGTTTAAGTTAAAATTTAAGATGCAAAGATTTAAGCTTGCATTAATACAAGTGCCTTATTTAATGGTGCATCTCTTCATCAAAAAAAAATTCCTCCTGTAAGACAAAAAAACGGTGTCATTCAGGAGGAAACCTTTTAAAAGGAAGCTTTTAAGTTAAGAATGATGATGCAAAGATTTAAGTTTGCATTAATACAAGTGCATAATTTAATGCTGCATTTCATCATCAAAAAAAGATTCCTCCTGAAAGACAAAAAAAAAGGTGTTATTCAGTCTGATGTAATTGCAATAATTACCTCTCGGTAAGCAGTATTTTTTTTGTGAATACTTGCGAACCTGAACGCGCGCTGAAGATGTAAATGCCAGGAAGAAATGAATTGAGTTGTATTATTTGCTGCGCTTGGTTACCTCCTTGAAAAGCATAAACTTCTCTTCCCATCATATCAACGATGCTGATGCTTTCAGGACAATTATCTTTACAATTAACCAAAAGTTTTTTTTCTTGGTTCAGCCAAGTAAGGTATATGGTTTCTTCGGCCTTTAGCTCATTGACGGTGGTTGGCAAATTATCTGTAACTTGAATATTATCAACAGCAAAAGCCGGATTGGTTCCATAGCCAGAATTTACAAATGCGAAACGAAAGCGCAAATCACTTTGATTTAAAAAAGCTGGTACTTGTTGGCTTGTAACTGTAGCTGTAGCCCAGCTTGATTGACTGACATATTGTGAAACAGGGCTTGTAATTGCGGTCCATGTTGAACCGTTATTGTTGCTGTATTCAAGGGTTCCATAAGAAGCCAAAACAATTCCTGACTGCCCCACGCACAACCAGTCGAAGCTCAATGTTACGGCCCCTGCACCGATGGTGTTAATTCCCGATGTCATGGTTGCATAAGAAGTGCCCGATGAACCGAAGCCAAGAAATCCTGCAAAGGCGCAATAGGCGGGCTCAAGGTCATTGGCAACGTGCAGGTAGTTTCCTCCTCCTTGGTCGGGCGTAGGTGTTGTGCAACTGTAGGTGTTGTTTACCACCCACAAGTCGAAATTGTTAGCTTGACTCAACGACCAGCCTGCGGAACCGGCTGTAAAATCATTTGAGTACAATACATTTTGTGCCAATGCTGCTGATGAAATACTAAGCGCCAGGCTTAAACTTAAGATGGAGGAATAAATTTTTTTCATGTGAGATAGTTTGGTTGAGAAAATGGGTTTCAAAAATTAATTCTTCAGATTGCTTAAAAACGCAGCAAAGTTTTGCGATTTTTTCAAATTGAAACAAAAATAGAAATGTTTATCGGATAAACACTAATGCAAAAAAAATTCGGGTGCTTTCAATCCATATGCTGCATGAGCAACCTTTTCAACTTCATGGCGAGACTTCAGACAAGAAAAAAACGAAAAGCCCGCGTTAGTGCTTATTCACCTGGGTTCTGTTTTTAAAGGTGTTTATGAGGTCGCTGTGTAAGTTGAAGCTATCGCGCCATGCGGGAGCAGAAAGCACGCCTGCTCCAAGTCGATAATTCGGCATGGAGCGGGAAAACCCAATTGGCTATTTAATACATACAAAGGGTATTACTTTCCTAAAACTATAAATTCTGTTCTTCTATTTTTAGATCTGCCAGTGTCTGTTGCATTATCGGCAATTGGCTTAGTATCACCATACCCTTTAAATGCCAGGCGTGATTTGGGAATGCCTTGCTGCATTAAAAAATCCATTACAGTAAATGCTCTATCGGTGCTCAATGCCAAGTTAGTCTTGGGCACACCAACATTATCGGTATGTCCTCTTATTTCAATATTTAAACTTTGTGTTTCTAATAAATACTCGGCAAATTTTTGTAAAACGCGTTTGCTTTCATCAGTTAAATCGGCCGAATTGGTTTTATAGTTGATGTTATTAATATTAAATGTGGCTCCTTTTTCAATGGGTTTTATATCCATATTAATTTTTATTGGTTTCCCAATGGTGGTATCGCCTGCTTTAATATAGGTGCTGTAAAAGCCGTAATCAGGGCGTTTTACAGTAAGTATAGCATCTTCATCACCTTTTAATGTAACTACCGTGGCATACCTTCCTGTAACTGAATCAACATCTAAAATGGTTTTCTTTTTGGACGACATGGTTTCAATTTCTATTTTGGTGTTGGTCATCAATGCGCCTGTTTCATCGCGCAATTCACCTTTAATAAATAGTATTTTTTCGGGGCGAGCTTCTTTGTAGAGTGGGAAAGAAAAAATATCCCAACCGCCTGCACCTTTGCCTTTTAAATCTTTACTGCTGATGTAGCCTAATTGACCATCGGTACTTACAAAAAAACCAACCTCATCTTTTTCGGTATTAATTGGAATACCAATATTTTTAGGTGTATTCCATGTGCCGTCATCTTTCATTTTTGTAAAGAAAATATCGTATCCACCAATTCCTGGCCAGCCATCGGAGGTAAAATATAAAGTTTGACTATCGCTATGTATAAAAGGTGATTTTTCGTTTTTATCGGTATTAATTTGTGGGCCCATATTTACTGCGGGTTGCCATTCGGCATTGGTATTTTCGCGTTCTGTTTTATACAAATCCATTCCTTTACCATCGGCACGCGCGCCAGCAAAAATCAATGTTTTACCATCTGAACTTAGTGATGGCTGTGCTTCCCAGCCATCTTCGGTATTTACGTTAGTGCCTAAATTTTTTAACGGCCCCCATTCATCTTCGCGATTTAAATCGGATGAATAAATATCACAGTTTACATAGCCTTTTTTATTTGCTTTGCATACGGTAATAAATAAGTGTTTGTTATCTAATGAAAAGGTGACGCCACCATAATTATCACCAGGTGTGTTAAATGGTGCTTCCTTGGCGTGCGGTTTTACAAATTCGCCACTCATTCTTTGCGCTTCGGTTAGCTCTTCTACCTGCTGCGGAAACAATACATCTTTACCCTGTTTCATATAGCGTTTGGTGTAATACAACAATTCATTATCTGGCGAAAGCATAGGTAAAAATTCATCTTCAAAAGTATCCACGTTTTTAATTGGTTTTGGATCAAACTCTACCTTGTTTTTATAAATCTGTTCATAAAATTTAGCCTGCCGTAAAATGCCTGCAGCCTTGTCAAAATCTTCGGGCTTCTTGGCATTATCTGGATTTTTGGTAAACTTTTCTAAGTATGTTACCGTTTTGCCCCAATCTTCAGCACTCCACGCTATTTGTCCTAAATAAAAGTAAGCATAAGGATTCACTTCAGGACACAATTCAATGGCTCTTAATAAATATTTTTCGGCTGGTTTAAAACTTGTGCCATTCCCCACTGCCAGGGTAACTTGCAGCGTAGCCATTTCGTATTGCGCTTCAGCAAAATCGGGTTCTTCTTCAAGCGCTTTTTTAATGTATTCCATGCGCTCTTTAAACTCGTATTTCTTTTTATTGCGCCCTTTTTCAAGGTTCTCAAGCGCTTTTTTATTGGTTATTTCGGGGCAAGTAGTTTGCTTTTCTTCTTGTGCAAATAAAGAAATTGGAAAAAAGAATACTACAATTAAAATATAATAAATTATTTTTTTCAATGTATGTTTTAGATTGAATTATTTGAATCTTGAAACTAAATAAAGAGGATAAATTTGCAGAAAATAAAGCCGCTGACGATGTAACATTTTACTTCCCAAACAAGCCCTTCAACTTTTTCTCAGCTTCCTTCTTTGCTTTTTCTTCAGCTTGTTTCTTCAGTTTTTCAGCCTCTGCTTTTGCTTTATCTTCGGCTTCCTTTTTCAACTTATCAGCCTCTGCTTTTGCTTTAGCTTCAGCATCGGCTTTAGCTTTATTAAATGCCGCTTCGCCTTCTGCTTTTTTCTTATCCAATTCCGCTTTAGCTTTAGCTTCTAGCTCTGCTTTCTTTTTATCTAATTCTTCTTTTACTTTATTTTTTAAGTCATCACCCATCTTACTTGCTGCATCTTTTAAATCGGTTTTAACTACTGGATTTTTTGCAGTACCTGTTAACAACGCACTTAATTTTATTCTTTCCCCTACCGAAAGATTTGCTCCTTTGCTATTGGCTTGCGATAACAATCCTGTAATTACACCGTTGGCAGCAGAACCTAAATCAGCACGTGCAATATCAAAAGTTAAAGGAAAATTAATAGTTTGATCAAAATTACTTCTTCCTTGCACCGTTAATTTGCTATCGCCAGTTTTAATATCAAAAGGATCCACATCTACCCCACCATCCTTAAACTTGAAAGAGATGTTGGTATTGTTTACACTTAAACGCTTGTATTTATCCATTTTGATGGCATCAGCGACTTTATTTAATGGTGCATAATTACTTAATACTACATTTTGTGTTTGTAATTTACCTGCACCATTTAATGTTTTTAATACCGGATTCATGTGTTCATCCATTAAACCACTGAAAGATAAATCGCAGTTAAACTTACCAGTAGCATACTCGGCAATACCCGCCATTTTTTGAACGGTATTAAATGTTTTGTATGTTTTAGGAATATCAAAATTTTTGATGCCCATAGAAAAATCGATTACTGGAGCTTTCACATTTTTGGTTCCATACAAACCATCCATAATCATTGAGCCATCTAATAAATTCATACTGATACCTTGCATACGCAGTTCGCTATTGGCCATTACCAATTTACCTTTAACGTTAGTGATGTCCATGTTATCATAAATTAATTTATTGAATCCCGCAGTCATTATAAAATTTAAATTGGCAGGAATTTCTGCCACTGTCATTGCTGCTGTATCTGCTGTTTTTGCAGCGGCTTCAGGTTCATCACTCATAAACTGATTTAAGTCAAAATAGTTTGATGTTAAACTTAAATTGCCTTTGAGCATTTCATTATTCATGGCATAAGCCATATAATTTTCGATCTTTCCTTTGGCTTGTAAATCGCTTTTGCCGAGCATACAATCAAAAGCAGTTAAATCTAAATATTGTGGTGTAAAATTTAATGATGCTTTCTTAATGTTAAGCCCATAAGGCGTTGCCTTGCTTTGGTACTGCATGTTTTCTACAGTCATATTTCCGCTGGCATTAAAATCTTTGTATTGTTCTTTTTCTATTGATGACATGCGTCCTTTTAAAGTAACATCAGCTGTTATAACACCATTCAACTTTTCATCCTTTTCCATTGGAATAATATCTTTCATGCTATTTAAATCAAGCTTTCCTTTTACTGTTCCATCAATGTTAGCATCGCTTACTGGTGTGGTGATTAACATGCGCACATCTACTGGATTTCCAGCCATTTCGATATGGAATTTTCTGATATCAGTAATGGTATGATCCGGCACACCATCTTTATTATTCACACTTAAATCAATGTTGATGTTATCCACTTTTTTAGGTAATGATGGATATTGAAACATAGCATGATCTACTTTTAAAGTTAAGCCAAAAGCAGGCATCATTTTATCATTGTAAGTTCCTTTGGCATACCCATTAAAAGCCAAGTTACCAGCCGTTTTTACATCAGCAAAATCTTTGGTATAAACACCCGGAATTAATGATAAAAATTCTTTGAAAGAAGCTTTCTTAGCCAAGAATTTAATATCCATATCAATATCTTCTTTGGGCATGGCTACAAAGCCATCTAAGCCAAATACCAAAGCATTTAACTTAAATTCATTTTCTTTAAAAGTGTATTTAGAAGCCTTCATATCCATCTCTAAATCGGCCTTAATTTCGGTATTTACATGCTTAAAATATTTAACGCCACCTTCAGCTACATCAAGCGAAGCTATTTTAGTGATGGTATTCATCAAGAAATTATCCTGTGTAAAATCGCCTTCTAGTTCATGATCTAAACCTGCTAATTCTGCACGCATGTTTCCTTGCTGGTTATCGTACAATAAGTAACCATTGTTGATGGCAAATTTCTTTAAACTCAATTGAAATTTACTTGGCTCTTCTGCTGTTTTAGTCGTATCATTAGAAGGTTTTGTAATATCCCAATTGGCCTTGCCATCCTTTAACACTAGGGCATGAATACGTGGTGTATTTAAAATAATCGATTGAATTTTTATATGATCTCCTTTAATCACACTCATCAAATCCATTTTTAATTCAAGATTACCTAATGAAACAAGTGTATCTTTTTCAAATTCATTGATGCCAATCACACTCACTTTATCGATACTAAAAGTAAAGTTTGGAAAGCTTTTAATGATGGTTAAATCAAAGGCGCCAAAGTCAATTTTGGCATTCAAATTTTTATTTGCTTCTTCTTTTACAAGTGCAATTAACTTGTCTTTAAATAAAAATGGTGCGGCTATTAATCCTACAATGAACACCAAAAATAAAATACCAATAATCTTAAATGTTTTTTTCATAATGTATGCTTTTGTGCTTATGCAAAGGTAAGCTTCTTAATGTTAAGTTTTGCTTGGATCAGCCTGTTAATTTATTAAAATTAAACAAGATTTAGAAACATAAATGTTAGATAAAACAATCACTTATTGGATAAAAAAATATTGCCTTTATATGAACAAATATCCTAAATTATTTGAATTATTGAATGCTAATCCATTATGCATAATAGTCATTTATTTAAAACAACAAAGACTTTGCAGCTATTAAAACAGATGTAAAATAAGTAATGGCCCAAATTTGTTTCACGGCATTTGTCTCAAACTTTTTTCCGATCGGCATTTACCAATGTAAGATTTTAAATGATTAGTATAATTTATAAATCACATTGGTATTATTGGCCTTATGCGCAAACAGATTGATTAATTGTGATTACCTTGTATTGAGCGGTAAATGCTCAACAAAGCAATTGAAAAATTAATGTTTAGTATAGTGAATTAATTGATGCTTATAGAAATAGGATAAGCCCTAATACATTTTAAAATAACCATCCATTTCAGCGGCTGGTATCTCTTTATATTCGCCTTCTAGCTCAAATGCAGCATCTTCAGCCCCATCTGGAGAAACAGATTTGGCGGTAAATTTCATTGTAATGCCATATCGTTTTACTATATATTCCATCAACATGCCATCAATATCTTTATAAATACCAAACCAATTTACATGAGGGGCATTGATAGCTTTCGTGTAATAAACTTCGTAATTGATTAAAGCACCATTAGCATCTTTGGTGCTGCATTTTACCTTGTAACAATCATAACCAGCAATTTTTTTAACTTCTTTGGTAAGTTCAATTTTTAATTCAGGTTCAACTTTATTTAAGCTATCAATTTCTGTTTTATTAAAATCAACTTTATATTTCTTACCAAGTAAATTCAAGGTTTGCACAATGGTTTTCTTTTCATAGTCGGTTAACACAATAGTTTTAAGTGCGCCCATACCAGCGGTAATTTCGCTACTTGTTTTGTTTTCAATAAAACGAAAGCTAACAGCTTTGGGCATTAAATCCATACTCATGGTTACCTCAGATGGATTGGGATAAGTAATTTCATACTCAATTGTACCCATGTTAATCTTTTCTGTAGTTAAATTCTTACAAGCAGAAAAACAAAAAAAGAAGATTAAAAGTGACGCGATACGCAGCGTGTGTATGAAACTAAATTTAAAATTTGTGGCCATAATTTATGTACTCAATAATTACAAATATATTATTTTTAAAATAAGGGCACCTTAAAAGAAAACTTTTCAAAACATAAGTGCATCATAATGTCGATTGGAGTTGATTTTTTTATTGAGTTTGCTAAGTATAATAAGGGTATAAATTACTTTGCATGATTTAATTTGCTGTGTTTTTGACTGTAACCAAAATAGATGATTAACCCAACGCACAACCACAATGAAAATCCTATCCAGTTTTTCAAGCCTAATTCACTCATCATATACAAACAACTCATCATGCCTAACACAGGAATTAATGAAAAGGAATGTTTAAAGGAGTAGAACGACATTAATAAAGCAATAATAATAAAAATCCAATAAGGTATTTGGTGCTTAAAAACTTCCCAACCAGTATTCATGTATTTGGCTTTTTCGATGGCGCTTCGCTCCAAATAAGTTTGAATTTCAGCGTCGTTGGAAGTTTCCATAACTGCGGCACAAACATCAGGCTGCTTGAATAATTCAGGATTTATAATTTGTTCTTGCATGGCCGCTTTTTGAAATTCAAATTTATCTTGAACATCAAGTGCAGCAATAATTTCAGTTTTTTCTTTTAAATGTTGGGCTTTAAAAAAATTAAGGGTATTTGTTTTGTTGGCGGTGAAGGAAATAATAATTCCAATCACAAATAATGCAGGCACAATATACTTGCTGTTGATGTAAGGCGTTTTAAATTTTCGCTCTGGCGGATTTGGATCGAGTTGTAACTTTAACACACCAGCACATACTAACACAAATGCAAACAAGGTACCTATACTACAAATATCAGCTACCGTGCTTAAATCCATAAATAAAGCGGGCACAGCCACTACAAAACCGGTAACAATTGTGCTAAAACTTGGTGTTTTAAATTTAGGATGAATCTTAGAAAACTTTTTTGGCAATAATCCATCTTTACTCATACTCATCCAAATGCGCGGCTGCCCCATTTGAAACACCAACAATACGCTGGCCATAGCCACCACAGCACTCACCGAAATCAATCCAGATAATTTTGTTAAATGTAATTTTTCGAAAACAAAAGCCAATGGATCACCCACGTTCAATTCTTTATAACTCACCATACCTGTTAATACAAGCGCTACTGCAATGTACAGCACAGTACATATTATGATGGCATACATCATGCCTTTGGGCAAATCGCGTTGAGGATTTTTACACTCTTCGGCAGTGGTACTAATGGCATCAAATCCAATATATGCAAAAAACACAGCAGAAACACCCTTTAAAATACCACTAATTCCATTAGGCGCAAAAGGATGCCAATTGCTAACGTCTACATAAAAAACACCTACAAAAATAATCACCAACACCACTGCCAACTTTATCAGTACCATAACATTACTGGCATTGCGTGTTTCTTTCATACCTCTATAAACTAAAGCAGTAATTAAAACAATAATAGCAATCGCAGGTATATCAAGCACAAGATGAAATGAACCAATCGTAGGAGCATTTAACCAAGCATTATATTTTGCAAGTAATGAACCTTCAAGTTGTGTCCCTGTAGCAAGCAGTTTTGAGGCTTCATCAAATCCATTTCGCGCGGTAAAATAATCCATAGTTGCCCATTCGGGAACATGTATTCCTGAGGTAATATTTAGTGCAGGAATTCGAATAGCTTCTAATAAAGAAACAAAATAATCGCTCCAAGAAATAGCCACCACTATGTTACCAATAGCATATTCCATAATTAATGCCCAGCCAATAATCCACGCAAACAACTCACCAAAAGCTACATAAGAATAGGTATAAGCACTACCGCTAACTGGCACCATTGAAGCAAATTCTGCGTATGCAAAAGCTGCAAATCCGCAAGCAATAGCAGTAAATAAAAATAACAAAATTACTGCCGGTCCACCATCAGCACTGGCTTTTCCAATGGTACTAAAAATTCCTGCTCCAATAATGGCTGCAATACCAAAAGCCGTTAAATCACGCACCCCTAAATGTTTAGCTAAAACACCATGCGCATCTGAGTTATCATCTAAATTCTTTAAAATTTGAGTAACCGATTTTTTTCTGAATAATTGCTTAAAATTCATAACTCGAAATATATAAATTTAATACTGCTCACTGGCGTTAGGAAAATCTTTTTGCTTCACATCATTTACGTATGCGCCAACTGCACCTTTTATATCATCAAACAAATTCAAATAACGTCTTAAAAAACGCGGGTTAAATCCAACATTCAAACCTAACATATCATGCAACACTAAAACTTGGCCATCTACTCCCCCGCCTGCTCCAATACCAATAATCGGAATTGAAATTTCCTCTGCAGTTTTTAATGCTAGGGTGGCCGGTATTTTTTCTAATACAATGGCAAAACATCCTGCTTTCTCAAGTACATGAGCATCTTCAATTAATCTGTTTGCTTCTTCTTCTTCCTTTGCTCTTACGTTGTAAGTTCCAAACTTGTATATCGATTGTGGCGTTAAGCCTAAATGCCCCATTACTGGAATACCAGCCGATAAGATACGTTTGATTGATTCTTCAATTTCCTTTCCACCTTCCATTTTTACTGCATGTGCGCCTGATTCTTTCATTACTCTAATTGCAGAAGTAAGCGCTTCTTTACTATTTCCTTGGTAAGAGCCAAATGGCAAATCAACCACCACCAAAGCCCTGTCAACCCCTCTAATTACAGATGCAGCATGATAAATCATTTGATCTAAAGTAATAGGCAAAGTGGTCTCATGACCAGCCATTACATTACTTGCACTATCTCCTACCAATATTACATCAATGCCGGCTGCATCAATAATCCGCGCCATTGAATAATCGTAAGCGGTAAGCATGGCAATTTTTTCGCCTTTGCGCTTCATCTCTTGTAAGGTATTGGTGGTAACCTTTTTTACTTCTTTGTGAACTGACATACCGTAATTATAAATTTGATAAAACTTTGCTCAAACTTAAATAAATTATTTTGTTAAGCTATTAATTGTTGTTTCAATAGTTGCTGAAAATTCGTTAACTTGCTGATAGGTTCATCAAGCACAAACAATGTGCATTTATTTTTTATTTGTTTTGAAGTACTGGCCTGCACATACCATTTTTTTATGCTTATTGTACAATTAAAACATGAAGTTAAATCCAAAAATAATATCACTTAAATGTGAAGATAAAATAGTGGCCTACCGAATATCAGTTCATAAACCCAATAATTTTTTTTGCGCCAACTGCAACTCATGAATTTTTGTTAATTTTTTCATTCGCATTTGTTTAATTGAATTTCTTTGCATTACATTTGTACCATCAAAAGAAATTTTGATACCAGTTCTCTAAATATTAACCATGCATTCAGAAGTTGTCTCCCCTTAAAAGGAGCTGCTGCCAACCGAGTTGAACACCACGGTGGTAAAAATAATGCGGGCACACTGCCAAAATAAGTTCAGTTTACCCTCTTTTATTTTACTTCTGCATGCAACAAAAAAATGTTGTATGATACATTATTATAATTTTCATTACGGTTGAGCCTGTCTCTTACCTTTTCAGTGATTCGCATAGGCCATTATTCACTGAATTTAATGCTAATCAGTATTGATTTAGCTATGGCCAACTCACTTTATTATCAACTTAATTTTTTAAAAAATAATGAAAATTCCGAATTTTAAAATTGGCGATAAGGTGGTATGTATTAATGATGACTTCTCATTTGTGCACAAGGAATATGCATATACCGAATTTATGAAATTCCCTGAAATGATGAAGGTTTATACCATCAGAGACTTACCTCAAGAATCATGTCATTTAGAAGAAATTGTAAATCCCAAACTAAGTTATTACAATTTAAATGAGCCTGGGTTTTACAGGTGGCGCTTTGTGAAGCTTGATCATAAAACAGTAAAAGGCACCACGGTCAATAAAAATGATGCAGCAACAGCGCAAAAGAAAACTAAACCAGTAATCAAAAAGAAACAATTACTAACTGTTGAAAAAAATTAATCAGTAATGAAGAAAAAACTAAATTCAACTCCTTTAAAACCCTCGACCAAGCCCATTGTTGAAATGGATATCAACATCGATAAATTCCCTTTAATAGAGGCGCAGGTAACTATCATTATTGAGTTAATGAGTTTCTGTGAGGGTGATAGCATTAGCATACCACGTACTACCTTTTTACTTACAGATGACGGTACAACTAAATGCAAACTGCTTCATGCTATGAATATTGCCCTTAGCCCAAATAAAACATGTTTGACCGTTGATAAATCACATACTTTTTTATTGTTTTTTACTCCACTACCAAAAGGCTGCAAGCTTTTTGAACTTGTTATACAATCACCTGAAAAAGGCTTCAAATTATTGGCTAATTTTAAGAGAAATAAAGAAGACGTTTATAGGACATAACTGCATTATTCACATCAATTTTCAATTTATTAATACATAATCATTCATTTAATTATTCAATTACATCAGGAATCTTTTGCTAATGCAAAGGTGCCAACCGAGAGCTACAACTCCACGGTGGCAGTAAGATGTGGACATCAAGTCAAAATAAAATGTTGCCATGCCTACTTACTGATGTATTGAAAAAATAATAACATTTAAAATCAATACATATGAAAACAAAAACATTTCAATTTACAAGTGAATCGGTATCAGACGGGCATCCCGATAAAGTAGCCGACCAAATTTCTGATGCCATATTAGATGCCTATTTAGCAAAGGACCCCAATGCTAAAGTGGCTTGCGAATGCTTAATTACAACAGGTCAGTTGGTAATTGCCGGAGAAGTTACCTCAAAAGTACATGCAGATGCAATTGCTGTGGCAAGAGAGGTAATTAAAGAAATTGGTTACACCGATAGCTCCATAGGTTTTAGTGAATCTGATGCTGCCTACATCAATTTACTGCATGAACAAAGTCCTGAAATAAATAACAGTGTTACCGATGGTGGTGCAGGAGACCAAGGCATTATGTTTGGATATGCATGCAACGAAACAAGTGAACTTATGCCCCTGCCGATAATGATTGCGCACCAACTGATGGAGAAACAGAAGGAAGTTAGAATGAGACCAGGCTCAATGCTTTTGCCTGATGCAAAATCACAAGTAACCATCAGGTACGAAAACTACTTACCTGTTGCTATAGAGAATATTGTACTATCAACTCAACACGTAAAACAAATCTCACAAGCAGAACTAACTACTTTTGTTATCAATGAAATTATCAATCCTGTGATTGAAAGCTATCGCTTAGCTGGCAATCCTGTTATTATGATTAATCCATCGGGTAGCTTTACCATTGGTGGTCCACATGGCGATACAGGACTCACCGGACGTAAAATTATTGTTGATACCTATGGCGGCTCTTGCCCACATGGTGGTGGTGCTTTCAGCGGAAAAGATCCAAGTAAGGTCGACCGTTCAGCCGCTTACGCAGCAAGGTATGTAGCTAAACACATTGTTGCTGCAGGCTTGGCTGAGCGATGCACCATTCAGCTATCTTATGCAATTGGTAAAGCTGAACCTACCAGTTTATACGTGAATACGCATGAAACAGGTATTATTGATGAATCACTAATAGAAGAAGCCATCAAAGCACTTTTTGATTTAACTCCAAATGGTATTATTCGCACATTAGGTTTAAAATCTCCAATATATAAACCTACAGCCGCTTTCGGACATTTTGGAAAAGCTCACTTGCCATGGGAAATCATTGATACGAAAATTCTTGAACAACTTACAGCACTAAAATAAAATATAATATGAATGATTTAGAACTACAAGAAGCATACTATAAAACAAGGTTTATTGTTGCCGATATTATTTTATGTGCTGACAAAACAAATGCGCAACTTGATGAATTGCTAATTAAAAATAATTGTGCCAGTTATGCCTTTATTACTGCCCACAATCCACTTTCTCAATTAATGCCGGAGAATGAAAATAAGAGGCGACATGAGCAACTTATAGCTTTTATAAAAAAAAGTGAATTCAAGTATTTCGAAGGATTCGGAGAGGGCACAGCTAGTTGGCCAAACGAAACATCTTTATTGATACTTGGCATACGCAAGGAAGAGGCAATTGCATGTGGAATTAAATTTAATCAAAAAGCCATTATTTTTGGTCAATTGAAGGGTGTGGCATCGCTTATCATGATACAATAAGGAAGTATCCAAATGCAGTGTAAGGAAGGTTGAAACGGTTTAAGCAACTAAAATAACAAAAGGCAAATTATCTTTTTTATTGCATTAGCAAAGTAAACTTAACACCTGCGCTTTACAAACAACGATGAGTAGCAGCAAGTGGTTGGAGCAAATTCCAGCCATTTGCTGTTATTTTTTTAAGCCATTAATTGTTGTTTCAATGTTTGCCAAGCCTTGTTTTAATTGATCATTTGTTGGCCATCCAAAACCAATGCGCATGTATTTTTTATCTGTTTCGAACCAATGGCCTGCACCTACTAAAGTTTTATGTTCCTTATATAATGTTTCATAAAACTGATGATAATTTATTTTCGGAATAATACGTGGATAGCATACAACACCGCCTTTGGGCTTTACCCATTCTAAATTTTTACTCTTACTCATGTGTTTTTCAAGTGTGGCAAAATTCTTTTTAATGTGCTTTAAAATTGGTGTAAAAAACTTGGTTTTGTTTTGTAAATAATGTAATGCTACGTGTTCATCTAATAATGAATTACAAATAAATATTTGCTCCTTAGCAGCTAAAAATAATTCTAGCAAACGCTTATTTTTACAAGCAATCCAACCCATTCTAATACCTGGCAATCCATAAGCTTTACTAACAGATGATACAGAAATAACGCGATCACTCAAGCTGGCTGCTAATGGTGGCGGAGTGTTAAAAGATAAATCGCGGTAGGTTTCATCAACCAATAAATAACTATTATGCTTACGGGCCAACTCAATTACTTCTAATAATTCTTCTTCAGATAGCGCACTGCCCGTAGGATTATGTGGTGTAGTAATACTTATTAAAGTGGGTTTGCTTTTGGCCATTGTACTCAACTTGTACAAATCGAGTTGATATTGTTCCTCAAAATGCAAATCAATAAAGTTAATTTCGCATTCCAACAAACGTGGTGTTTCAATATTGGTGGCGTAATTAGGGCGCTCCACTAATAACTGACTTTGCTTATTTAAAAGTGCTGTAGATACTATAAACAAACCAGCAGCAGCGCCAGGCACCAAAATAATGTGCTCCGGTTTTATGTTATAATCGGCAGCCAATAATTCGCGTAAAGCGGGCAAACCTTTGTGATCGCCATAACACAGCGGAATATCTTTAATATTAAATTTTAAGTCCTTAAAGTTGGTATCAGAAACAGAGCTTTCGGCAAGGTTGCATTCAATAGTACCATAGCCTAATTCCTCAGGCGATTCAGCCTCAATGGGCATTCTTTTGTAATTCATAGAAAAGTGATAATAAGGTGCACGTTTAAAAACTAAAGGTAAATAATTTAACGAATAAACGATGCTTTCACCACACCTCAACATAAACACCGAGCTAGTTCATTTTTAGATAGTATTATTTCGAGTATAAGTATTTCCAATAAAATAAGCCAACAAATGTTTGAAATAATTACGGTTCATTGAGCTTGTACCAATTACATTTATTTTTTAGTCCAACTAAAAAAATAAATATGCAATGGTTAATACCGATACTACTTGAAATTAGTACAATAAGGCCATGCCGCAATTGGACTAAATTGATAGTGTAATCGGTATTATTCTATAAGAGACATTAAATTGGTGTAATTGGCGTTGATACTTTTACTAATGATTAATAAGTATATTTGGAATTTTAAACAGTTATTTGAACTTGTTTGACTGATCTCATAACGACAAATGAATGATTGTTTTTTTATTAGATAGTTGGATAAAAGATAATTTTCAGCAAAAGTACTATCAGAACCACAGAATATGAATGACTTGATAAAGAATACCAAGTATCAAATGAATACAATTAGCAGATTGTTAAAACTAACACTTCAGTTAATTTTTACAGTTTTTATGGGATTCCTCTTACTATGGAGTTTTACCTTTCAATTTACGGTTACCTACATCATAATTTTAACATACATAATTGTTTTATTAAAATTTAAGAAGTACGCACTTAAACTCAGAACATTAATAGTCCTTGGTTTTATATACATAGTATTTTTACCGCTAACACTTCATCAGTATCAAATAAAAACCAGCAATTTTTTTAAGCAGATTCAAGAAGGTAAAGATTTAAACACCACAGATAAAGCAGCTGTTTACGGATTAAATATAATGATTGGCATTTTGGCTTTTCCAATCTATCCCGAGATAAGTAAAGAAACTTTGCTGATGATAATACCCGATGATGATGGCTCAAAATATTTTGAAAGTAATTTTTTTCTTAAATCACGTAGAATTCAAGAAGGGTTGAAGTTAGGAAATAAAAGAGTTACTTGGCCAATAAGTGACTATGTAATGGGCAAAAAAGAGGCAAGATTTGCTCTAGCACTTAACCCTTGCACCCTAACGGTGAAGAAAACTAAAAACAACATATACTACAGTGCTTCTGTTCCGGTAAAATATCCGATTAACAGCCAGGTGATACTCCTTAAGTATCCAATTACTGTTTCGGTACAAGAAGGATTGTTTGCTTACCTACAAAGAGAAGGTTGGCTTCATACCTACACTGCAATTTGGTATTGTAATAAATAAGACACAACACAAAATCGAGCAGGTTATTTTTCTGTAACGATAAATTGATGCTGAAAAGTTTTTATGCCCCGATTAGGATAACTGAAAGCTAAAATTTATCTTTGTAAAAATAATTTTTAGAGTGATTAATTTATTGATAATTAATGCTTTAAAAATAATTATCGCATAGATTCTAGGTTTAATAAAACATGAATTAATTCCATTTAATATAATACATGGTCCTTGGGAAAATTGGTTACTCTCAAAGGTGTTAACATCTTTGCTGGATTTCAAGATGAGTATATTGTAAATGAAATAAGAAATGAGTTAAGTATGATAGATGCCTAATTTTTTTATAAAAAATGCATGCAAATGATAATTATTGCGCCCACGTGTGGTGAAGATTTAAATTTTATAAGGATTAGATTTATGAGCAAAATTAAAGTCATAGTAGTAATTCTATTTTTGCTTTCATGCGGTTTTAATGAGAATGATAACAACAATAAATTCTCTTACAACTGTAACTATAGTAAAAATAAAAATAATACTCTTGTAATTCAGCCAATAGGTAACTTTCCGAGTTCTAGAACAGCTATATTAGCTTTAAAATTAAAAGAAATTTATCCAGGGCGCATTGTGGTAAGTGATCCTATCAACCCACCTAAAAGTTGCTTAAACTATAATAAAAAAAGATATAGGGCTGACTCCCTCATTAGATATTTTAGAAGAAGAAGTGACCCTGGTTTCACCACTGTTGGCATTACTAATTTATCTATAAGCTCAACCAAAGCAAAAAATTCGGATTTTGGCATTATGGGTTTAGGCTTTTGTCCAGGTAATGCATGTGTAATTTCAAGCTTTAGAATAAAAGGGAGAAATAAATATGAGAAATTTTACAAGGTTGTACTTCATGAAATAGCTCACACCGAAGGACTGCAACATTGTGTAAAGAAAAATTGCTTTATGAGAGACGCTAATGGCAAAGATCATCTTAATGAGGAAATTGAATTTTGCAAATCTTGTAGGAGCATGCTTATCAAAAAAGGTTGGAAGTTGTAGCCAATAACAGACTTCTATTACAACTCCAACTCATAATACCACTGTGATTTATAAATTATGCCAATAATTTAAAATCTTACACTGGTAAATGCCGATCGGAAAAAAGTTTGGGACAAATGCCGTGAAACAAATTTGGGCCATTACTTATTTCACATCTGTATAATTCGATAACACCTAAAACTAACAACTTACCTATGGCAAAATCAACCGATCAAATCACCAGTGATATCAAAGTAACAGATTATGCCACCACATTTCAGCAGAGCGAAAAATATTGATTATATTATTTATACCGATAAACGCTATTACTTACTCACCACAAATTTAAAACTTCCAATTTTTTGATGATTACTCAACACATTTCCAAAATAAATACCACTAGATAAGTTACTAATATTAATATTGTTTAAAGCAGTATTAGACATCTTTTCATTTTTTACAGCATTCCCTGTAACATCAAAAACAAGCAATTGCATATCAACTTTATTAATTCCTCTTAAATCAATATTAAGTTCATTGATAGCTGGATTTGGATAAACTAAAATAGTATTGTATTGAATAAAATTTGCTGGAATTTGTGTTACAAAAATTACAGGATAAGCCACTAAGGTGGTAGTAGTATTTGTAATAATGGCTGTGTTAAAATCGAAATAAATGTAAGCTGTGTTTACCATTGCATTTCCTAATACTACCGACTCTTTACAACGAACACCATACTTAACATAACCATGACTATTCAACTCGTCAAGTGAAGATGGAGGCAAGAAAATATTATCGAAATAAAAATCCACAATACCAGCACCTGATAAGGTGAAGTACAATAAATGGCTTGATGAAATAATTCGAAAGGTTGATAGGTCAAAATAATTACTCAAGGTATCTTTGATATGCACAAAATCTGCTTGAAAATTACCTGTATTTTGAAAACGAATTACATACTGTAATTCCTCATTATTTGCCAACTGATCTGGAGTAAAATAATTTCCAAAGGAACATGTTTTATCATTGGGATCGTATGAACCTACAATAATTTCATGCATTTCAGTAGTATTGTCATCAGGAAAAGTATCATTTAAAATTGGAGATACCGTAGCAAAACAATGTACCGTATCTGAAAGTGTTGCAGTAACATCCGTTTTAGTGATAACAGAAATAAATTGCGTCTCTAGAAAATCAAGCGTATTAGTTGTCCAAATTAAAGTATCACCGCTCACCAAATTTGGAATTGGCGTAGCGCTTAAAAACTGTTCAACACTATCCAAAATTAACGCTACTTGCCCAGTCTGTGCAACCGAACCATTATTTTTTACTGTTACAATTATTTCTGTTTGAAAGCCTGGTCTAAATACATTTATATTGGTCATATCAACCGATAAATCATGAATATTTGGCTCTACTTGTATGCCAAAATTTTGATTACTGGCTGCTCCATTTGTGATATAATAATTTGGATTTGAGGAGCAAAAGGCAGAAGGCATTACTATTGATAAAGTATCTCCAATAGCATCAGTCAATAAGGAATAATTTCCAAAAACATTAGTTGTTGAATTTATTGGTGAGGGCGTTGTTTTAACAATTATCTGGTTGAGATTAGTTTCCGATACATCTTTAACACCATTACTATTTGAATCAAAATATACATTACCGTTAATAAACTCTAAGGCACCACTTCTCTTCCAAATGCTGCTGTAATAGCTACCTGCATATAAAACATTATTTAAAACTGTTAAACCTCCTTGAGCATAAAAAGGTGCATCACCCACTTGTATAGGTTGCCAATTATTCCCCTGATCATTTGAATAAAACACTCCCAAATTATCAAGTGTTCCAAACCATGTGCCGTTGATGGAAACTATATCTGAAGGAACACTTATTTGAAAAGCTGAAATTTGTGGTAATCCATTCATTGAAGCAGTATTCCAATTTATTTGATCGCTGGAATAATATAAACTAGTTCGTCCGCCAATAACAAGAAAATTGTCTAATTGGTAAAGCTTGTTAGTGTTATTTGCACCTGTTGACCAAAAACAGTAAACATAATCCCAGGTTTGACTCTGGTTGTTAAGCTTTGCAACTAATCCATCACCAGTAACACCAAACAAGGTAGTATCCTCATGAAAAAAAAACACTTCATTCAATATGCCGCCCACTGTTGGGCAGGTTCCTGGTACATTTTGAACTTGAATGATTAATGAGTTCCATGTTAATCCCCAGTCATCACTGTATTTAGGATTTGGTCCGCCAACAAATAATCTTCCATTTATTTCCTCGATTGATGTTCGACTCAAAAAAGGCGTTTGTATCGAATCCCAAGTTAAGCCATTGTCGAATGAACGACTTATTAAATATGGATTGGAATAATAAAGGCAAATAATTGTATCTCCTCTAAATAAAAAACAAGCAACCGACTCTGAAGGATTATTAAGAGGTGACCATGTCATACCGGCATCGTTGCTTTTAAAGGCTCGCTTTTGGGTACTTGTATATAAAACTCCATTATGCGCTTCCAAACAACTAGTTAACTCTGCATGAAGTCCTGTTTCTGTTGGGATAAATGTATTTTGACTTGTAACATATCTTTTAATATAATTGTAGTCATGGGATAGGTAATCACCATTCGATAAAGCAATAGTTCTAGATAATGCAAAGTTAAAAGGAAATACTGAAGGCCCCCAAGTAATACAATTATCATAACTTACTTTATAACCTGTAGAAGTAACAGCATAAATATTGCCTTCAAAAATATAAAGTGCATAAAAATAATCTCCTGAAGGCACAGTATAAACAGTATCCCATGTCGCACCAAAATCAATGCTTTTTAATATATTAAATTGAGATACTGAAATATTGTTCACGATGATATAGAATACTGCATCTTTTAATAGAGCGTATTGAAGATTGTGTTGGGTTGTATCAATTACAGTCCAATTTTGAATACCGTTATTGGAATAATAAAAACCTTTGTTCATACTTCCTCCAAAAGGCAATGATAATATGAGTGTATTGTTCTCGGCTTGATAGAAACTCATACTACTACCGCTGATGTTGGTAAGTAATGTCCAGGTCAATCCCAAATCGTTTGAGTAATAAAAGTCCCATTCGCCTTTTACAACAAGTGTACTACCACTTCTCCAAATAGTACTTGATTGCAAATCAGTATTATATGTTGTTTCAATAATGGTAGGTGATGTCCAAGTTATGCCAAAATCTGTGCTTAAAATGGTGCATAAATTATGCAGCTCTGTAGCAGAATCATAGGTTAAATAGAGTACAATAACCGTATCATTAAAAGATTTTATTCTCAAACAAAAATCATTATTTATAATTGAAGATTTTTGCCAAGAAGCACCTTCATTATATGAAATATAAATACCTGTTTTACAACCAGCCCAAATATTATTTCCAACTTTTTCAATACTAGCATTATCGCCAATACCTTGTGGCCCTCCAGTTTGAACCCATTGTCCATTGGCTACAAATAATAGAACCAAATTAAAAAACAGTATCGAGGTAATAATTTTTAAATTCATGGTCAAGGATTTTAATCAAAAATACAAAAAATCAAACACAATTCATATTTGTCGAAATAAATAAAACCAATGTACATACTTTAACTTCTTTAATCGAAAGCACTTACTACTTCTTAAATTAAAAAACCATGTTCACTGTAAAAGAAACCTAAACAAATCTTCTCACCAAATGTTACATTTAAAAATAAATAATGCTTTCCTCCTCCCCTTCCTTGTTCTGCGAATACAGCGGTCTCCCTTCCGTTTGGGCCTATCAACAAATGGATGAAAATGAATTGCAAAACAAAACAGAAAAGATCAATTTATCCGATGCCGATATCGATAGAATTATTGAAATGGCTTGGGAAGACAGAACAACATTTGATGCCATTCAATTACAATTTGGCATTTCAGAGCAGGAAGTAATAAAACTGATGCGCAAAAACATGAAACAAAGCTCATTTAAAATGTGGCGAGCACGCGTACAAGGGCGCTCTACCAAGCATGCGCAAAAAAGAAACTTCGTTGAAGGCCGATTCAAATGCAGCCTACAAAAAACAATTACTTACAATAAAATATCAAAAAGATAAGGCCGCCTATGACTTATGATCAGCATTTCTTAAACTGTAGATACGCTCTATAATATCAACAATCTTTAAACCTTCTAATGCATTTGTAGTAATTGTACTTCTACCTTTTAAAGTATCAATTACATTATCAATAATATAGCCATGGTTATTTGCAGAACCTTTGTAGGCACCATAATCATTGGCCGGATTGGTAGCTGCCAACTCAGGCATTACATAATCCTTAATATGACAATACTCAACTTTATCCATATACTGTCCACCAATTTTTACGCTGCCCTTGCTACCAATTACTGTAAGCGAACTTTCTAAATTTGTATCCCATACGGCTGTAGAATAATTAATGGCACCCATGCCACCATTAATAAAATTAAAATTCACAAAACCGCTGTCTTCAAAAGTAGTTAAGTCATGATGATTAAAATCATTAAACTTTGCTTGAATATCTTTGATATCGCCAAACAGCCAATACATGATATCAATAAAATGCGAAAACTGAGTATATAAAGTGCCACCATCTAAATCTTCTGTACCTTTCCATCCACCTTTTTTATAGTAACGTTCATCACGATTCCAATAGCAGTTTAATTGCACCATGTAAACATCACCAATAATTTTATTTTCAATTATTTCTTTCATCCAAGCCGAAGGAGGTGAATATCGATTTTGCATTACACAAAATACATTGCGATGCATTTGTAAAGCTTTGTAAATTATTGCTTCGCAATCTTGTTTTTGCAAGGCCATTGGTTTTTCACAAACAATATGTTTTTTATGGTTTAAAGCCAACAATGAATGCTCTGCGTGCAATCCATTAGGCGTACAAACATTTACTACATTAAAATCAATGCCTGCGTTAAAAAGATCTTCTGTGCTATTAAAATAAGGCACACCAAATTTCTCTGCATCAACTTCTGAAATAGGTTTTACATCACAAATTGCTACTAACTCAGCTTCTTCGTGTCTTTTAATCATTTCTGCATGTCGCTTTCCAATGTGACCTGCACCTATTACTGCAAACTTTATCATAATTTTCCTTTATTTAATTTTTGATACTTCACCATTAACCAATTGATATTTCTCTTTAGACTCAGGGCATTCAGCCAATCCATCTTTAAAATTTAATTTATGCCCAAACTCACTCATCCATCCCATTTGTTTGGCCGGATTACCAACCCACAAACTGTATGCAGGCACATTTTTAGTAACCACTGCGCCAGCACCAATAAAGGCAAATTCACCAATATCATGACCACAAACAATGGTAGCATTAGCACCAATACTTGCACCTTTGCCTACATGCGTTTTAGCATATTCACTTTTTCTGTTCACTGCGCTTCGTGGATTGATCACATTGGTAAATACCATAGATGGACCTAAAAAAACATCATCATCGCAAATAACACCTGTGTAAATACTTACATTATTTTGAACCTTCACATTGCTACCTAAAACTACTGAAGGTGAAATAACCACATTTTGCCCTATATTACAATTCTCTCCTAACACACAGTTCGACATTACGTGGCTGAAATGCCATATTTTAGACCCTTTTCCAATAGTACACCCTTCGTCAATATAAGCACTTTCGTGTGCAAAAAATTTTTTTTCCATTACTTTTATTTTGGTACAAATATAACCCTTAAGACCATATTATTTATTAAATTATCTAATAAATATCTAAAAATAATACTTGAAAGTGCATGGTACAAATGAATGCATGAATTATCAATAATTGATTTAAATAGTATGGGTAATAAATACATTTGATAATCTTTAATTTGAGAAAAGCTATTGCCTTATTTTATATGAAATAGGTGCAAACTAAATGTAATCAAAACCCATAGCTATTATTTATAGCGTTTATACTGATGATATTACCTTTATCAAACAATTATTTCAACACTTTGCTGCTTTTTAATACCATTTATTTTGCAAACATGGGCGCTATAACCAGCTCTTTTGAGCCGGCAGTATATTTATAAAAACCACTACCGCTTTTAACACCAAGATGACCTGCTGTAACCATATTAACCAATAAAGGACATGGTGCATATTTATCTTTTCCTAGGCCGCTGTATAAAACGTTCATTATAAACAAACAAACATCTAACCCAATAAAATCGGCCAATTGTAATGGTCCCATTGGATGTGCCATCCCTAATTTCATTACAGTATCAATTTCTGAAACACCAGCAACGCCTTCTTGTAACGAGATAATTGCCTCATTAATCATTGGCATTAAAATACGGTTTGCCACAAAGCCAGGATAATCATTTGCCTCTGTAGGTACTTTATTCAACGCTATAGACAGATTCATTATTGCTTGCGTGGTTTCATTTGAAGTTGAATAACCTCTAATTACCTCAACCAACTTCATTACAGGCACAGGATTCATAAAATGCATTCCAATCACTTTATCAGCTCTTTTGGTTTGTGCAGCAATTTTAGTGATAGAAATACTTGATGTATTACTGGCTAATATTGTATGAGGAGCGCAAATAATATCTAAATCACGAAATAACTTAAATTTTATTTCCGGATTTTCAGTGGCTGCTTCAACAACTAATTCTGCATCTTTTGCGCCAGCATGTAAATCGGTATAAGTAGTTAAATTTTGTAGTGTGAGCTCTTTAACCTCTGAAGTAATGCTACCTTTTGTTACCATTCTTTCTAAATTTTTAGCTATGGTTGCAATTGCCCTGTCTAATGCATCCTGAGAAATATCAACTAAACTAACTTTAAAATTATGTTGTGCAAATACATGAGCAATACCATTACCCATAGTGCCTGAACCAATTACTGTAATATTTTTCATACTTATTTTTATTATTGTTTTATTTCATTTTGCAGCGCAAAAATAAGTATTCTCAGTAGATATCAATTTTATTTTAGCTTAATTTCAAAATCAATCTTATTAAATTTTCAGCTTTACTTAAAACCCAAATTATACCGATTACACTTTCAATTTAGTCAAATTGCGGCCAAGCCTTATTGTGCTAGTTTCAGGTTGTATCGGCATTAACCATTGCATATTTATTTTTTAGTTGGACTAAAAAATAAATGCAATTGGTATTAATTAGAAGAAAGAATCAGGCTGTTTAACAATTGATTTATAGAAGATTACACTGCTTCGCAGCTATTTTCAAAACATTTCTCACTTAAAGCAAGCTTTATGGCCATTTTATTACATTGTATCAAGGTGGTTTGATTTCTAATTGCTATGTTGATTTCGTAGTTGATTAAATTAAAATCTTATCATAGATCAATTTAAATTGGAAATAAAACAAAGATACTTGTGCAAACAAATAATATAAAAAGTAATAAAAATGAAATTAACATCTCTATTTGCTGCATTAGCAATTACAAGTAGCGCATTGGCGCAAACAAGCTGGAAAATTGACAACGCTCATTCGAGTATAAAATTTTCGGTAGAACATTTAATGCTTTCTGAAACCGAAGGTATTTTTAAAAGTTTTGACGGAACGCTGAATTCGAAAAATGCTGATTTTAATGATGCAGCAATTGCATTTACTGTTGATGTAAAATCAATAAATTCAAACAATGAAATGCGCGATAAGCATTTGCAAGGTGATGATTTTTTCAACGCAGAAAAATTTCCGCAAATGAAATTTAAAAGTACTTCATTTAAAAAAGTAAGTGGCAATAATTATGTGCTTCAAGGTGAACTTACAATAAGAGATATTACCAAGAAAGTAAAGTTTGATGTTGTTTATAGAGGAACTCAAAAAGACCCTTATGGAAATACAAAAGCTGGATTTAAAGCTGTAGGAAGCATACATAGAATAGAATATGGATTAAAATGGAATGTAATGACTGAAGCTACAGCAGTTGTAGCCGATGAAGTAAACATTGTAATTAATCTAGAATTTGCAGAAGCGAAATAAAAAACAGCTTGTTAAAAAAGCCGTTAGCATAGCTAACGGCTTTTTTATGATTTAACCCAAATGCTGCATTAATTTTTTAGCGCATTTTATTGTGATTGGCCTGCTGCTGTTGATTTAATTTTCAACAGGTTTAGGTTAAATGATTTCCAATACTGGTAATGCTTCCCACTGTTTAAATTCATTAGTATAATATAAATAAGCACTACTTGCAGGCGATAAATACTTCCCTGGAACTTCTGCTTTTAAATCAAAATTGAGTGTTTTAAGTTCATCTGGCGCCATTTGTCGGTAATAAACATTCAACTTGTTATCCCTAATTTCGTAATAATCAATAACTTTTTTGTCTTGCATTTCTTTCAATTGCCAAGGCTGAACGCTGCAGCCACTTGGAATGCCTATAATTGCCATTGTGCTTGGTAAACCTTGGTTCGTTTTATTTTGAAGTTTTACTTTTAACCTTACAGTCTCGCCAGTTTTAACTTTATTTTCAGATAAATCAACTGATAAATTCAGCAAACATTCCTTTGATGATTGAGGCAATTCTGTGTTCCAAGCTATAGCAATTGAATAAGGCAAAGAATGCTTTGCATTTCTATATCTCAACTCCAATTTGTTTTTACCAGAAGTTAAATATTTTTCAAGACCAGTAATTGAAATTGCATCACGCTCACCCGCTTTGTATGCTTTTTCCGCTACTAATTTGCCTTCCACATACATTTCAAGTACACCGTCTTCATTTGTTTGTTTTGCATAATTAGCAAATTGGGTTAAGGCTTTTAAAGCCATAATGGTTGATTGTGTATTTCCAAAATCGCCATAACCACTGCGCACTTTGGTTAAAAAATCTACAGCTTTATTTAGCGCTTCTCCATTCAATTGATCTGATTGTAATATGGCCATAATAGCAAGTGAAGTAGTTTCTACTCTTAATGCTTTATCTGTACTTCTTGTAATAGAATGATTGGCCCCCATAAAGCTTCCATCATTTTCTTGCTTTTTCATCAAATCATTTAATATTGATGTAGCTCTTTTATCTTTATGATGAGCAAATAGTGCATTTGCCGCCAATCCCATGATATAAGCATCTTTCGAAGTTTTTGCTTCTTCAAATAAATGGTCAAGCTCAAGGCTGATGTTTTCATAATTGGCGCAAGCAAGCGCATAAGTAATATAAGCATCAGTAACATTTTGACTTGCACCGCCAAAATTATCAAGCGCCCGGGCATTTCGTTTGTAACCGCCTTTGCCATCTTTACTTGCCATTAACCACTTTGCTGTTCTATCAATCATATTTTGATCTACACCGCTATACACTTTTTTCATATCATTAAATTGCATTAAACCATAAGCTGTAAGTGCTTCGTGCCCTGGAGCGCCTCCAAACCATTCGTAACCCTTTTCTTTTGTTTCAAAGGCAATTAGTTTTTTATAGCCACGTTCAATTAAATCATTGGCTCTTGCCTCAAGCTTTGGATCACTTTGGCCAATGGTAGTTAAATAATCGCGCACTAAAATATTTGGATAACTACTCATTGAAGTTTGTTCGAAACAACCACCTGGCTCTCTTAAAATACTTTCAACACCTTTCATTAAATCACTCACCACACTTGGATAGGCAGTGGCCGAAGCCACCAAAGATCCTTTAACCATATTGGTTACATCAACGGTGTATGATTTATTTGTTTCCTTGCCACTAAATGAAACATTTACAGGAAATCCTTTAGCATGTATTTCAAAATTCTGTTCAAATGCATCTGCTATTTCGCCTGCATTAAAACGAACTGCCAACTTTCCTTTTTCATTAGCTTCGCCAACTTTATATTTCAAGAAAATAGTTTTGCTTTCTAATGCTGCTATTGATATTTCTTCTGGAAGCTTACTTAAACTTATCATAGCAGAAGTAATCACAACATTTAATTTTCCTTTTACTGATGTGCTAGTATTATTTTTAAGAATTAGAGGAATGCTAATTTCATCATCTTGCACTAAATGCGCTGGCATTTTAATACTCATTCCAAAAGGAAGTTGTGTAAATATTTTACTTTCAACATGTGTTGCATTACCATTACTACCAATACCTTCAGCAATAAATCTATAAGAAGCAATTTCATCATTAGTGTAAAAGCTAATTGTTTTTTTACCTGTTTTGTCAATCGAAATATGATCATTCCAATAAATTGTTTTACGAAAATCTGTTCTGTTGTTTTCACTTTTATTGTCACCATAATCGGGCATATCAAATTTACGTGCTCTATAATACTTAACCACCTGTTGCGCTTGATTTATATTGGCTCCCACATTCTTTTTAACATCAGCATTTCCCCGTGCAGCTTGCTCCATATCTTCATTGTCAAAAGCCATTTTTTGCTCCTTTAGCAGTGCTTTTCTTTCTTCCCTTTTAGCTGGTTCAGCCTTTGCAAATGGCGCTTCTGCGGCTGCTTTGCCTTTTGCGCCTTTGTTTCTTTCTAAGGCAACCATCTTTAAATTTTGAGGTGCCACACAATTAAAATTAGCTTGTGGTGCTGCAAGCACTTGAACTTCATCATTCATAAAAACGCGCATGTCGTCCTCTACAACTTTTGCAAATTTGCTACTTTGCAAATAAATCATTTTGTTATTATTATAATCAGTAATAACTTCCTCATACTTTATATAACCAGGCATATCAATGGTGAGTTTACAAGTTTGAGAAATATCTAAATGTTTAGCTAAAAAAGTGCCTTTCTCATTGGTTTGCAGCTGCAACTTATCTATTTTCACAATTGCATCTGGTAAAGGTTTACCAGTTTGGCTATCTATAACCACACCTTTCACCACTGCCTTTTCAGCGCTAAAATTGATGTTGGGTGGCTGATTTTGTAACACTGGCTCCCAAGTAAACCTTCTCCAACCGCTTGTCATCATCACATAATCTAAACCTTGTAAAGCCTTTGGTGCCTTAGTAAAATAAAAGGCAGGCTCTTCTATTTTACCTTTTATATCTTGTTCTAAAAATAATTGTGATAAAATATTTCCTTGCTTATCATCTGCAAAACTTAATAGTTCATCATTGGTAACACTTAGGCTTAAATTTGCAGCAACAGGCATTCCATTTTCATCAGTAACACTAATGCTTGCAACTACTTTTTCTCGCGGCAGGTATTTATCTTTATCAGTAGTAATACGCACATTTATTTGCTTGTTTGAATTTACAAAAACCAATCTTTCGCAACGCGCTATTCCTTTACTATCAAACAAGGTAAGTTGGCAAACACCCATAGGCATCATACTTACCGGAATGTTTAAATTAACCACACCATTTATAGCATCAACAGCAGTGCTAAAATAAATTCTGTCTCTTACCTGCGCCACTAGTGAAAGCTCTTCTTTTTCAGTAGCATGTATGGCCAATTGAATTGCATTCATATTTTGCTCAACAAGGTTTAATACATAACCTTTGTCTAACATTTCAGGCAAGGCAAATTCTTGTTCAATGCCCTTTGGTTTAGTGATTTTTGCAATATAATTTTCACCTTCTAAACAAGGCAATACCAAGGCTCCCATGCCTTGATGATAACTTATAAAGCTGGTTACTAGATTTCCTTGGCTATCTAAAACTTCGCCTTCAATATCGGCTGGTTTTCCAAATTCGTTCAATGCTTTAAATGCAACTTTATTGGGAATGCCGCTCACTAAATCTCCACCCTCGGGGTAAAACTTTAAACTAATTTTATTTAAAACAATTGGAATGCTCCTAGAAATGCTCTCTGTGATGCCTTCATATTGCAATAGAACATTCAACAAACCATCATTACGCTCAAGTTTTTTAGGCAAGTTAAATTTTATATGCATTGTGCCTTCATTATCTGTTATAGCTTTTACCCTTGCTATTTCATCACCTTTTATTTGCACTATATATTCAAATGGATAATTACCCAAAACTTGGTTATCCATGCTTTCTAAATTAAATTTAGCAATGACCTCATCTCCTGCTCCATAAGCTTTTCTATCAAAGTCCAATTTCATTTTTAAATGTGGTACTATAATATCTTGTACAGTTATTTCTTTTTCAAAAAATAAACTATCGGGCTCATTTTTTTGCCATTGACTAAATGCTTTTATTTTATAGATACCTCCTGGACAATCTTCTGCAAAAGTAAAATCACCGGCAGCTTTTCCATTTTTGCAAATGAGTTTATAGGTTGATTGAACACTTCCTTTTGGAGAGATTAATTGTACTTGAATAATATCGCTCACGCTCGAAGGCTTCATAGTAGCAGCATCACGCACATAAGCGCTAAACCAAAGTGTTTCACCTGGACTGTAAAACGTTTTATCAGTATGTAAATAAATTCTTTCCTGAGGAATTTTTTTATGGAAGCTTTCAAATTTTTCTTTGAGCAACTTAATAAAACCATTTTCCTTTTCAGGTGTAAAAACAATATCGGCTTGCATTAAACCAGATACTAATGAAATGCAGCATATAACTGCGATTGAGAGCATAAGATAACGTTTCATATTTATAAAATTAATTGATTACACTGCTTAGATGCAATTCATTTTAAAATTCCATAAACATGAATTATTATTTTAACCCAAATTAATCAATAGGAGATTTAAAAAATCGAACTACTTGATTTAGTTGGTTTAATCCCGATTTAGAAAATGTTATCAGATTTGTAAAAATCTGATTTACAATTTCTTTATCGTTTACGCATTTCTAATGCGTAATCTGGGTTTAATCAGAAGTGATCATTGCAAGCAAAGAAGAGCTGAAATAATGAATTTTATAATTTAATTGCGCTATAGCAAATGTTTAAACCCAATGTAAAGCACTGAATTTAAAATGATATGTTATACCGATGTGAAATAAGTAATGGTCCAAATTTGTTTCACGGCATTTGTTCCAAACTTTTTTCCGATCGGCATTACCAATGTAAGATTTTAAATTATTAGCATAATTTATAAATCACATTGGTATTAGTTACTTATTTCTTGTGCGGATTTATTTGGGTTTAGAAAAAATCATCGTTATTCATATCATTAATCTTTGAACTCTTGGTAATACTTGGCGCAGCGTCACGATCAATAAAATCGTCATTAGGGCCAAGGGCATTGGGCATGGTCATATCTTCAGTATGATAATCCGTAAACTTAGCATTTTCATTAATAAATCTAAGTTTTACATCTTCCAAAGAACCATTTCTATGCTTTGCAATAATGATTTGTGCTAATCCACGGTAATCATCACCATTTTCATCTTGTGTAATTTGATAATATTCTGGACGATATATAAACATTACCATATCTGCATCTTGCTCAATTGCGCCTGATTCCCTTAAATCACCTAATTGCGGTCTTTTACTATTATTTGCACCGCCTCTTGATTCAACTTGACGATTCAACTGAGATAGCACAATAATTGGAATGTTTAATTCTTTTGCGATGGCTTTTAATGAACGAGAAATTGTACTCACTTCTTGCTCTCTATTTCCTTTACCCTCGCCACCAGCTGTCATTAATTGAAGATAATCGATAATGGCCATATCAATATTTTGTTCCGATTTTAAACGTCTTAGTTTCGCTCTTAATTCAAATACATTTAAAGCTGGAGTATCATCAATAAATATTGGCGCATCGGCCAATTTTGTAATTTGCGAATGTAATTGCTGCCACTCGTGTGCTTCTAATTGCCCTCGCTTTAATTTATCAGCTTTCAGTCCAGTTTCACCAGAAATCAAACGTGTAACCAATTGCACTGAACTCATCTCTAATGAGAAAAAAGCCACCGGTTTTTTAAAGTCAATGGCTGCATTTCTTGCAAGAGACAATACGAAAGCTGTTTTACCCATACCAGGTCGTGCAGCTAATATAATTAAATCGGAACGCTGCCATCCAGCAGTTACTTTATCTAAGGCACTAAAGCCAGAAGGTATACCGCTTACACCGTCTTCCTGATTTTTTGCTTTTTCAATTTGCTCGATTGCTTCTTGAAGCAAATCGCTCATTTTAGAGTAATTTTTTTTAATATTATTTTCAGCAATCGCAAACAAACCAGATTCTGCCTTGTCCAATAAATCAAGTACATCGGTGCTGTCTTCAAAAGCTTCACGTATGGTTTCGGTGCTGATTTGAATAAGCATGCGTTGAATATACTTTTGCAACACTATTCGTGCATGAAACTCAATATTGGCACTTGATGCCACACGATTAGTCAATTTAGAAATATAATAAGCACCGCCTACTATTTCTAATTCGCTACTTTTCTTTAATTGATTGGTAACTGTAAGAATATCTACTGCTTGTCTATCTTTCCACAATGATAAAATTGCATTATAAATACGACTGTGTGCATCAACATAAAAAGCCTCAGGTTTCAACAAATCTACCACCGCAGCAAGTGCATTTTTTTCGAGCATTAATGCGCCTAAAACAGCCTCTTCAAGGTCTGGGGCTTGCGGAGGCAACTTGCCTACATCAAAAGGGTTAAAACTTAAATCGCTTGCTTTTTTTGTGCGCTTAAACGGTAAATTTTTTTTGGGCTCCTGTTCGTATTCCATGCCTCAAAGTTAAACAGATAATGACCGCGTTTTTTTTTATTTTAGAGGTAAAATCATTAAATGTTATTAACCTAATAAGTATAATTTTAAGTGATTAAAAAACAAAGGATTAACCCATTGCAGTTGAATTACACATTATGCATTGCATTGCTATAAAATTCAAATCCGATCAAAATATTAATGATAAGCGAAAGTACCTTTATCACTTTTAATGATAAGTCGTGCTTCATCAAGGTCCATTTTATTTACGTTTCCAATTATTTTTGCATCCACTCCAAAGGATTTAGAAATTGCAATAATGTCATCGGCTATGCTTGCTGGCACATATAATTCCATACGGTGACCCATATTAAAAACTTTATACATCTCTTGCCAATCAGTTTGCGATTCCTTTTGTATGAGTGTAAATAAAGGAGGTATTTCAAAAAGTTGGTCTTTAATTACTTGTAAATTGGGATTTAAAAAATGTAGAATTTTCGTTTGTCCGCCCCCACTGCAATGAACCATGCCATTAATTTGACTACGATATTTTTCAAGTACATTTTTAATGATTGGCGCATAGGTTCTTGTAGGCGACAATACAAGTTTTCCGGCGTTTACGCTTGTAAATTCATCAATTTTAACTGCGTCATTCAGTTTGCAAGAGCCGCTATAAACAACACTATTATCAATTGCATTATCATAACTTTCAGGATATTTTACTGCATATTCTTTAGCAAACACATCATGTCGTGCAGATGTTAAACCATTGCTTCCCATTCCACCATTATACTCCTCCTCATATACTGCTTTCCCCGAGGAACTAAGTCCAACAATTACATCACCTGCCATTATTCTCGAATTATCAATAATATCAGTTTTTTTCATCCGGCAAACAACCGTAGAATCAACAATTAAAGTTTTTACTAAATCTCCTACATCGGCAGTTTCGCCACCGGTACTATAAATGCTTATTCCAAAACTTCTCAATTGCTCTAGAATAGTTTCTGTTCCATTTATTATTGCGCTAATTACTTCAGCAGGCACCAAGTTTTTATTCCTACCAATAGTTGATGATAACATAATATTTTCTGTTGCCCCCACACACAATAAATCATCGGTATTCATCACAATCGCATCTTGGGCAATTCCTTTCCAAACACTTAAATCGCCTGTTTCGCGCCAATAAATATAGGCTAGTGAAGATTTAGTGCCGGCACCATCGGCGTGCATTACAATACAATAATCATCATCGTTCCCAAGAAAGTCTGAAACTATTTTACAAAAGGCTTTTGGAAAAAGACCTTTGTTTACATTTTTAATTGCTGCATGCACATCCTCTTTGTCAGATGAAACACCGCGCATTTGGTATCTAGAATTGGTTTTATCTTTTAACATGATGCAAAAATAAGAAGTCCCGTAACTTATTCAGCACGGGACTTCAAAATTTATTAAATAATAGTTGATTTACTCTTCGTCTTCATCACCATTTTGAATTTTTGGTGCTTTTTTAGATTTAGAATCTTCCTTAGGAACATAATCTTCTCTTAAAACTTTAAATTCAGATCTTCTATTTTTTTGATGCGCAGCTTCTTTTTCTTCTTCACTTGCCATAGCCGCAATTTCTTTATCGCTTATTAATGGACGATTTTCGCCATATCCTTTTGCCACCATTCTATCACCAGCAATATCTTTAGAAACTAAATAATCTACAACACTTTGAGCACGTTTTTGAGCCAAAATCTCATTTGATTTATTATCACCTCTGGTATCAGTGTGAGAGCCTAATTCAATTACTAAATTTGGATTCTGGTTTAAAGTTTTAACCAAGCCAGTCAAAGAATCTTGATATTGCGGTTTCAAATCCCAAGCAGCTAAATCATAAAGAATATCTGGTAAACGAATAGGATCTTTTTTGATTGACTTAAGCGCTAAGTCTTTGGTAAAATCTGTTTGAGTTTCAATAGCAACTGTAGTGAAGTCTTTAGCGTCTGATAAATATTTTTCCATTGCAGCTGAAACAGTGTAGGAAACATTCGCATTTACATAGCGCTTTCCATCTGGGGTAAAATCGTAACGGTAATTACCAGTTGCATCAGCTTTTACTTCAACACTAGAACCATCAGAACCTATTAATTTTACAGTTGCACCAATTACTGGTTCACCGCTATCAACATCTTTTACTACACCTGTTAAAGAAAATAATACTGGAGGTAATCTAAACTCATAAATATCATCCATTCCTTTACCACCAGCGCGACTTGAAGTAAAGAAACCGTTTTCATTTTTAGCTTCGATACAAATTCCAAAATCATCTGCAGCAGAGTTGATAGGGAATTTTAAATTTTCTGGAACACTAAAAGCATCACCTGAAATTGGCGCTTTAAAATTATCTAAACCTCCCATACCAATTAATCCATTTGAAGCGAAGTAAAGCGCATTATCAGTAATATAAGGGAACATTTCATCGCCAGCAGTATTAATCATTGGGCCTAAGTTAATAGGATCGCCAACTGCCTTGTGTTGCTTATCTAATTTCACTTTCCATAAATCTTTTCCGCCTAAGCCGCCTGGCATATCAGAAGCAAAGTATAAAAAAGTTTGGTCTGCATTTATTGCTGGATGACCTACCGTAAATGAATCAGCACATAATACTATTTCCTCTGCAGGTCCCCAACCATTTCCTTTTTTGGTGCAAGCCATAATCATACAACCTAAAGTTTTCTTGGTTTCTTTTGGACATCTAGTAAAATAAACAACGTCTCTTTTTTTGCTGAAAACCATTGCACCTTCGCCCTCACCAGTATTTATAATACGATCTACAGGAGCTGGTGTATTCCAAGCACCCTTTTTGTCACGTCTTACTTCGTATATATCAGAAAATGATTGACCAGTTGTTCCATCTGTACCACTACCAGCAGCACCTTCTCTCATTGAAGAAAACCAAATGGTAGTATATTTTTTATCGGCATAACTTGGTGAAAAATCTAACACCTTACTATTGAAAGGACAAATTGTAACTTCATGTCTGGTAGGTGAATCTTTCCATTTTTGTGCAATTGTACAAGATTTAACACCGTCGTCACCTCTTGGATCACTTGGTACTAATTTTTTGTAAGCTTCATAAGAAGTCATTGCATCTGTATACTTTTCTTGTGCCTTTTGACAATCGGCAATAAAAAGTTGCGCACGAGGGTCAGGATATTTTGATTTTACACATTTAGTGTAGCTGCTTTCAGCATTTTTCATATCATTGATATGCTTGTAACACTCACCAAGTTTAAACAAAACCTCAGCTTTTAAAGTTTTATTGTCAATTTTAGTTAGTGCTTTTTTGTAAAGCTCTATAGCTTCACTCCATTGCCAATTATCGTAAGCTGTATCAGCTTTTTTTGTTTTGGTTGATTGCGCAAATGAATTAACACTGATGAAAAGTGTTAATGTTAAAAAACACAAAAGTTTGCTTATTCTCATAGATGTATTGTTTGATTTTTTCATAAAAACGGAGGCTAATGTAACTAAATTATTAAATATTACACTAAAAGTTTTTATTATTTTTGAAAACTTGGTATAAATCAGAATGTTAATTTACTTTGCGAGCCTTTATTAATAGCTATTTTATGATTAGTACACGAACAATTAATTTTTTAAACGATTTGAAGTTAAACAACAACCGTGATTGGTTTTTGACTAAAAACATTGATTACAAAGCTGCAAAACAGGAATATATTGACTTCATTAAAAAAGTTATAACACAATTAAGCCACAAGGCAAAAGAATATTCAGAAATAGAGGCAAGCAAATGCTTATTTAGAATTAACAGAGATGTTAGGTTTTCGAACAACAAAGCACCTTACAAAACCAATTTTGGCGCCAGCATTAATACTTTTGGCAAAAAGTCGCCCAAGGCTGGCTTATATATACATATTGAGCCTGGGGTTTCTTTTATTGGCGGTGGTATTTATATGCCCGCTTCCGATATCTTATTTAAAGTAAGACAAGAAATTGATTATAACTTTAAAGAATTTAGCAATATCATAGAACATAAAGATTTTGTGAAACATTATGGCCAACTATATATGAGTGAAGCATTAAAAAATCCGCCAAGAGGATTTGATAAAGAAAATGCAGCTATTGATTTTTTAAAACTTAAAAGCTTTGTTGCATTTGCTAACTTTAGCGATAAAGAAATTCTTAAATCAGATTTTGCTGACCAGGTGTCAACAAAATTACTGGCATTGCTTCCATTCATCAATTTTATCAACAAAGGTATAGATGATTAAAATTAAAAATAAAATACTTGGCCTTGTGCTAAGATGTTTATTAGGTGCATTATTCATTTTTTCGGGCATCACAAAATTATTTCCAATTCATTTAACAGAACTTAATTTAGTTTACAACCATATTACAAATTGGACTTATAGTCCTTATATGGCCAGAATTTTAATTATTTCAGAAGTTGTAATAGGATTGGCGCTCATTTTTGGTATTTATCTTAAAAAAATAACCATTCGTGCTGCGCTAACATTAACTGTTATTTTTTCTGTTTATTTAATGGTATTGCTTGTTAACGATGGCAATAATCACAATTGCGGTTGTTTTGGGAATGTATTACCTATGACTTCCCTTGAATCGTTAATTAAAAACATATTTATCATTTTACTTTTACTATATCTTGGAAAAATTTCTGAATTAAAAAATATAAAACTTTCCAATTTATTTTTTATACTTTCTTCGGTTAGTGCTTGTTTTCTTATACTTTTTTTATTCCCAATATATACCTGGTTAAATGTAGATGCAACACCTCAAAAAACGGTTCCATTTGATTTTACCACTCAAATAGTATTCAATAATAATGCATCAATTAATTTGAAAGATGGTAAAAAAATCATAGGTGTTTTTAACATGTCTTGCGATAATTGCAGAGAGGTGGCATTTAAATTTGGCATCTTAGCCAAACAAAATAAGTTAAATAATATTTATCTATTAATTGTTGGTGATGCAGATGAAATAAGCAAATTTTTAGATGAAACACATTTAAATTTCCCTTTTAAAAGGTACACATTCTTTGAATTTGTTAAGCGCTACCCACATTCTACATGGCCCTGGATAATATATAGCGAAGATGGAGTAATTAAAAAACAATGGATTTATGAAACCTTTGATGTGAAAAACTTTATTGAACAATTAAAATAGATTTTATTGGAGTTTCTAAAAGTTTTATACATTTGCCGTAAATATTTATTAACCATAAAAAACAAACAAATGAAAAAATTAGTATTATCAATCGCAGCTTTAGCTTTAGTAGCTACAACAATGACTTCTTGCAAAAAAGAATACACTTGTTCTTGCACAATTTTAGGTACAACTACTGACACTAAACTTGAAAAAATGTCAAAATCTGACGCAGAAGCTAAATGT
>CAMBZU010000032.1 GCA_945872355.1 Chitinophaga pinensis
AATAATAACCCATTGAAACATTGGGAAGTGTATAGTAATTATCGCAATTAATTTTTTCATGTTTTCTGTAAAACCATCTTATATTGACAGCATTGAGTTTAATACTTGTTGTTGAGATACGTGGCGATGCTCCTTCACCGTCGTAATTCACAGATAGACCTTGTCCACAGTAAAAACCCTTGCCAATTTTATAGCTTCCGCTTATAAATGCGTGGTTGTTAATTGGATTCGGCCTAACACCAAAAAAAATAGTTTGACTGTAAATTCCTCCTTCCACGCCCCTTAAAATACCGATGTGTGAAGGATGAAAAAATGTTTTGTTGTTTAATGGTGTTTGAAAATTGGCATCCTGCGCAAAACATTCACTAATTGAAATTAGCATACCAAAATTGGCAATAAACAAAAGCGCTATGAACCTTAACGAAAGGTTGGTTTTAATAATTCTGGAATTCAATTTAAGTTAGCGTATTATGGATGCTATAGTTGATTAAATGTTTCTTAGTCTAACATTTGTTTTATTTCTCCATTTATTGAAGAAATTGTTAACTGTTATTGCAACATTTAAAACAATTTAGTGAACAAATGTAACATTTTATATCAGAATTTAAGCAAATATTGTGTAAATTGCTTATTTAGATTGAATAAATGCATGCATGTGTAACTTAAAATCGATGCATAAATAATAAATCATGTTTCAAAAGTTTGCGAAATTTCTTTTTTTAGTTGAAATCTTAAATTGAGTATGTCATTATACCCATTAAGAATTCCGTTCTTAATTTTAATACCTAAGCCTCGTTAAAATCGAAGCTTTGCTTCGGTTTATTTTAATTTAGCAAGTTATACTTGCGTGGAATTGGTTTGAAAGCTATTTGTGAAAATCGTAAGCTGAATTATTTGCCTCAAAATAAATATTGCAGTTGTTTTTAAATTGACCTAGAATAAACTGTTAACATCAATACTATGCAGCCGAGCTCTAATAATTAATAAACACGGAGTGCAACTTCACGTTTGCAGAAGGTTTACAAAAGCAAAATTGGTCTTTAAAAAAGCTAAACTTCCACTTTTATTTCCATGACACCTCTAAAAATATAGGCACATGGTCAGATATTTTTCTTGCTTCTTTTAAATCTGAAAACGACTTATAAAACGCAATAATACCGGCTCTTAATACATTGTACCTGTCTTTTTTAAAATAAAAATTATCATACTCCGAAGCCAAGCATTGATCACCAACACATTTTTGTTTTAACGAAGTTTTTTGTCCAACCATAGCAGAAGCATAACCCATGCTCTTCAGAGGACTAAAAACCGAGTGCGATTGCGGACAATTAAAATCGCCACAAAAAATTAGGTTCAAAGTAGGGTATTCGGCAGGCAAAAATTTAAAATATTTAATCTCTGTTTCGGGCTGTTTATTTTTTGGTAATGCGTGAAATGCGCAAACAGTAAATTGTTTTTTTTCATTTTCGAGCGTTATAAAATAGGGCTCTCTAGCTATTTCTGAACTGTATTTTTTTTCAAGCCAAGCGTCTCCAATTTTTTTCAATTTACTCGTCTTCCAAATAAATGCATAGCGTTCTATTTCATATTTATTTGCGCTGCTTGTAGGGTTACTGATACTGTAATCCCACTTTGCCCCTTTTCGGTTTAATGCATCTACCAATGCTGCAACAGCTTGTGCACCGCCATTGCCAGCAACTACTTCCACTACCGCAATCACATCATAATTTTTTAATGTGTTGGCAACAAATTCAATTGTACTGGCTGATTTAGATTTTCCAAAATTTTCTAGATTCCAGCTGCAAATGCTTAGTGCATAACAAGGATAAACTAGCACAATAAATACAAAAATAATTACAAAACGTTTTAGCATAATAAAGTCTATTTATTTTAAATTTATATCAATTTCAGCTGCAATTTTAATGGCTAAAAAACAAAGCTGTTTATTCATTAGCATCAAGTTCAACATCCTACAACAAGCCAAACAGGCACACCTATAAATCAAACACATTTTAATCAACAATATAAAGAATTAAGGGCTATGAATTTTTAGTTTAATTGCCTTTAAAAGTCAAACTCAAAGATAGTTTTTTTACTATATGAAGGTAATACTTATATAGTTCTTTTTTGCACTCGCTCGCGTCCCGCGTGGAAAACAATTAAATAATATACTCATTATAGAACAGCGCCTGATTTATTATTGCAACTCATCATCAAAAAAAGATTCCTCCTGAAAGACAAAAAAACGGTGTCATTCAGGAGGAAACCATTTAAAAGGAAGCGAATAAGTTAGTATTTAAGATGCAAAGGTTTAAGCTTGCATAAAATCAGCGCCTAATTTATTATTGTAGCTCATCATCAAAAAAAGTTTCCTCCTGAATGACAACTAGGGTAGTGCTTCCTGAAGGGGCCGAAATCATCCGATTAAACACAAATTATAAAAAGCATTATGGATGATGGCGGGGCATGCCCGCCATGACGCCAATTGGAACTGTAATTTGCTAAAAAAACCCTTAGCCTCCCAGTAAAATCGAAGCTGAGCTTCGGTTTATTTTAATTTAGCAAGTTATACTTGCGTGGATATGTTTTGAAAGCTATTTTTGAAAATCGACACCCCAGTAAAATCGAAGCTGAGCTTCGGTTTATTTTAATTTAGCAAGTTACACTTGTGTGGAATTGGTTTAAAAGCTATTTGAAAATCGTATGATGAACTTATTGCATCAAAATTAATATTGTAGTAGTTTTTAAAGGCATTCGTGGAATGATGTTAAGGGCACGAGTATGAAGACTCGCGCCAGATAAAATTAGCTGTATCGTGTGAAAAATTTACCAAAGAGCAAGCAGGTTAACTGAAAAGAAAACAGTGTGAGGATAAGCAATAAGGGAGCATTGTCTTTAATTGTATTTTCAAGAAAAAAACCAGCCAAAATCTGAGCTAATCCCAAAAAGGGAAGTAAGAAACCAAACCCAATTTTAAACCCATCTTTCTGTTGGGAGTTCATCAATAAAAACAATAAAAGAACATTTAAGCATATGATGATATCAATGGCAATCCAGTTGAATTGATTGTATGATGACAGGGTAAGGCCTGCAATACTATTTAAAACTAAAAGCACGAGGCCCGAGTAAACGACAATATTTTTCATAACTTAATTGTTAAATGGCATTTGGTGGTGGTGGTGGTGGCGCAGCTCCGAACAAACTTCTTAAATCGTCTTGATCGGTTAACTTACCCCATTGTGCCATGCCCTCTTTCCAAACCAATGTATCACGGTTTATTTGATTTTGACTTACCATGAGGCGGATAGCGTCTATGCTATGTGGGCCATTCTGTTGATTATTGATTAACACAAAATATTGTGTTTGAACCGGTGGTGGTGGAGGTGTTGATATACCTTGTGACGATTGCAGACCTATATTCATGTTGCCAGTTAAATTACCCATTTGATTACCCATTCCAAACCCAAGTCCTAAACCAAGTCCTGCACCCATAGTGCCGCCTAATGTGCCCTGATTTTGTGCGGCATTGTTTAATACATCATAGCTTCTGTCTGCATGATAAATATCCTTTCCTGCTATATTCACTCGTGCTGCCAAATCTTTTGCATCTTTTAATTTGACAACACTTGGATCCTTTTCGGGCACATTGATGGACATAATGTAAAAATTGACTACATCTATACCATATTTTGCAAATTCTTCTTTTATTACCAATTCGCAATACTTCGATAGATCTTCTAACAAGACCAACATTTGTAGAATAGGGATTTTTTCTTGAATAATTTTTTTTGCAATTGCAGTAGTAATAGTTGTAATAATTTTTCCCGTAAAGTATTCAACTATCTTTTCAGCTGAATAAATATTCACTGTCCCAACTAAAGTATCAAGAAAAAGTTTTGGTTCAGAAATTTTCAAGCCAAATTGACCGAATGCTCTAACTGGTACAACTATGCCATACATAGGATCTTCTAATTGTAATGGTGTTACTGTACCCCATTTGTTGTCAAGTTTAGTAATTAAATTTACAAACCAAACTTCGGCCTGAAAAGGACTTTCACCGCCAAATGGGATGTTAATAAGACGATGAAGAATAGGGATATTGCTTGAATGTAAAGTATATGTTCCACTTTCAAATGGGTCTAAAACTTTACCACCTTTCACAAAAAATGCAATTTGAGCTTGCTTGACAACTAATTGGGAGCCAAGTCTTAAATTATCAGATGGGAATTTCCAAACGAATTCTTTATCATTGCCATCGTACTTTACAACATCTATTATAGCCATAATATTTTTATCAATGTTTGATTAATCTTGTAACTATTGTTAATGGTTTTATTAAAAACCATAAACTAATTTTCTTTAACACTGCGCTCCTACTAATATGATTGGCTACTACAGGCCCATTTTTATTATACCAATCAATAAACTTTACACCCCATGATTTGTTTACCAAGTAATGATCTCTAAAGTGTTGAAGTTCTATAACAATGGGGTGATTGTAATTACCCATAGTAGCTGTTGCCACAAAACAACCTTTTTTTTGCTGAATTGTAACAGTCATTAATTCAAATGGTTTTATTTGTAATTTGTAAGTTTTATTTAATTTGTAACGGTTTAAACGTAAAATATTTTTTTGGATAGCGTCCAAATCTTCCCATTCTTTACATGAGATTACAGATTGTATTGTTGGTCCGGATATAAAATAATCACTAGGATCAAATGTTATTTCTTTTTCTGATTCACCTTCAATGTAACGAAGCACGGGTTGGCCAACATATTCTCCGCCATCACGGCCAACTACATTTGTACCTGATGCAGTATTTTCAGCACCCCAACTCACAAAAGATTCAAGTGGTATTGACAATAATGTTGTACCTTGATAAATTACAACACGAAGTGAGGTAAGTAATGCATAACCTCCAACATTATTTAAATCTATTAATGAAACAAGGGTTTCATTAGGTAAGATTAAAAATGTATCATAAAACATTTTTAAACAATCGCTATTTGGCTTAAAACCATAAGTATTCTTGAAATTCTGAATATTGAAATGTTTATATTTTTTAAAACTTGAATAAGGTGCATCAATTGCATCAACTAAGGCTTGCCAAAATTCACTTTCCTTCAGAATGATTTTAGATTCTATATCTTCAATAGATAAGTTATATGGAAGAACAGCTCCTTCTTCTTCGAAAAATCTGAGTTCAGTTTTGCAAAAACCACATGCTGAGGAATTCCATTCAACAGGAGCGCCACAAGATGGGCAATCAATCTTTTTTATTTCCATTTTTTTATTTATTAAAAATTACATTTTTTTATTAATTCCTCAGGTATTTTATCAAAACAAGCTAATGTGCCAAATTTATTAATGGAGATCCCAATTTTGAATGGTATTATATTGTTTAAATTTAAGGGTTAGAATTATTTCTTTTACTTGAATAATTATCAAGTGAAATATCTTTGTTTATGCGCTTGTCTGCCATAAATAAAATACGGTCTGAATTGTAAAATGGTATTTCCAACTTTTCGCAAACATTTGTCAAGTCTTTTAGATACTGCAAGTAAAGTTCAATTTGCTCGTTTAAATTCTTGTCATTAGGATATTTTTTTAGCTTTAATGTTTTCTTTTTGTAAATAATTCTGTAAACACGCTGGTCAATAATTTGATAAATGTTTTTGTTTCTGAATCTTAAAATTGTCGAAGCCATGGTGAGCTGAATTCCTTTTTTATTTATCAATCTCTTTAATATTTCCCTTGTCTTTTCGATGTCAAGTTTGGTAGTATTTGGGTCTATGTCGTTAAGTAAATTTAGTGTGATATTGTCAAGCATAGCATAACGGTTTACTTTCCATAAAACTATTTCATTAATTATTTGCTGGTCAAACGATGCAGTTATCTTGTCGAGCTTTTCAGTTAAGTTAGTTTGATGTGCAAACTCCTTGTCTGCTTGAGCTATATGAAATTTTTTGTCGAATACTGTTCTGTGTGTAGTCATAAAATTGGTGCTAACTAAAAACCCTTTTTCAAAATGCATGATTCCTCAGTGTTTCAAAAAAATATTTTTCATTAACATTCTTAAATATTCTCAAACTAGCGAAACAAACATTTATTCGTGTGCAAATAAAGTGAATTTATTTGAGAAATACTGCCACATATAAGGAATTAATGCCATATATAAGATAATATTACTACTATAGCGGACAAATAAAAATTATATACATTAGGGATAACGTAAAAAAATATCGTGAGCAAAAGGTTTTGTCTCGCTTGATCTTGCATCATGAACTGGATATGAGCCTAGCAGCTGAAGTAAAATAGAAAGTGATGAGGTAGATTTTACCATTTCTAAAGCGGAAAAAATAGCTCAAGTGTTGGGTGTAGATATTTCGCAGCTATTAAACCTAGATGCTACTCAAATTTATAATATGTCGGGAAATCGATTTGCAACAAAGCTTGCAGGTGCTAATTCGGAAACTATCAACTTGCATGCCGATGATTACAAAAAACCAAGTAAAATCGAAGCTGTGCCTCTGTTGTTTTAATTTAGCATTCCGATAGCTTCTATTTAACTACTAACAACAATGTTATGAAGCCGAGCGCAGCGCTAACAATTAAAAAAAAACACGTAGTGCAACTTTGTGTTTACGAGGGTTTTAAAGGCATTCGTGGAATGATGTTAAAGGCACGAGTCTGAAGACTCGCGCCAGATAAAAATTAGGTTTAGCAGATTTTATAGCATCAATGAATTAAACTTTCTATGCACTCGCTTGCGTCCCGCGAGTGAGGCTACCTCGCAGTGCAACTTCGTGTATACGTTGGATAATTGTTTGGCAAAATTTCAAAAAATAAATAATAAAAAGTAAACAAAAATGTTTATTTTTGTGTATGCTTAATTTATCACAAATCAATAAAATTAAAGGGCTGCACCCAGGTTTTTTTTTGGAGCGCGAGCTTAAAAAAAGAAAAATTAAGAAAAGTAAGTTTGCCATTGCTATACAAGAATTTCCACAAACAATAGGCGCTATAACCAAGGGTAAAAGAAAAATGAATACCCCCTTAGCGCTTAAACTTGAAAGGGCCTTGCAGTTGGAAGAAGGATTTTTTATGGTGTTGCAGGCATACTATGAAATTCAAGAAGAGAAGAAAAAAAACAGTCAAAATCATCCAGATTTTTCTAAGCTGAGAAAAGTTTTATTTTGGGATACCGATATGAAAAAAATAGACTGGCAGATGCAAAAGGAGGCCGTAATTAATCGGGTTTTTGAGCGCGGAAACAAACAAGAAATTAATGAGATTATGCATTTTTATGGTTTGCAATCAGGTAAAAAAAATGAAGCAACATGATCAATAAATTGTATTACAACACAGTAAATCCCTTATTGCTAGAAACGCTTATTAAGATTATGAGTGCCCAAGAATTTGAACCTTTTCGACTTGTTGGCGGAACAGCACTAAGTCTTCAAATGGGTCATCGTTTATCAGTCGACATAGATCTTTTTACGGATAGTGAATATGGCTCAGTTAACTTTACAGCTATTGATCAATTTTTTAAGAATAATTATCCCTATGTTGAAACAAATACCATATCTATCATTGGTATTGGGAAATCATATTTTATTGGCTCCCATAAGGACAACTGTATTAAAATAGATTTGTATTATACAGATAAATTTATTGAGCCTTCATTGGTAATTGATGCAATAAGATTTGCTACGGTTAACGAAATTATTGCAATGAAATTAGATGTTATTTTGCGTGGCGGTAGAAAAAAAGATTTCTGGGATATTCATCAAATAATTGCCAATTACCGGCCAGATGAAATATTTGCCTTACACAAAAAAAGGTATCCTTTTCAGCATGATAAGGTAGCATTAAGAAAGAAATTTCTTGATTTTGAATTCGCAAATCGAGACTTCGATCCAAACTGTTTAAATGGAAAGCACTGGGAACTTATAAAATTAGATTTAGAAGATTTTATAGCATCAATGAATTAAACTTTCTATGCACTCGCTTGCGTCCCGCGAGTGAGGCCACATAAAGGCCTCTGGCCTGCACAGCAAAGGATTCAATAATTTATAGCCTAATGATATTTCGTTTGCGAGAGCAAGGTCTTTGGACTTAGTCTTAAAAACTCTTGGTCGTTTATTCTTCTTTTAAAACTTCAGAAATTTGTATGTGTAAATCAGGAATTTTGTTTTTCATTACATCCCAAACAATTGAATAATTAACTCCGAAATAATCATGAATTAATCTGTCTCTCATTCCTGCCATATTTTTCCATTGGATGGTATTATATTCTATTTTGATGTCGGCAGGGATTTTCTTTGTAGCTTCTCCAATAATTCCTAAGCTCCTCACAACTGCACGTTTTAAAGTTTCATCTTCTAAGAAATCTTTTAACAATAAATTTTCACTCACAGAAACTATGTAAGAGCATTCGTCCAGTATATGTCTTAAATATTCTTTGGGTTCTTTATGCATATTGAACTTCCTTTAAAATTTTAGGGCCAATATATGGACTTAAACCATTTTTTGTTACAACTTCTATTTTTTCGTTTTTAAAGATTTTTTCAAACAAATCGTACACTGCCATATAGTTGTCGAAGTTTTCTTTTTCTGGTTCAAAATCGATGAGTAAATCAATATCACTTTCGCTTGATTGCTCATTACGAATATAAGATCCAAACAAGCCTACATTTTTAATACCATGCTTTTTAAGCTCCAGCTTATTTGATTGTAGGGTTTTAAATATGATTTCCTTGGATGTCATGTTAAACTTTTTTTCAAATATACTAAAGTTTGACTTTATACCGATGTGAAATATGTAATGGCCCAAATTTGTTTCACGGCATTTGTCCAAACTTTTTTCCGATCGGCATTTAACAATGTAAGATTTATAAATTATTGGCATAATTTATAAATCACATTGGAATATGGTAGTATTTAAGATGCAAAGGTTTAAGCTTGCATAAAATCAGCGCCTAATTTATTATTGTAGCTCATCATCAAAAAAAGATTCCTCCTGAAAGACAAAAAAACAGTGTCATTCAGGAGGAAACCTTTTAAAAGGAAGCGAATAAGGTAGTATTTAAGATGCAAAGGTTTATCAAGCTTGCATAAAATCAACGCCTGATTTATTATTGTAGCTCTTCAACAAAAAAAGATTCCTTCTGAAAGACAAAAAAACGGTGTGCCTACCAATAGTCCTCAGGCCTGTAAATAATACCAATTGTATTTATTTTTTTGTCCAACTAAAAAATAAATATGCAAGGGTTAATGCCGATACTACTTGAACCCATATTACGCATTAGAAATGCGTAAACGATAAAGAAATTGTAAATCAGATTTTTACAAATCTGATAACATTTTCTATATCGGGATTCACCCAACTAAATCAAGTAGTTCGATTTTTTAAATCTCCTATTGATTAATTTGGGTTGAAATTATACCAATTGTATTTATTTTGTATAATCGGTATTAGTACAATAAGGTAATGCCCCAATTGGACTAAATTGAAAGTGTAATAGGTATAAAAACCTTAAAGCGCAAGGTACAGTAGCGGCATCCTCCCAATGAAATTGGAATTCACACCTTGTTTTTTTCTCGAAATTAATTTAATTTCATTGGGAGATACAGCGAATGGCCCGACCCTTTCATTTTTTCGCATGAGTCTAAATGGTTACAATAATTTTATAAAAATGAAAGGGTTGCGCCCAAATAGTCGCATTCGTTTTCATTCTCACGCTGTTATGCGTTGCGCCCAAATAATCACTCTTGTATTCAATTTCTTTCTCACGCTGTTTTATTCGCTCTCGTTCTCATTCCCACACTGCGCAGCACTCTACCTCTTTCTCACGCTGTTTTATTCGCTCTCGTTCTCATTCTCACTCTGCGTAGCACTCTACCTCTTTCTCACGCTGTTTTATTCGCTCTCGTTCTCATTCTCACTCTGCGCAGCACTCTACCTCTTTCTCACGCTGTTTTATTCGCTCTCGTTCTCATTCCCACACTGCGCAGCACTCTACCAGACCGTCCAGCCTCCTTCAACTTTCATGTTGTCGCCAGTTACGTAACTCGAGGCATCGCTCAACAAATAAATTAATGCGCCTGCTACTTCGTGGTTGTAACTCAAACGTTGGAGTGGCGAAAAGTTGGCAAAATTCTTTTCAAATTGTTCTTCGTGATTGTTCCAAACACCATGTGGCGTAATCATATTTACACGTACGCCCTTTGCTGCCCAATAGCTTGCTAAATATCTTGATAAAGCATCAACACCACCTTTTGAAGCGCTGTACTCTGCCGGGCAACCTAAACTTGTGCCTTTGTATAAATTCTGGTTTGGGGCCACCACACTATAGGTTGAAGGAATATTAATAATACTGCCTTTGCCTTGCTGCGCCATGTACGAACCAATAATCTGACAAGTTAAAAAAGTACCTTTCAAATTAATTTCTACAACGGTGTCCCAGTTTTCATCTTTAATTTCCTCGAAGGGAACAAACTTTAAATGTGTTTTATTTTGATGTCCGTTTACCAAACCATCAATACGATTAAAGGTGCTAAGCACAGTGGTTTTTAGGTTTTCGATATCATTGCGTGAACTTACATCAATGGCAATGCCCGACATTTTTCTATTGTGACGTTCAGCTAAAGTTTGTGCAAATTTTTCGGGTTCAGCCAAAGCAATATCTGCAACCACTACATGTGCGCCATATTGAGCCACTGCCTCGCAAAAGGCACGTCCCACAAGGCCGCAAGCACCTGTTATGATAATAACTTTGTCGGTTAATTCAAATTTCTTTCTGAAATCTATCTCAAAAGGATCGGTTGTTCTGGTTACTGACATACATTTTATGATTAAATAATTTTTCTAAAAACTGGTTTGATAGGTTCGCCCACAAGAAACTTTTCATAGCCTTCGTCTAAAGCTTTTTTCATGATGGGTAAACTATCGTTCATGGCTTCTACAATAGCGTTTACGTGCGCTTCTTTATGGCTAAAATTAGGACAAAATATACCTTGAAACAAAATACCGCGTTTAATTAATTCTTGATGAAATAAGGTACGCAAACCAAAATTATTATTGCCTTCGTTATCAAAATAACCGATAGATGCATGCCAGTTAAATTGCAAGTTACGTAAGTTATTTTCTAATTTATGTTCGGCAAAAAGGGCTTTTGTTTTATCAATAAACAATTGCCCCATGGCTTGATTGTGGGCCAACACATTGTGTTTTTCAAATTCATCCATGGTGGCTAATGCCGCACCAATACTGCATGTTTCGCCACCGTGTGTGGTGCTTACTAAAAATAATTTTTCGGCTCCTTTTTTTCTGATGCCTCCTAATTCCATTACTTCTTTTTTACCCGTTAAGCAGCAAAAAGAAAAACCGTTGGCAATACCTTTACCCCAAGTAGCCATGTCGGGCTCTACACCATATTTTTTTAATGAACCAGGGTAAGCAGTTTTATAACCTGTAATCATTTCATCCATGATCCACAGCGTGCCGTTTTTATGCGCTAAATCGATGGCATCTTTTAAATAATTATGGGGCAACACATTCATTTTTTCGGGCTCCGAAATAACACAAGCAATTTGATTGGGATACTTATCAAACAACTCGCGCAGCGAATCCATATTATCGGAAGTGTACGTTACAGTTAGTGCTTGAATATCGCTTGGAATACCGCTTTTAACATCAGTAGAACCAATAAACCAATCGTCATAACTATAAAATGGATGATCAATGGGGCGTGCAATTAATTTTCTACCGGTATAAGCTCTTGCAATTTTAACAGCCGCTGTAGTAACTACAGAGCCATTTTTAGAGAACTTAATCATATCGTGTATGCCCACTAAATTTAAAAATCTTTCGGCCACTTCCATTTCAATGGTAGCAGGCCGAGAAAAATTATTGCCTTTGTATAACTCTTGTACCACACGGTCAACCACCGGTTTGTAGGCATGACCTAAACTTACCGATGCCAAACCGCTTAAACATTCAATGTATTTATTGCCATCGGGATCAAAAACAAAACATCCATCACCATGCGTAATAGCAGCAGGGGAGAGGATGGGAAATTGATCGTCTCCTTTCGAATAGGTATGCGCTCCACCCGGAATCAAATCATGTATGCGCGCTCTGTATTCATCAGATTTTTTAAAGTTGCTTATCATGTTTTTATGTGCTTGAATTTCCATTTATTTTACAATTTTATCGTTGGCTATCGTTTTTTGAAAGCCGCTGTTAGCAATGCTTTCTTTGTTTTTATCTAAAATTTCTGGATGTGTTTTTAATAGTGCAGTTACTTCTTCAATCCCAAAATCTGCTGTGTTTTTTAAGGCTTCAAAAATTGCTGCTACTGCCTCAAAATCTTGAGGAGAGTCAACACTCATTTTGTAGGTATAATCGGCACAAGATTTTTTCCAACCACAGGTAAATTGTCCACTAAATTTAATGAAAGGCGTTACATGTTCGCGTTCAGAAAGCAGTTTGGCTTCTTTCCATGCATTGCTTAAACTATCGTAAGTAAATACTTCAACATCAAAACCATCCTCTAAAAAATCGGGTTCGTTATTTGAATTTGAAAAATAATCTTTGCCCGATTTTAAAAATTCAGCAACCACAAAGTCAACCACTTTGTGCGAGTGTAATGGGCAATCGGATGTTAATCTTACCACTGTTTTTACATCAGTATAATTTAAGGTAGCTTGGTAAAAACGATCTAACACATCCCAATCACTTCCTCTGTAACAATGAAATCCTTTGGCTTTGCAAAGTGCTTCAATGGCATCATCTTCGGGATTGGTGGAGGTAACAACTACAAATTGATCAACTAATTTAGATGGTTTAACACGCTCCATTAAGTTTTCTAAAATACTTTGATGGTTAATGTTTTTTAAAACTTTACCAGGTAAACGCGTACTGCCCATGCGGGCTTGGATTAAAGCTAAAATCATTATTTGAATTCTGAAGCAAATAAACCCATGTAATGTTTGTCAATATACGCACCATTGCTCCAAATATGTTGGCGTAAAGTTCCTTCATTTACAAAACCCAATTTTTCGTAAACCTTTATAGCGCCAATATTGTGCGCATAAACGGCCAACAAAATTTTACGTATATTTAATTGTTCAAAAGCATATTTAATGGTGAGTTTGCATACTTCAGAGCCAATACCTTTGCCCCAAAAATCTTTTTCACCAATTAACACACCAAGCTCGCAGGTGCCACTAACCCAATCAAAATTATCTAATTTAATGTTACCTATATGTTTATTACTTTCTTTATCGCAAATGGCCAACATCACCGTATTTTTATCTGTTGTTTTTTGCTCCACATAATTTTGCAATGAAGCAAGTGTGGTTGGAAAAGTACCAGAAACCAAACCTGTTGTAACCTCAGGCTCATTGAGCCATTTTAAATAGTTTTCGTTTACATCACTAAGTTCAATAGCTCTGAGGTAGATTTGATTTCCGTCTAAAAATTTTATCATGAATTATGTTTTTCGTTTAACATTTGCGCATGCTTTTCCATCTCATCAGTGTTTTTAGTTAAATTACTATCGTGCATGCGGTAACGATAGAGTGGGAGCGGAATATGAAAAATATTGTGTTTCGCTAAAAATCTTTTTCTTAAATCTTCTTCTTCACGTGCTCTAAAAGTTTCATCATACAAGCCAATATCAAACAATAAATCTTTTCTAAACATAATGCCGCAAGCGATTGGCTTTTCGCTTGAGTTCACCCATTCAATGTGGTCGCCATATTCGTTCACCAAATAATAATCAACAGCAACTGCATCTAAGCGATTGTTTTCAGTTAAAAATACAGAGAGCACCTTTGTTAAATCAGCTTGTATGTAATCATCGGCATCTAAAAATATCACAAACTGTCCTTTTGCTTTTTTAATTCCGGCATTCCTTGCGGCAGATAGTCCCGAATTTTTTTCCATTTTAACCATTCTGATTTCATCCTTGTAGTTTTCAAGAATAAAATGACTTTCATCTGTCGAGCAATCGTCAACAACAATTACTTCAAAGGTACCTGCAGGCATCGATTGATTTAATGCGCTTCTTATCGCTCTTTCTAAATATCGTGCATAGTTATAGGAAGTAATGATTACAGATACTAGCATAGTTAAACTTTTTGCAAAGTTAATTTATTTTCTTAACCCTAAAAAAACAAAAATAACCAATAACACAACAACTTGAAGCGCATTGAAAGGTAAAAATATATGTATGAAATTTAACTTTTAGTGTTTTAAAAGATGAGCAATGAAAGGCATAAAAATGATATTAATCATGTTTTGATTTTTGAGGCCAAACTTTACTTTACTTTGTTTTGAATCTAAAAATAAATTGTATGCCCAAGTTTGAAATAAAGAACATTTTAACACCAACCGATTTTTCAGCAACTGCCTTGTTGGCTATTGAGCATAGTGCTTTTATGGCGCGCTTAAGCAAGGCTACTTTACATTTATTGCATGTGATAAAAATATCAGAATTTACTTATACAATCAATAACCCAATGGCTATTGGAACTGATATTAAGGAAATTGAAAATTTTGCTGTGCAAAAGTTCAACGAAATAGCTGAGGAATTAATAGTAAAGTATGGTATTAATATTAGCACTTTAGTCATTAAAGGAAATCCTGCCGAAGAAATTGAAGCTGCTGTAACAAACTATAATATAGATGTTGTAATTATGGGCACGCATGGTACAAGCGGTTTCAATGAGTTTTTTATTGGAAGTAATGCACATAAAACAATTAAAAAATGTCATTGTCCGGTATTAACAGTGCAGGTTGATGCTAAAAAAATAGGTTTTCATGATATTGTATTGCCTGTCGAAAATACTTATCATTCATTAGAAAAGGTAAACAAAACTATAGATTTGGCAAAATTGTATGCCGCAAAAATTCATATTTTGGGCTTGCAGCATCCAGATGATGAACAGAGTATTAAAGCCTTTAATGTTATGCTCGAAAATGTTGAGAAAGTTATTGCTCATGCTGGTTTAACTTATGATAGAACCATAGTAAAAGCTGATAATTTGGCTGAGCAAACTTTAAAATATGCCAATAAAAATAATGCAGATTTGATTGTAGTGCTTACTGATCATGAGTCGGAGTTGAACAATAGTTTGCTTGGCGCCTTGGCCAAACAAATGGTTAATCATTCAAAAGTTCCTGTGTTAAGTATTAAACCCAAAGCGGGTAACTATACTTCTTTTACTCAATTTAATTAAACCCAAATTCGCATTAGAAATCTACTCAAATTATACCAATTGCATTTATTTTTTAGTCCAACTAAAAAATAAATATGCAATGGTTAATGCCGATAATACTTGAAATTAGTACAATAAGGTAATGCCACAATTGGGCAAAATTGAAAGTGTAATCGGTATAATTTTATACCGATGTGAAATAAGTAATGCCGACTATACAAAATAAATAGCCCAATTTTATTGAGTTATATTTTGTTATATCGGCATTATCCATTGTAAATTTATTAAAAAGCCCAATATGAAATTGGGCTTTTACGATAATCACAAATTATGCAATGCTTAATGCGTAATTTGTGATTAATTCTTAATGAACTTTTTACTGATTAAACCTTCGCTGCTGATGATATTAAGTATGTAATTTCCTGCGGCTAAGCTGCTTATATCAATTGATGTATTAGCAGAAAGCGTTAACTTATTGAGAGCATAGATTTCTTGGCCTTGTAAATCAAAAATTTTGATTTGCGCTGCAGTGTTTTTTAGGATTGATAAATCGATCATTAAAGTGCTAGAGCTTGGATTGGGAAACAAACTAATATTTGAGTTGTTATTTAATTTATTTATAGCGGTTACACTGCCTGTAAAAGCCAATTCATCAATCCATAAATAGTCATTGTTTGTTGGAGCATTGCCACTGGCCCTCATGCTAATGATGCAACTATCAGGAGCAAATGTTTCTAAATAGGCCAAAGGAATTGAAAAATTGGCCCAGCTCATTGCCATTCCTGTTAAATCAACATGTCCGTTGGCCACTATTGTTCTTGAGTTAGATGTACTGTTCCATTTGGTAAGTTGCACATCAATATAACCTTGACTGCTGCCAAAAATCATGTGTTGCCATTTACCTGTTAAGGCCTGTGGTTGTGCATTAAATGCAAAACCAGATTTAGGTTGTTGGGTTGCTACATCAATTAATCCGCTTACAGCAACTCCGGGCACCACGCCAAATGTGCCAGCTGTTTTAGAGGTTAATTTTAAATAATAAGTACCTACATTCCCAGGCGTTCCTTGCTCGCAAGTAAATATACTAGCCAAATTAGTTAAACTATTTAATTGATCCCAACCATTAGGATTGCTATAAGCCCCCATGTTCGTCCAGTTTTCGAAACCAGCATTTGGGATGGTTTGGGCCTTAAGCATTGTGAAATTAGCAATGAATGCAAAAGAAAGTAGTAATGTTTTTTTCATAGAATTTTAAGATTTGTTATTGGGTAAAAGTATAAAAAAAACGTCCAAGAAAAGCTTTAATATTTCATATTGATATAGGTTGAAACCCATATTAATCATTGGGAGAAAGCTAAGTAATAAAATAATTTATATTAGAAGGCTTTTTCTTTAAGTCAATAAATTGGCGCGTATTCAAGGGTATTTTAGCTGTGGCTATAAACATTAAATAATTTGGGGCTGCATTAACCGGGATACTCCACAAAGTTTCGCTCCGTTTCATACAATCGAATGCCAAGGTCAAACTTTGCGTCAATCTTTGTTCTTAAGATATCATAAATTACGCGTGCAATATTTTCTGCTGTTGGATTCAAAGTTTTAAATTCCTCTGTATCTAAATTTAAATTGCGGTGATCAAATTTTTCTTCAATATGTTCTTTTATCAAATCGGCCAGTACTTTCATATCCACAACATATCCCGAAATAGGATCTATTTCACCAGTAACTTTCACAATCAACTCATAATTATGACCATGAAAATTTGGTCTGTTGCATTTGCCAAAAATCATTTCATTTTCTAAATCACTTAAAGCTGGATTGTGCAATCTGTGTGCGCTATTAAAACGCGATTTTCTGTATACTGATGTTTTCATGTTTATTTAACAACTATCAAATTACAATGTTTAGGAAACTAGAAAACCTTTTTTTAGCATTAATTCAGCTATTTGAACAGCATTTGTGGCCGCGCCTTTTCGTAAATTATCAGCAACAATCCAAAGGTTTAAACCATTATTGATGCTTTCATCTCTTCTTATTCTACCAACAAATACTTCATCTTTATTATGTGCTAGCATTGGCATGGGGTAGAGGCGTTCTTGCAAATTATCTTGCACTATTACACCTTCTGTTTTTTTAAGTAAATCTCTTACTTCAGCCACCTCAAAACTTTTTTCAAACTCAATATTTACACTTTCGCTGTGGCCGCCCATAACAGGTATTCTCACTGCTGTGGCGGTTAATTGAATACGATCATCATGCAATATTTTTTTTGTTTCTAACACCATTTTCATTTCCTCTTTGGTGTAGTCATTTTCTAAAAAAACATCTATTTGAGGAATTGCATTCAAATCAATTTGATAAGGATAAGCAGGATCGTTAGAAATAATTCCATTGCGTTCATCCATCAATTGATTTACGGCTTTTGCACCCGTGCCAGTTACAGATTGATAGGTTGAAACAACAACTCTTTTTATGTTGTAAACTTGATGTAATGGATTTAAAACCATCACCATTTGTATGGTGCTACAATTTGGGTTCGCAATAATTTTATCATGAGCTGTGATTACCTCACCATTTACTTCAGGCACCACTAATTTTATATTTTCATGCATTCTCCAAGCCGAAGAATTGTCGATAACAACAGTGCCTTTTGCCGCAAATTTTTCAGCATAAGCTAAAGAAACACTTCCACCAGCAGAAAAAATAGCTACATCAGGAGCCAATGCAATGGCTGCATCTATGCCAATTACATCATAATTATTTCCTTTAAAAGCAACTTGATTTCCAACACTCTTTTCGGAGGCTACTGGAATAAAAGCACTAACAGGAAAATTTCTTTCTTCGAGCACTTTTATCATCATGCTGCCAACTAATCCTGTGGCACCTACTACAGCAACTTTCATCGTTTATAAATTCGAATTATCTTCTGTTTTTAAACCTGCTTTTCCTTGTATCTCTATATACCTTACCCACCAAGTAAACATTAAAAAGATGAATATATAGATGATGGTATTAAAAACATATTTATGATTAAAATCAACCCAATCGTTATTGATGTTTGAAATGATGGCTAAAATAACAATTCGTAAAATATTAATGGTGTGAATGCCCAATAAACCTAGCGGAATAAACCACAATTTCGATTTTATTGAACCATGATAACTAAGTATCAATCCAGCAAAACCAAAGAGCAAACCAAAGCCCACACATGCTGGCCCAACTGCTACACCTGCTGATCCTTTTATTAAAATAACTACGTCATATTGAATAATGTCATATTGCATCAACCTTAAAAGCCAAGCAGCTACAACAACAATATTATCTCTAACGGTGCCGTGCATAGCCATCCAAATAGTATGAAATGCTGCATTGTGCATTTGAAACCAATTCAGTAATTCCCATAAAACATAAACCATTCCTGCTTTAAGCATGAATTGCACCATGGGGTTTTTAAAATTTTCTTTAATAAGCGAAACTTTATTTTCTTTTTCCATTAGGCTTGTTCAGCAATTACAGTTTGTACTTCAGGAATTAATCTTTTAAGTAAACCCTCAATGCCGGCTTTTAGTGTCATGGTGCTCGATGGACATCCGCTGCATGAACCCTGCATTATAACAGTAACAACACCTTCGTTAAAAGATTTTAAACTAATGGCACCACCATCACTTTCAACAGCAGGCTTTATATATTCATCTAATACCGCGGCAATTTTAGTTTCAATTTCACTAAAAGGTTTAAGGCTTGCATCAGCATTTACATTTGCTCTGCCATCTAAATGCACAACTGGAGGCGTTTCCTTGCTAAAAATAGGTTTATCCATTTCCAAATATGCTTTAATAAAATCACGCAATGGATTCATTATTTCTGTCCATTCAACTTGCTCACTTTTTGTAATTGTGATAAAATTAGACGCTAAAAAAACACTTTGTACAAATGGGAAATTAAATAATTCTAAAGCCAAGGGGCAGCTCTTAGCTACCTTTACATCTGTAAAAACAATAGCAGGAGCTGGGTTAAGCGGTACATTAGCAACAAATTTTATACTTGCAGGATTAGGTGTGCTTTCTGCATAAATAATAATTGCCTTTTTTTCTGTTGTAGAGTCCATTTTTGTGTATAAGATGCAAAGTTAAATAATTATTGAGGAAAACAGTGAAAACACTTTTCATAAATTTGGGATAAATGTTTTTTATTTTAAGGTGCTTTAAAACTAAATAAGTATATTCGCAAGATGCTTCATGTAAATCAGAACTTTCTAATCATTGACGCTAAGGTTACATTAAATTGGGAATACGAAATACCAAAGCATTCAATCCTATTTATTTGGATACCTGAGCGCATTTTTTTTTGGAATAATTTTAAACGAGTTCCTGCTAAGGGAAGCATTGAGCGCATTGCAAAAGGTAGTTTTTTTAATGCGAAACTAAAAGTCTTATCCTTCAAGGGTTTAAAAACAGTTTGTGTTTTTAATAAAACTGTTTACCATGTTAAAGTTAAAAACATGGATAGTGCAATTCAATTGATAAAACATCCAAAAATTAATAATAAACAGCAAGCTCAGAAAGAAATTGCCAGTTTGTTTTTTAATGTCAAAGGTAGAAGCATGCAAACAAAATATCAAACAATAAACCCGAAAACTAAAAACCCCACCATAAAAAACATTTTACCAATCCAATAAATTAAAAATTATGCAAGAAATCAAAGATTATTTAGTTGAATACAATACAACAAAACCTGTTTCAAAAGCTACTAAATTTTTATGGTGGTGCGCTGGAGCAGACAGACAAATTTTATTACAATGCCCTATGGCAGACCGCGTAAAATATGCTGGAATTGGTGGCATTGTTTTTTGCACAGGTTTATTAGCAGCATTTTCAGGTGGATATGCATTTTATACCATTTTTAGTCCAAAAGGAGATGCTGTAAATCAAGATCCAACAGATCTTCCTAGTTTAATAGGCGCTGCTTTATTTGCCATAGTTTGGGGATTAATCATTTTAAACATGGATCGTTTTATTGTATCAAGCACTGGTAAAGGTGATGGTACTGACGCTATCACAGGCAAGGAATTTGTTCAAGCTTTGCCTCGTATTATTATTGCGATCATTTTAGGTTTCGCAATTTCCTCACCACTGGAGGTAAGAATTCTTAAAACAGAGATAAACGCTGAGCTTCAAAATAAACAAGATGATTATTTGATGAGTTTAAATATGAAAACGGATTCAATCACTAATCTTCAAATGAAAAATAAAAAAACGGATTTATCAAAAGTTGAAAATGAGATAAAAGGTATTGAACAAAATTTCGAAAAACAACGCATTGAAATTTTAGATGGTAGAAAACGATTGGAAGATGAGATTGCAGGACGAATAGGGTCAGGAAAAGCCGGAGAAGGCCCTGCTGCTAAAGCTCAAAAAGAAAATTTAAACAAACAGGAAGTTGAATTACAAGATAAGAAAAAAGCAAAGGAACCAGAAATAATAGCTTTAAGAGATAGGTATACCAGATTAAACACAGAGTTAGATTTATTAGATAAAGGTAGAGATGAAAAGTACAAGAAGAACCAATTAATTGCACATCAATTAGATGGTTTGATGGAAAGAATACATATTTCTCATGCTATTGGTGGCGTAGTGCCTTGGCTCATTTTCTTGGTACTTTTATCAATTGAGGCCGGTCCAATTTTCTTTAAAATGATAATGAATAAAGGCGTTTATGAATATTTGGTAGATAATAATAAAGAACGTTTTAAAGCACACAGTGGGGTGCTTGTGTCAGATGAATTAGTGCATGGTAAAGATGGCGCTAATCATGCCGAAAAAATATCCTATTTGGAAGTAGAGAAAGAAGTTGAAGCTAAAAAAAGGCAATTAGAAAAGCAGTCTGATTTAACTTCTGACATTATTGATAAATGGCATGCTAAGAAAAAGGATGATATTAATGCCAATCCAGAAAGTTACTATACTGAGGGTTAATACATATGCTAGCCGCCTTACTTTTTGGATTAGAAGAAGCTATCCTAACAGACTGTTCAGCCAAGGAAATCAATCGTTATAAACGCTTGGCTGTATTTTTTTTGCTTTTAATTTTGTTAGGCTTTGTTTCATTTTATTATTTTTTCTATCTCCTTACCCAAAATTATGTTGCAGCGTTTTTCGGTTCGCTTGTTTTAAGCTTTATTTATTTTTGTATCCTTCGCTTTACAATTATTACAATTAACGTTTCCTTGAGTGAGGAAATGACAATGCAACGCATGCTTCGAAATTACGCCAATGTATACCGCGTTATACTTTTTGCAGCTTTTGTATTTACCATTGTAGTTCCATTGGTTGCGTTAATTAATCACAATGATTTCACACTTAATTTAAAGGATTATAAAAGTGCTTTAAATGAAGGCTATAAACAAAACAGAATAAAGGCAAAACAACAACAATTAAATATATTATCCGGCGAAATTGCGCAATTAAAAAAACAAAAAGACACCTTCAGTCAAAAATTAGCAAAAGCCAGCAACTCGATGGATAAAGGGTTGACTGAATTTGAAATAAGAAAAATTGATACGCTTATACTTTTAGCAAGCAATAAATATAGTTTGAAGGATGGTATTTTAACACTCGAAAATGAACAGTTAACCAATCAATATCAATTGCAACTGGCTAATGCTGAGTTGCCGTTTTATAGATTTCAATTGGCTTTTAAAAATAAAACGGATGTTATTTGTTTGCTTTTTTTGTTCTTTGCTTTCATTTTAATCATTCCATTTTACATTAGAGCGCTTGTATCTGCTGATTCAAATTATGCCAAGTTATTTAAAGAAAAAATTAAAAATAGAATCGTTAATGAATATGAATTAACCAAAAGAGATTGCAGTAAAATTTTGAATAAAAAATATGCATTTGCTAAAACTAGTATAAGCTTATACGAGGATAGTCCTTTTAACAATAAGCCTATCAGCTTGCCCTATAAAAAAGTAACTACTAAAAATTTGTCTGAACATTTTCAAAAAGCAGCAACCACTATTTCAACAAATGAATAATAAATTCATCACAGGTCAATTTAAATCTAGTTTTTCAACTGCCCTTATTGGTAAGTTTGAAAAGCCAGTTGTTGATTTGAGAGCTATTGAGCTGCGCGGAAGAAAAGTGCTTGATAACGCACATTTTATTTCATCAGCACCTTCCATTTTAGAAAGTGATTTGAAATTAAAAGATACCTACATTGCTAGTGTTGAGATTTTTCCGAAAGCAGGTTTATTGCCGCCATTAGAGAAAGCTAAAAAATTAAATCTTTTTCAAGTACGTATTGTTAATCCTGTAATTACACATCAACAAGACATTGATGGTGTAAGGCATGGCGTTATTGAAGGTTTGTTATTTGCAACTTTATTGGATGAAAAAACTGAAGACGTTATTGCTAAAAAGAATAGTGAAATAAAAACCACAAATACAGTTGTTGATCCTATTGTTGACTCCAATGTTGATCCTCTTTTATCGCCAATTGCACCTGTATCAAATCCAGGATGTTTACCTGGTGCAGCCTTACTTCAAAAACGTGGTTGTATGCCTGGTGCAGGCTGTTTCGGCATATTTAGAAATGGTTGTTCAGGAATTTTTCTTTTACTTGTTTTATTAGGATTGCTTTCTACACTTTTTAAAACCTGTTCGAAATACACAACGAACCAAAACGATGCAGATCTCATTAAGACCGATGATAAAACAAGCGATGATTTTATTAATGATAAGGAGCGTCGTATTGAAGAAAAAGATACTACAGCATTTGTAGATACCAAAACAATTAAAGAAATAAGAACTATTGCCTTGCCCAATGTGCAGTTTTTCACAAACAGTTCAGTTTTAATTCCATCTTCAAAAAAAGATTTAGAGCAGCTTGCCATATACTTATTAGAAAATCAAGATGTTAAAGCAAAAATTATTGGGCATACCGATAATGTTGGAAATGCCAGTTCAAATTTGTTATTATCACAAAATAGAGCTGAGTCTGTTAAAACTTATTTGGTGAGTTTAGGAGTAAATTCAAACCGAATTAAAGCAATAGGTAAAGGTTCAACAGCGCCTAAAGTACCTAATGATACTGAAGAGGGCAGGTTAATGAATCGCCGTGTAGAAGTGGAATTAGAAAATTATAAAAGCATTTAAAAATAAGTAAATATCAATTGAAAGAACAAATTATATATTTAAAAGGAACTGCCAGTGGATTTTATAAATCCATTTCAATAAATCATTCTGGCCATTTTACTTTTAATGCTTTTGATTTTCAAACCATTGATATTAGAAATTCTGAAGTTGTTGAAGCATTTAATACAAATGAACTTAAAATTGGTTTGTATCATGAGTTTATAAGTCCAGTAAAAGATGTTCGCGTATTTATCAATGAAACTGATTTTATTCAAGAGCAAATTGATGAACTTTTATTTACGGATATTAAAATAGCTGAAATGCTTTACATCAATAGTGAAGCACATCAAAGTTATACAGCAAACGTTTTTTACAAAATAAAGAAAAAAGTAGTTGAAACAGCCATCACTCCGGCACCCATTATTCCTGTTTTTAATATTTTTAAAAATAAGGCTACCAATAAATTTAATGTACCCGTTGAAGATACAAATGCAACAATAAAAAATGCAACGAATATTAGTAGTAATTCCAATACGAACAATCAAAGTTTTTTAAATTTATTGCTTAGTGCAATTATTCTGTCGTTTGGTGTTTTCTTAGGTTTATTTATTTTGTTTGGACTAAGACCAATTACCTGGTTGCTGCCCATTTTCTTTTTTGTAAGTGTACTTTTGGATGGATTAAAAATAAGATTTCAGGGAACTACAAATCCGCTTCAACCAAGGCTGCCTTTTATAAATATAATTGGTTGGCTACTGCTTTTTTATGCGTGCTATCATTTACTAAGCAATGGCTTTTCATTTAAAACAGCCATACTTGCACTTTTAGGTTTAGGTTTTATTTTATTATCAAGAGCAGGGCGCAGCTTAAAAATTATTGGTGGCATTATATCCTTAATTGCATTTATTGCGCTGCTTTCTTTATTTAATATTTTCAATCTAAAAAAGGGAACTAAGCAAGGCGCAAAAGATGACCTTATTGAATATGATAATAACAATGAAGATAAATGGGATTATAAGCCAGAAGAAACAACAGATACAATATATTCAAAAGACAATGACACAGTTGCTGTTACTTATTTAAAGCATCATTTAAAATGGAACGATAACAATCAAAATCCACACCAAGCATTATTAATGATAAGGAAAGATTATTTTAATATCGCAACCATCAAACGCAACCAATTAGAAGTAAACAATTCCGACTTTAGAAATTATTACCATCAAATTTATAGCAACTTAATTAATCAAAATAAAACCTATTTAGATGCTGTAATACAAGAATACTGCCGGATTGGTAAAACTGAAAATTTAAACCGTAAGCAATTTGCCGATATGGTAGTTACTTCAATTCAAAACATACCCTATTATTTAGTGCATGATTTAACACACCGTGAGGCCGATTTAAAATATGGAGGGTTTGTGCGTGAATACCATCAAACAGGCAAGCCTTGTTTAGATCAAATAAAATTTGGTGTGCAGGCGCCAGCTGAATTTATGGGTAACTTTAAAGGTGATTGTGATACAAGAAGTTTGTTTTTATTTCATGTGCTTTCTAAATTTGGATACCATGTTGTGATGTTGGGTTCAGAACAATATTCACATTGCATCATTGGCATATCAGGTAATTACAGTGGCGACTTTGTGAATTATAATGGATTAAAATATTACGTTTGGGAAACCACAGCCACCAAGTTCACACCCGGAAACATATCGCCCGAATGCGGTAATATGAGGTATTGGGTGGTAGCATTAGCAAATAAAAATTAATAATATAAATTATAAACAATGAAAACAGAAATCAACATTGCCTTAATAGAATTAGTCATTTCATTGGCTATAGGCATATTAACCGTTTATTTAACCAAATCAGTTTTAATGAGGTTTTATCTCAAAAAAACGAATGAACAAAACCCATATCAAAATTTGTCGTTTATGATATTTTTAAGTGGAACCATCTTTTCCATTTCATACATTGTTTTTGGCATCATGGAGCCCTTGTCATCAACTATCAAATTGCTTTCAACAAATAATACATCGTTATTCATATTATGGCTAGGTATTTTTAAATATTTAGGAATGTTTTTAGTATTAGGTTATGGCTTTGGCGCAACCATTGTGTACACAGCTTACCATCTATTTTCTAAATTAACCAGAAACTTAGATGAGTATGATGAAATTACAAAAAACAATGTGGGTGTAGCATTGCTAATTGCAGTATTAACTATTGTAATTGCCTTATTTACAAAAGATCCATTTATCATATTTGTTGAGTCTTTTATACCTTACCCAGATGTGCCAAATATTATGTAATTGATAGGTAAAAATACCTTTCTATGGTTTGGCTTTTAGAGAGAGCGTAAAATGTTTTTGGGATGCTGATTGCTTTTAAGCAACTTTGGCTTTAATGTGATTGAGACTGGCGTCAGCAAAAGTTTTTATGGTTTATTGATTTAAATAACTATGTAATGCAATCGCTTCTTTTATATTTGGATAGGTGGTAAAACCATTGTGTAGGTTTTGGGTTATAACTTCAAATAAACTTTCACCAGTTGGCAAGGCAATCATTTTTGCTTTTTCATATGTACTCAGTCTTTTAATGTTTATTTCTCTTCTAAAGGCTATGGCCTCCTCTGCGTTAGATTGTGTTAACGAACAATATAATTGCTCAAGTTGGTAGTGATATAGTAATTTCCCAAAAGTGCATTCAAAATAATGTTGAACAGTATTTTTATTAGGAGTAACTTTTAAAAGTGATAAGTTGTCTTCGCTGTCCTCATTTTCTAAAAACACACTATAATGACTCACCAAATATAATAACTCGGCAAAAGAAGATTGGTTTACTTGCGATACATAACTAGAAAATCTATTCTTAGGCAAGGCTGTAATGCTGTCTAAATAACTTAAATAAAAAACTATTGGTTGGTCATCTTGGATACCATATACCAAATAAACCCATTCAAATTTATTTGTATCTACTTTGTAAGCTTTTTGGTATTGATCTAAAGTTTTGGCGCAAATATGTTGCGTATCTTTTGCGCTTATTATTTCTTCATTAAATTGTTTTGAAATCATAGCAGTGTAAATGAATTGCAATATTAGGATTTATTGTAGTCAAAACCTGTCAAAGTATTGGAATTAGATTTAAAATAAATTTTAAAACTCATGAATAAAAAAATGCAAAGCCCTTTTTAACTTGAGTTTAAAACCCTGATTGCTATGTTTGAATTTTTGAAATTGATTTTCGGAGAATAGTAAACAAAACGAACTGCTAATTTAACCTTTCGCATTTATTCCCATACCTTCCTAAAAAATAATCTATTTCTGGATTATCCCAAATTGTAATTTCAATAATTAAGTTTTCAGGAGTATCTTCAATTACTTTTTGCGAAGAATGTATTTTTTTATTCTTTACAATTCCCATAGCCCATTCAGTAAATTTCAACCGAAAGGTTTTAAGTTTGTTTTCTTGCCAATCATACCAAATGCCTAAACTATATTTTAATAATTCATCAAGTTTTGTGGATTTATACAAAGCATCATAATTAAAATAAAGGTATTTCGGTTCTAATGTGTTTTCATCACTTTCATCTACTGCTGGATTTACTTTTTTTTCAACAAACATATCTAGGCAGAAGGTTTGAAGCAGGTTGGTTGGTTGATCGGTTTTTTCATCAATCTTACTGGCCAACATGTAATATCGATTGTCATAATAGCGAATTTGCAATGGAGCTACTTGTTTAAATTCAGTCACTCCTTTTTTCTGATAATTAAATAGGATAGCTTGACCTTTTTTAATGTATTCAATTATTTGGCCTGCCAACAATAACAATTCGTCCTTGTGATTTAAACTGGGGTTTACATGTACAAAATAAGGATAGCTTTTTAAATCATTTTTAGTATAATCAAATTCTTCCATTAAAGCCGATTTAAGCCATTCAACAGCACTCATTGTGTGCTCTGTGTCTAGCAATCCTAAAAGCAATGGGAAAGTGAGCATCTCGTCTTCATTTAGTGCACTGTTTTCAGGTATTCCTTCCAGTACAAAATAGTTTTGGCCATTGAATTTTCGAGAGTTAATTTGATAACCATTCTCCAATAAACTGTCTTTTGCTCTATCAAAGGTCCGTCTGGAAATAGGTTCAATACCGTATTCATTTTTTAAAATATCGTTCAATGAAATCATAAGTTCCTTCACAGAAAGTCTCTTTTCACGCAGGAGTTTCACAATACATTTTTTGTACAATCGCTTTTTACTGAAGTCTTCCATGAATTTGCTTTAAAAGCCAAAGGTATTGAACTTTGACACAATTTGCCAAGTGCATGTCTATTTTTGCATTATTAAATTCAAACATTAATTTTTACCTCCTACTAAAATAACTATACAATATAAATATAACATCAATATGCACCGTCAATCAATTTTGATTATCATGGAAAAGATAAACTTCAGATGTAGTTTAGATATTTCCAATTCTAAAAAGACGGATTAGCCATTGAGTTAAATAAAAATTAAATAAATAATTAGAATTATTAAATTAATTTATATATATTAAAGTTCTTTCAATTAACAAATTAGCATTTATCTTAAATAATGGGCTTCTAAACTACCTCTATTTATTTACATCTCCATCAATGGAGGGATTCTAGGGCTTACTGTTTTTTAAAAAATCAAAATGAATTTAATAACCCTATATATAAGGGCACTATTTTTCTAAACAACATATTAATTTTTTTTATGCAATATAAATTTTCAAATTTCAACTTCAGGCAATACCAATTTTAGGTCATTGAGTTCCTAGTGTTTTTTATGCAATTAAGGATATCCACAAGGGTGTTATATAGCGTGTTTAATTATTTAATTTTAAATCTAAAAACTAAAAAAAATGAAAAAAACAGAAAAAACAATTATCAAAACAGTTTTGGGTAGCAAAATGGAATTAAGTTTTAGTTTGAAATTAGTTAAAAAGAAAATAGGTGAAAAAAATGTTGAGCATGAGTTAAATCATGCTAAGTTAAAAGCAGATTATGTTGATATCACGAGGTTATTACCAAGAGCTGGAGGAATAATAATAATTGAAGGAGTAGGCGCTAATAAAGAAAGTAAACTTGTGGAGGTTTTAACTTCAAATTTTGACTTAAAGGAAGATTTTAAAAGCAAAACATTTAAAGTTGGTGAGGTGGAAAATATCAGTCGCCTCAATTGGATAGCACAAAATTTTCAAAACAAAACGTTCAAAAAACTAATATTTCACAGAGGATATCAAACTAAAACAGTTTCATAAGCCTTTAAAACGTGTGATAGAAAGTAAAGACAAAATTTTATTTTCTATCACAAATTAGGATTTCTATTTGATTAAAAGAAGAAATAAATATTCGCTTGGTAGTTACTAAGCGTAAATCTAAATGTTATGTACAAACAATAAATTTATAATACTATGATAAATACATTTAATGCATTCAAAATGAACTTCGAAAGAAGGTTTAATTTACAATCGATACTTGACTTGGGCGAAGATTCAGTTAGGTATGACTTTTTTATTGCTTTGATGAATAGCAATAATTTGCAACCCCATCATATTCAAGTTGAAGCGCCAATTCATACCAATTCATTTGTATCCAATCTTAATCCAAATTCCAAACGACAAGAAAATCCGCAAATTGACTTATTTTGCTCGCACCCTAATACAGTAATGACTGCGGAATTTGCTTTATTCAAGAGGAATAGTAATCCTAATGGTTCAGTAAATGCTACCGAAAAAGTCTTTAAAATGCTCAATGATATGCTTAGGCTATCATTGAACCAAATTTACAATCCAAATGAATCATTTTTCATTTGTGTTGCTGATAGTAAAACTTTAGGGGCGCAAATGCGAAGTAACTTGTTTGCTGCTTTTCCAGCTGTTGGATACTCCTTTAATTATATGGATATAAATACGTGGATAAGAGATTTAAAAAGTGCTGATGCAATCTTTGATAAGCGATTTGTAGAAAAGGCGAATACCTTGCAACTATCTATTACTGCTGAATTAATATTTAATGAAATAATTCAAAACCCAGGGCAACCACTTTTAGCTACAAACAATTTAGAAACAAGAGCATTGGTTTACAAAATAAATGGGAGGAAATCAAAAGAATGAACATAAAATCTTGCAAGCGCAAACCCACGATAAGATAGCTTCCACGCAAAAGTTGTTGTTAATTTTTGTTCAACTGTTTTAGAAAAGCCCAAAGTATTATCATCATAAATAATTATTAAACTAATAAATATATACAAATGAAACTACTATCCAAATCACGCTTTAAATTAGGATTGGAATGTCCTAATAAATTATTCTTTACTGGAAAAAAAGAATACGCAAATAAAAAGTCAGAAGATACATTTATGATGGCGCTTGCGCAGGGCGGGTTTCGGAGCGCAAAACTGTCAATACACCACAAAAGTTGATGCGAGGTAGAATGTTCAATTAACCACGTCACCCGCCATTGAGCCAAACGCCTGTTAAAGCCAGGTTTTCTTTATTCTATACTTTTTACCTTTTCGCCAAACTCTTGTTCTGTCATTTTTCCTTTGGAAACTTTTTTAGCCCACACAAGGACCTCTTCTTTATCATCCTCATCGGATATTTCGTGCAACCACTCTGTTAGGTTGGTTGATGAACGCGCTAATATTGCTTCCTTAAAAAAGTCATTTTTCCAATTAACAAAATGCTTAAACCCATAAAATTTATTTTCTAAAACAGAACCGGATTGGGGTTGGGATCCACCACTTAAAAATATTTTATAAACAACATGATTAATTAAAATAATTTCAATTAAATCAGTGAAGCTATATGACAAATTAAGTAACTGAAAAACAAAAAGCTCACTGTAATTATCTAATTCAACTGATTCAATTATTCCATATAAAAAGTGTTTTTTTGATTCATCATTAGTTATAAATAAAAGCAAAGAATCAATATTAACAGTTTTATTTAGTTTGTAATACGCCTTCCCAAACTCAAAAAATGTTTTTGTAAGCGTGCTTGACCTTTTAATATATTTTGATATTTTGAGAGCTAATTCATATTGATTAGTTTCAAAATAAAAAATTGCTATCCTCATAAAACAACCATTTTGGTCGGTGAGATAACCATCTGATTCAGCATCCTTCAGTATGCTGATTACCTCAATGGATTGCTCATGCATCCCTTGACGTGCATATTCTAAAGATAAAGCACTAACCATTGTGGATTTTGGTGTTAGTATTCCGATACTTTCTCTATATCTTTCAAGGTATTTTAAAGCATTTATTTCATCATTATCTTTCCAAAATAATTGTGCTGCTGATAAATAACATATATTTTCTCTCGAACAAATTTCATCGATTCTATTGTTTAAATAAAAAGCTTCCGAAAGTTCAAACCATTTCCATCCACCATATTTTCTTCCTTTTAATATCTCATCTAAAATTTCTGAACTTTTATTATAATTAACTTGATTATAATAATAGACTGATAATTTTGACTGAATATCAATTTCTCTGCTACTGTCAAAACTGAAATTTTTTAAAATGATATTTAAGTAGTCTATTTTACCTTGGCTAATAAGCTCTTGAGCAAAATCCTCTAAAACATATCCGTCTAAAGATTCAAGTTTAGGGATAATTAATTTATAACAATATTCTAAAATTTCATTCGTTTCAATCATCCTATTCTTAATAAATGAATGTCTTGAAAGATTTATTAAAATTTCGATTTTTTTATTATCCGATTTCTTCTCTATTAAACCTAAAATGTCTTCAAACCTAATTTTGCCTAATAATGAGATTAAAATTTTGATCTCCCAATCCATTCTTTCAGTATTGGTAGTAATCCCAGTGCAATCACTCAAGGCTGATGACAATACTGAACCAGCGTGATGATCATTCTGCAAACATTGGCTTATTTTATACTTTATATTTAAAGGAAATAAAATATTATTATGTAATAAATTGGATGTAGATAAGGAGTATAATAAAACCTGATACACATTGGAAATGTCAGGCTTTTCAATTAATAAATCGCAAATATTTTTTATGGCAAGTGATTTATAGCTAGATGTCGTCATTGATTTAATCAATTCAGAGGCACCTTCTATATTTCGGTTTAAAAGTAATTGAAAGCAGATATCCTTTTTGTATCTATCCCTTAACTTAATATGGCTTACTTCATTTATAACAGATAATAGGTATTTTATTATTTTATTACTTTCATTTAAAATATTCAGTTTTTGATATTGTTTAGAAATTTTAATTAATGATTCGATACTGAATAGCTTGTCATCAATTTTATTTAATAAGTTTTTTGCTTTTTCAATTAAAATTAAAGAATAATCATTTAAAGCGTTTTCTATAGCAAAATCTGTAAGGTCAATTATACAATTAATATCTTCTTTTGTGTTGCTCAAAATTTCCAAATATTTTTCAAAAGATTCTTTGCTTTTCAAGATATTTAAGTCTACTTTTAAGGAGCTTGATGAAATTTCCTCAGACATTGCACCTGGATAAAATATTACGTGTTTTTGAATTTCCTCTGCTTGTTGCATCAGCCCATTATTGGAAAGAATTTTGATTAATGACATAAAAGTATTAGATCTTTTATAATTTAAATTCATTTTTAATCCAAATTCAATAGCATCATTTACATTGTTTTGACTGCATAGGTTTAATGATATTTTAGATAATATTGTATCTCTATTATAAGGTTCATTAATTAAATGCAAAAACTTTTCAATTAAAATAAAATCTTCAATATTTAATTTTTTTTCAGTTTCAAGCCAGTCAGAACTCCAGTTAGCGGTTCGCTTATAGAGTATGCTATAATCTATATTCATTTTATTTATCTGAGTCGTCAATTTAAATATTAAATAACTTGATATGAAATCATTCCAATTAAGTATTGAATGATCTACCGGCAAATGTTCATCCAAATGTTTTAACAACTTTTCAATTCCTTCTTTTCGAAATTGGTTTTCTTTGCTGTCAAGAAGGATAAGCTCAATCAAGCACAGTATATACAAAATGAACTTGCGTTGCAAACCCTCTTTGTCATTACCTCCAAAACTTTCAATGCGTTTCAAGGCCAGATCAAGATCTTCCGATTTTCCAGTTGCTATTAAAGCCACTACCTGCGGAGCATCATTTGCTTCTTCGTATTTTAAATCTACTAAGCAAAGTGCAGCTTCCAACTGAGCATCGTAATGTTGTAATTCACTTGCTTTTTTCAAACTCAACTGATACAAGTCTTTGGTGGCATCGAATTGTTTCAATACCTGCTTTTGGGTAGTAGTGTATGCATTGTTTTTAAATAGGTTGAGTAATTCGGTGTGCCGGGCTTCTTTTTTGCTTTCGCTCAGATGCAGAGCATAATGTTCCAGCGCATAGCGTTGTTCCCAACTGCCCTCCAATTCTTTCCAGTTTGCGCAAAAATCAAGAATGCGATCGCTAGCATCTCTTACTTCTTTGGCTTTTTCTTTTACTAAATACTCCCGAAAACTTTCGTGAAACAACTGATAATCGAGCACTTCCTCGGTAAGCGGATTTTCATAGAGTACTTCTTTTAAGGTGCTGCCTATGCGTTGCATGGTGGCATTTCCCAATTTATTAATAATACCAAGATGAGACATGGTTAAGTAATCTTTTGCTGAAGCAAAGGTGAAGAGTCCGGCAAGTAAGGCATCACCATCAACCGCATCTTGCGCATAGCGTTGCAGAATGGCTTTATAGTATTCGTCAATTTTTTCAGGAAGGGCGTTTACATCATTAATAGCAATACTACCATATTCAATGGCATCGCAAAGTAATTTCAAATACAGCGGATTTCCTTGCGAACGTTTTTGTACCGCATCAATCCATACACTTTCGCGCTCTACTTCGTATTTGTTTGCTACTTCATAAATGAGCGCGCGAATGTCTTCCTTGCCCAAGCCAGAAAGCTCGAGTTTAGTATGCGTTAAAACTGGCAATTGGTTCCATAAATCATCAATGCTTTTGTGTCCGCCAGGCCGAGAACCATAAATAATTAAGATGTTTTCAAAATTTTCGCGAGGCAGGTAAGTCACCACATTATTTTCAACTCCTTCATCCAAGCCGTCAATTAAAAAAAGTAAGTGTTGGCCTTTTGCTTGTTCGCCCCACAAGCGCCATTTTGTAAAGAGTTGATTTTGCAGATCAAACACCATCTTGCCTTCGGCTCGAATTTCTTTGCCGGCTGAAAATAGTTCATCGGTTCGGCGGATAAGATAATTAAACATATATTCCACCTGGGCCTGTTGGGTACCACGGCGAATAAAATACTCTACAACATGTAGCTTCTTTAATTCAGAATGTGCACGTAGGTCTTTAAAAAACTGAGCAATCAGCGCTGACTTGCCAATGCCCGGATTCCCTTGAATGGAAAAATAACCTTTGTGATTATTAAGCACAAACTGCAACAATTTTTCGCGTTCAATAGTTCTGCCTTTAAAGGTTTCTGTGAGTTCCTCAATGCGTTGGTAGAATTCATTATTGCCAACTTTTTTCCATTCGTTAAGCGGGAGGTGCTCGTGAAATTCGGTATAAAAATCTTTTTCTTTATAGTGCTTACTTAAAGGGTAATTGAGTAAACCAATTTTATCGTTTTTTAAGTCATTGAAAAATGCAAATGAAGCATCAGAGGCTTCCTTGCGAAAAAGAAACATTGGATGAAGACTGAGCGTTCCATTTGAAGTTGCAATCAAAACTTTTCCATCCTGAACCTCCATCGATGATTGCGCCAACCATTTCGATTCCATTAGTTGTTTTAAAAAAGAATCAAATTTTTTAATATCAGCTTCACATTGCGCATCGCTAGGAGTAGCTCCGTGGGCATAGCCGTTTCGAAATGCAACGACATTTGTTTTATCTATGTTCAGTGCTTTATCGAGAAAAATAAACTCGTTTGCAAAATCATTTAATATCCACTCATAATTGTCTTTTTGCAATTCTTCAAACAGCACTCTGCTAAACAATTGCCATGAACCTAATGAAGGGGTGCGCAACCCTTGAGCGAGTAAACCCTTTGCGGAATCACTCAGCTTGTTGTGTTGTACATATGCAGAAACGATAATCACCGTATGTGTTTTGATGATGCTCTCAAAAAGGTCGATCATGCGGTGTACTTTCCGGAATGGCTGTGTTTCGGAGAGGTAAAGCTGGTGTAGTATGGTTAGATGAGTATGTTTTATCATAATTGGAATTTAAAATTGCTAATACTAATATATAGGGGATTTTAATAATTAAGTTCTGAAAATAAAATGATTTTTTTCTATACTAAGGTACTTTTTATTTTCTTACTTTCTCAATAACTGCATCCAGTGTTCCCAAATAATTACCATGGCTAGGGTATCTAATCGGCAATAATCTAATAATGCCTGTTTGTATTTATTTTTTACTTCATTATTATCTCTGTTTAATCCATAAACCATGTCTTGGTATGCTAGCATTGGGCCTGAACCGTCTTTTACTATTATTTTTTGTCCTTTGTATTCAATCGAGATTTCAGGTAAAATATCATACGGATTGATTGTATTACCATCGCTATCTTTTTTAAATAAACCAATATCATCTAATAATTCTTCTATTTGAGTTGATTTATTAGATTTTAAAACAGCAGGCAACACCAGCTTAATAGATTTATAACCTCCCCTTTCGGTTTGAAAGTAAAATTCTTTAGCCCAATCATTCATATCAATCATCCTTTTAAACGAATCATTTTGATCTTGAATTATTAAACCCTCTATCCATTTTTTTAATGTTAAATCAAAATCCGGTATTTCTAACATAGAAGTGAAAATAGACTGCAATTGCTTAATCTGATATTCACTCCAAATCATCACACTGCCGACGTTGCCGATACAATTTCTTAATTGATTGGCAAATTCCAAATTTGGATACAAGGTATCAGTATTAATCCATTCGTAATATTTTGGTTTGGTGTTAGGCGCATCTATAGTATGGCAACTCCATTGAAAAATAACCTTTTCGCAGCAACGCATATTTTTATGATAAGGAAAAGCCATTTGTGATGTTTCAAAAGCAATAAAGTGCAGTGGGTACTTCACATTGCTGTTTTGTATTTCCTCTAATAATTCTTCTAATAAAAACTCTTGTTTTTTTATTAAGGGATTATAGGTAGAAGAATAAATCTCATATGATTTAGTAATTTCATCTATAGGCCCTTCCTCTACTTCTTTTTTCCCTTGTGCAATAAAGTAATTGATAAAATTATCTTTTTGGTTTATGTTACCTAATTTTACTAAATCTAAAATAAATGGATTTTCTCTTAGCGCTAATTCCCCCCAACATTCTAAAAAGCCATTTTTTTTTACATTCGCCTGCACTTTAAACTCGCAATGCCTGCATTTAGAAATTGGAGGTGAATGAATTTTTTTATTACTAATAATACTTTCAATATAAGATTCAGCTTTCGCATTCAACTTTGGCAACCATTTGTCAATAATATTATCAACGGGAATGAGCGCTAATAATTGATTTTCTTTATTTCTTAAGTCTTTTAAATTTTGGTCATTCCCAATAAATTCAACTTCTTTTTTTTGGTAGGTGGTATCTGGTTTTGGCACAGTTTTAACTAATTTAAACCATGTCAATATAGCATCTAGAGGAGAAAGAAATATTTTATCAGGCATTAACATAAAAGCTGAAACATTTGATAATGGATATTTTTCTTGAACCACCATTTTTTGAAAAGCAACATCTTCTAAATATTTTTTATATTCCTTATTATCTAAAGATTTTTTTT
>CAMBZU010000033.1 GCA_945872355.1 Chitinophaga pinensis
AAATAGAGCCACAAATATACGTATTCTTCTTTAACTATAAAATTCCATAGTTAAAGTAAATGCATTAAGTTTAACTATAAATATTTATAGTTAAACTTAAAATGGCAAATAAATACTTTATAAACCATACTGTATAAGGTTTATATAAAAATAGTACTTAATTTTTGTAAATTGTTAAAATAGAGTATTTATTTTAAAAGTGTCAATTTAGGTTCATTGCTATATCGTATTTTAATAATAATTTTTTCATGTGCTAATTATTTATATTTTTGAACTCTTATTATTCTTATGAGCAACACTATCTGTCCATATCCAGGCCTTAGGCCTTTCAACGAAGAAGAGAGTATCTTCTTTAAAGGCCGTGAGCAACAGGTTGAACGCTTGGTAAAGCGGCTTGAGGAAAAAAAGTTCCTGATGGTGAATGGTGCTAGTGGCGATGGAAAATCATCTTTAATATACGCAGGCGTTATTCCTTATGCCAAAGCAGGATTTTTTAAAGCTAAATATAATAACTGGATTGTAGCAGATTTTAGACCAGAACGAAGCCCATTAAGGAATTTAACAGCTTCTATTTGCAAGCAATTAAAAATTGATGATGCTGAAAAAACTGAAAAAGAATTAGGTTATGGTTTCAGTGCTTTATGCGATTTGTATAAAGCTTCTTCATTTTATATTGATGAAACATCTGCCACTTGGCTTAATGCTGATGATAAAGAAAAGAAGTTACTCAAACGCAAAGGCGCCAATTTATTGGTGTTGGTTGATCAGTTCGAAGAGTTTTTTACGAATCCAGAAAACTATCTGCACGGCATTCCAAGTATTGAAAGTCAGAAAACAGTAAATCTTTTACTTGAAACATATAAATTAGCTGCTGCCCAAGACATCCCAATTTATGTAGTTTGCACCATGCGTAGCGATTATATTGGTCAGTGTGCAGCTTTCAGGGGTTTACCTGAAGCGATTGGATATAGTCAGTTTTTTGTGCCAAGGTTAAAAAGGCAAGAGATTGAGCAGGTGATTGAAGGTCCGGCAGAACTCGCAGGTTGTAAAATTAGCAAGCGTTTAACACAAACTTTGTTGAACAGTTTAACAGATGGTTTTGATCAGTTGCCTATTTTGCAACATGCGCTTAACCACATTTGGAAAATGGCTAAAAATGGCCAAGAAGAAATGGATTTGATTCATTTGGCCAAAGTAGGAGGAGTGTCATATAAACTATTATCAAGTGAGGATAAAATAGAATTTGAGCATTGGCGCGCAGCTTTGCCAGAATACAAACTGCAATTACTGGATAAACCATCTTTAAGCAATATATTGAATGCGCATGCCAATGAGTTGTATTTAACAGCCCATCTGCATTACAAGAATTCTTTTGGAAAAGAGATAAGTATAACGCAAGCTCAAAAAATAATAAAGGTTGTTTTTCAATGCTTAACTAAAATGGATGCTTCCCGTGCCGTGCGAAACAGGATGACCTTACAAGAGATTACGGATATCATTAATGATGAAAAAATAAGCATTACAAAAGTTGACCAATTATTGCAAGTTTATCGCGAGCAAGGCAATACTTTTTTACAACCTTTTATTGGCGAACAAGGCGAGAACAAGGACCTAAGCCCAAATGCAGTATTGGATATTACACATGAAAGTTTAATCAGAAATTGGACACAATTAACCGAGTGGGCCAATGAAGAATTTGATAATTTACAAAATTATTTAGATTTTAAAAAGCAGTTGCAACGATGGATTAACGCTAATAAAAACAGTGGTTATTTGTTGCCGATAGGTCCATTATCATTTTTTGAAAATTGGTTTGAAAAGTTAAATCCGAGTAAATATTGGATTCACAGGTATGAAGATTTTGAGGGTGATTTGGAGCAACAATTGGAGCATGCTGGAGAAATATTATCAAATGCTAAAAACTTTATTCAAAAAAGTGCCAAACGTTTAATTTTTTCGCGTACAGTTTTAAGGTATGGCGCACAACGCATTGCCATTGCCGCTGGGGTAATTTTATTGATTGGTTTGTGCACGTATTATTATTTTGATTATCGGAAAAAACAGAATGATTATGTGTTAAAGGAGTTGCTTTTGCATGGTAAGGAAATGTTATTATCTAAAAATGTGAGTGTAGAAGCCAAAGCGGATTTTTTAATTAACAATGACCGATTACTAGAGCTAAAAGGGGAGAAATCTGAATTTGAAGGTCTATTAAATGAACTTAAAAACGATACTTTAGCTTTTGATGTTGGCTATGCTATGATTACTAAATGCCTAGCTAAGGTTGATTCAACCAATTTTGATAAGAAAGGGGAGTATAGTATGCGTTTATTTGATTATTTGTACAGAAATTTTGAATCAGAAGTCTCTCTAAAAATTGAAAAAATAAGTAAAGGGAAAGCCATTTCCTACAGTAAATATAGCAGAAATAGGTTGAATGATTTTTTGGGAATTTGTGCATTAATCAAACATGATGGTGTAAGCGATTATAAAGGCTTTGCGGATACCATTATTAATAAAACTATTTTTAAAGCACAATGGTTTTTGAATGACGCAATTAAATCTAAAACCTCTCAAAAATATTTAGTGGAGCACAATATACTATATACTTTTGCCTCTCTTATTGCTATTGATGATTTCCCCAACTATAGTGAATTTATTCATTTATTATCGCCTTTGGAGGGAGACACAGCGGCTTATAATAGGTTTGATTCCATTTTTAAAAGCAATCAAGTTTATAGGTTTAATTGCCAAGATTTACCCAAGCAAGGTGGATTCCATCTTTTAGCCTTATTGTATGCTACACAATTTAAATCTGATATTACAGCTAAGGAGAAAATTGAGATGTTAATTGACTTTAATTTGTTTCAAAATAACAATTATAAGCCATTGGATATCTATCTAACAATATATAAATTCAATGGAGACAGCGAACGGAATATTGATTTTGTAATTGATAGATTTGCAAAAAATGAATTTTCAAAAGCACAATTTATAGAAAGTGCTATTCAAAAATTATTTCAAAATTTGGAAGTGAGGTTAAACTTCCCTTCGTCTTTCATCAATTGTTTTGTTCCAAATACTTCGGCAATCGCTCTCTTTGATAGAGGCGAAAAAATGCTTTTGAATACAGATTTAAACGATAGTACCAGAATGAACTTGGCCGTTTATTATAAGAAAAGAGGCTTTTATTATAGTAACTTCCTTCATCAAAATTCAAATGCTGAGATGTATTTTGGTGCCGCTCTCAATTATTATCAAATAGTTACAGAAGAGCATAAGTTGAAATTACATTATTTTGATAAAGTTAATTGGAATAATGCTTCAATTCCAAATTACCTATGGGTACTTTCTCCAAAACTATACAATGAATTTCAAACAGCATCTAATTATTGTAGCTTAACAACTATCGGTGATATTGATGCCGGTGGGAATGATAATTTTTCTCCTTTTTTAGATTTTTTGATTAAAAATAGGAGATTACATACAATTAGCAGTCTAACATATTTAAAAGTTTTAAATGAGTATGCTGCCTATGGTAATGATAGTCTTACGATGTCGGTATTGAAATTTTTATCAGAAATTAAATGCAGTAGTTCAGAGATTAGCTCAAATCTTCTTGCCAAAATAGGACTATATGAAAGTTATATATTATTTAAAAATAATGAATTGGATAATGCTAATACTAAAATTGATTCTTTATTTAAAGTGCTACCAAAAGTAATTAATGAAGATAATGGCTGGATTAAAGCCAACGCATTAATTTTAGCAGCAAACGGAGATACAGCAAGGACACTTAAACTACTTAGTTATGTGCAATCGGCAGAGGAAAAAAACAAAATATTGCTGAACATTTGTTATCAATTGCAAGAAGGTCCTGGTGTAGAATACACGTATTTCTATTTAAATGAACTGCTTAGAAACTACAGCAAAGATGCTAAAATTGCGATGGCTTTGTACAGAGTGCTGGGTAAAATTGGAGGTTACGAAGCAGAAAAGAACCAAGCGCGTAAAAAATATAGAAATACACCTGAATTAATGAAACCCTTAGCCTTGCAGAACTGGGTGCTTGGTACTGCAGAAAATGGTAATTATTATAAGGCCAAAAATCTTATTCCCGAAAACGTTTCAGAAACCAAAGAATTAATTTTAATAAATCAAATTTTAAAGGCTGAAATCATTCATCTAACAAAAAAGAAGCAGCAGAACGCCTATATCGGGAATTGGAACGACACAAGATATTTTGAGTTGGATTTGCAAATTGAATCAATAAACAATGATATTAAGCTCAATAGTTTAGAATAATTATTATGAAAAAACATATTCATATAATCATCTTTTTTTTATGCCTTTGCTTAGTTGGCTTCTTTGCCAATTTTGCACAAAATGATTACGGATTAACTATAGTTAATTACAGTATGCTTGCTGTTGCTTTGTTGTTTATAGATATGATGCGGCTAACAATTATCAAGTATAAAATTGCCGGTTATTTTATTTATCTAATGGTTTTGTATCCAGTAATTGCTGTATTTGTTGATTTGCAGGATACTAGTGAGGAGTTTTTAATGGTATATGTTTTGAGCATGCTTGCAGGCTTTATATACAATGCAATAGTTTTACCTGTGGTTTTGTTTTTTAAAGAAAGAAAGTTAGGTAATGCTGAAATCAGTTTTTTGAGCTATTATGAATTACTTTTTTTATCCGTTTTACTTGTGGGTTTTAATCTAAAATCAAATCAATATACAGGGGCAGCTCCTATACTTTCTCTGAGTATGTTGATTGTTATTCCCGCTTTAATAAGGTTGGTGCAGCTCATAAAATTGTTGATATCGGGTAAATACTTCTCTGCTGTTTTTCAACTGTTAGTTTGCGTTTTTATAACGTTGACTATAGTAAGTACTGTTTTTAAATTGGAACATTGGCCTGGTGCCGATTCGATATTAAATATTTGTAGGCCTATTATGTTTATTTCAGTATTGCTTTTGCTTTTTATTACCTATTTAAAAAAAGAGATAAGGCCTTTTACTCACACCAACCCCGCTATGAAAACTGCTTACTTCTCTTTTTGTGTTACTTTTCTTTGGCTTACTTTGCATCATGCAGGAGTTGCTCCTTCTGTTTATTCAGATAGGTATCCAAAAGGGATGCAAATGTTGGGCGCCCAAAAAAACGGTTTTAATGCAGAAGGGAGGGAGTTCGGTAGAAAATATGAGATTTATATCGAAAATTTGGAGCATTTTGTTGAAGAGCAGAACAAAGCCAAACAATAGCAATGGTAGTTATCGTTATATTATTTTCAATATCACTCATCGTATGTTTTGTTTATCTGCATAAGCAAAAGAAGCAAATAGAAATTTTACAGCAACAACATGCTATAGAGATCAATTACGTTAGCCTTAAAACAATTGAAGAGGAGCGCATACAAACAGCGCATGAAAAACGTATTGCTGATATTGAGAATGATAAAATTAATCTTGCTTTGGAAAAAGAAAAGCTTGCCGAAAAAAACAAACGCATGTGGGCTATGAACGAGACTGTTTATAAGGAAAAAAAGAAAGTTGATGAGGAAATAGAAAAACTAAATGATGAAAAAGCAAAGCTTGAACAAGCGAAAAATAAATTAGATGAGAAGGTAAAAAAACTCTGGGCTACGAGCACTGCAGTGCATAAAGAAAAAGAAAGAATCAATATTATAAAGCAAGAAATAGAACGTAAGCATCAAGAAATTGTTGACAGTGTAACATACGCGCAACGCATTCAAGAGGCTATTTTACCTTCTAGAACAGAGATTAATCAAGCCATTCCGTTTAACGCAATTATGTTTAAACCACGTGATATTGTGAGTGGCGATTTTTATTGGTTTTCGCAAAAAGGAGATGAAAGTATTTTGGCTTGTGTGGATTGCACTGGGCATGGTGTGCCAGGCGCTTTCATGAGTATGATTGGAAATACCTTGCTTAATCAAATTGTGAATGAGCGCGATATTATACAACCCAATTTAATCTTAAACGAGCTCAATAAAGAAATAACCAGTGCCTTAAAACAAGATGCAGCTGGCAGCGATTCGCGCGATGGGATGGATATTTCTATTTTAAAAATTAATTTAATTAAAAATGAATTGCAATACGCAGGTGCAAACAGGCCATTGTATTATATTCGTAATAATGAATTGATTGAAACCAAAGCCAATAAAGTAGCTATAGGCGGTCATATGCCAGAAGAAGAAAAAAACTTTAGCCTACATACATTTGATTTACAAAAAGGCGATACCATTTATCTTTCAACCGATGGCTATGCCGATCAGTTTAATTCATCAGATAAAAAATTAATGACCAAGCGCTTTAAAGAAATATTGTTAAGCATACAACATTTAACGATGCTGGAGCAAGAGCAGTATTTAGCTCAATTTATTGATGAATGGCGAGGTATAATGGAACAAACCGATGATGTTTTGGTGATTGGGGTAAGGGTTTGATGAATTTTAAATTGTGAATTTTAAATTGTGAATTTTAAATTGTGAATTTTAAATTGTGAATTCTAAATTGTGGCTTTGTGAACAAAATTAATGCTCGATTTCTCTGCAATGATTGCTATTATTAGCTTTGATGCAAATTAAAGGTTGTGAATAAAAAATTACTTTTTTGCTCAAGGTCAATTACAAAGAAAAATGGTTTTGTAAATGGTGCTGCTATATTCAGCATTGCCAGAAATTTTAATCTTTATAAATAGCTACTAAAAGCTCCTGATGCATGGCAACACTGGCTCTGTACATGCCATCTGAATTAAAGCACAAACTGATATTTCCAAATTTATCAACTGCAATTAAACCACCTTCACCACCTATTTTAACTAACTTTTCTTTTACTACAATGCGGCAAGCTTCTTCTAAAGAAAGCTGTTTGTATTCCATTAAGCAAAAAACATCATAAGCCACCACCGCTTTTATAAAAAATTCGCCATGACCAGTGCAAGAAATAGCACATTGGGCATTATTGGCATAAGTTCCAGCTCCAATAATTGGGCTGTCTCCAACTCGCCCAAATTGTTTATTGGTCATGCCGCCTGTAGATGTGCCGGCGGCTAAATTTCCATGCATGTCAAGTGCTACAGCGCCTACAGTGCCAAACTTTTTTTCATCAGTTTTAATATTATGATCAAGCGCAATTTTATTTTCAGCAACCGCATTTTGCCATTGTGCATGCCTTTGTTCGGTATAAAAATAGCTGTCAGGTGTAAATTCAAATCCCATTTTTTTTGCAAAAGTTGCAGCACCTTCGCCGCAAAGCATAACATGTTCAGAGTTTTCCATCACTTTGCGAGAAAGCTGAATAGGATTTTTAATATTTTTAATTCCGGCCACAGCACCCGCCATTAAATTGTCGCCACGCATGATTGAAGCATCCATTTCATGTGTTTCATCATGCGTAAACACCGCGCCTTTTCCGGCATTAAAAAGTGGATTGTTTTCTAACGAAATTATTGCAGCTTCAACTGCGTCAAGCGCTGTTCCTCTTTGTTTCAAAATATTTTCACCTGCTAAAATAGCCGCTGTTAAGGCTTCTTTATAGGCAAGCTCTTTTTCAGCAGTCATTTCATTTCTTAAAATTGTTCCTGCTCCACCGTGTATGGCTATGCTATAGTTTTCTTTTTGCATTTACATGTTTTATTTTGGTAACAAAAATTACACTATTTTCTTAGAATTGTACTTCAAGTGTTTTGGTGTAATCGTAACCTATTTGAATAATTTCTTTGGCTTTTTTTATTTGAAACATCCCATAATTGGCCAATAGTGGTGGCTCAATGAAAATGTCACAAAGGTGCTTTTTGTGTATAATATCTTTATGTAAAGCAACTGAAATACATTTATCAATAAGTGCTTTATAGTTCAACTCATTTTCATTGTTTCCTAAAGGATTTGCGTGACAGCCAATAATTTTATAATTACTTGGACTAATGGCCTCCACCGCAAAATTATCGGAAATTCCACCATCAATGAGTAGTTTATCATCAATGCTGATAGGTTTGTAAATAAGCGGAATAGCGCTTGTAGCCAATAAAGCGGGAATTAAATCACCACTTCGAATATAATGGGGTTTTCCTTTTTTAATATCAGTAGTTGCAACTACCAATTCAATATTTAAATGATCAAAAGTAATATTGCCAAGATATTTTTGTAAATTACGTTTGATTGAATGTGGCTTAAAAAGGCCTAAATTGCCAGGATTAAAAGTTCTAATGCTGATAATATTGGTTTTTGATGCTATTGCTTCAATTTCATCGGCATGAAAACCTTTGGCAATAAAAGCACCAATGATTGCGCCTGCGCTGGTACCTGCAATTATTTTAGGGTTAACATTTAGTTCGCACAAGGCTTTATAAATACCTATGTGAGATAAGCCTCTGGCTACACCACCTGATAAGACTAATGCTGCATCAATTGATTTAGAATGCATCTGTAATTAAATAGAATTCAGCATCTTTCAGAAGGCTCTAAAAGTGTTGATTAAACATTTAACATCACAGGCATTACCAACATTAAAATTTCTTCGTTGGTATTTTCTCCGTTTACCGGCAATAATATTCCTGCACGGTTGGGCATGCTCATTTCTAAACAAACTTGCTCAGTTTCAAGGTTAGCCAACATTTCTTGTAAAAATTTGGAGTTAAATCCAATTTCCATGTCTTCACCTTTATAATCGCAGGTTAAACGCTCTGTTGCGGCATTGTTAAAATCATAATCTTCAGCAGACACATTAAGTTCACTGCCTGCAATCTTTAATCTTACTTGATGTGTAGTTTTGTTAGAATAAATAGATGCCGTTTTAACTGTTCTCAAAAAAGAAACCCTATCAATAATTAATTTATTTGGATTTTCTTTAGGGATCACAGCTTCGTAGTTAGGATATTTAGCATCAATTAATTTACAAGTTAATGAGAAATTCTCAAAACCAAAGAATATATTTTGTTTGTTAAATTCAATTTTTACTTCTTCGTTTACCGAAGCAGCAATATTTTTTAAAATGTTTAAAGGCTTTTTTGGCAGAATAAAAGAAGCTTCAATTGGTGATGTTAATCCGTTTCTGCGGTAGCGCACCAATTTATGTGCATCAGTAGCAACTAAGGTAATATTATCTGTAGAAATTTGACAGAAAACACCGCTCATTGCGGGTCTTAAATCATCATTACCTGTTGCGAAAATTGTTTTATTGATACCTGTGGATAATAATTCTGAAGGCACTTGCATGGCACTTGCATCATCTATGCTTGGTGTTTTAGGAAATTCTTCACCATCAAAACCCGATAATTTGAACTTACCTGTACCGCTCGAAATTTCAATTGCAAAAGTTTTGTTATCAATTAAAAATGAAAGTGGCATTTCTGCAAGCTCTTTTAAAGTATCCATTAATATTCTTGCTGGAATAGCTACTTTACCTTTTTCTTCGGCTTTAACAGGAATTTTAGTTGTTAAAGTGGTTTCTAAATCTGAGGATGAAACCGACATTTCATTTGTATCAATATCAAATAAAAAGTTAGTTAATATTGGCAATGGGTTATTGTTGTTGATAACACCACTGATATTTTGAAGTTGCTTAAGCAGGGTAGTACTTGAAACGATAAATTTCATTTGTTTTAATTTTAAATTTTGAATGGGCAAAAATAAACTAAAGATTGACTTTTATGCGCCACCCTCATAACTAATTTTAATTATTTTTTAACAAAATGACTCGTACTTGGCGCAAAATAGTCTACAGGCACCATTAAGTTATCAAAAACAAAGTTTTGAAGCAGCAATAAGTCTTTTTTGTCATTATTGATGATGCCATAAAATCTATCAACATCAACATCCATTAATTTTCCGTTCATGTCGAATGTTTCGGCAATTAACTTTTTAGTAAAGCACTTTAGTTCTTTAGTATTTCCAACAGTTGGAACAATGGTGAATATGCTTCTTGGCTTCGAATTTAAAATAGAATCCTTTCTTTCGGGCTCAATATCTTTTACATAGCCTTCGCAGTTGATATTATAAAATTGGGTTAAAAATTCTCGTGCTTTTAAAGTGTCAAATTGTTTAATTTCATTACCTATATAATCTTTAATGCTAATGTTGCCCTTATCTTGATTTAATTCCCATGAAATTGTTGGATTTTGGGTATTAACATATTTGATGTTTTTAATATCATTTGCTCTGTAGCGATAAAATGCTGTTGAGCGCCACAACTCTGGCATTGCATAGTATCTTGGATATAAATAACCTTCAAAGCCTGGGATATGCATAATAAAGGGCGCTGATGAGTTTTCAATCATCATATAGTTGCCCATAAAATCTTCTGTAGTACCTCCTACATAATAGGTTTTAACCAATTGTCCTTTTTGATAAATTTCTACCTTGGTGCTTTTTACAGCAAGTTTTTTCACCACATTGTTAAAGGAAGCTCTACCCACAGGCGCTTTTACTCTAATTTGTGTAATTGTTTCAAGCAAGATTTTAATAGCATCAGGGCGCGCTTCAAAGTTTTTATTCACCATCCATAAATTAGTGGCTTTGCGCTCTAAAAGCAATTTATAACCATCTTTATCTGATAAAAATATTTTGTCGATGGCAGCTGTATCATTCACTGCAAAGTCTGAAAGCTCCTCTTTTAAAGTGCTATTCTGGTATTTTGTGACTAAAAAAACTGCTGTCACGGCTAAAATACTCATCAACAATATTGAAAGTGTATTTTTTGTGCTTTTTGTCATCTTGATGTAATTTTTAGTTGATATGGTTTGAGCTATCTATTTTTGAAGCATACTTTTTTTGACGCAACCAGCCTGCAAATAAACCATAAAGGATTACTAAAAAAATTGGACTTAAAATACAAATGAGTTGCCATTTTAGTTTACTTTCTTGTATCACAGTTTTATTTAAAAGTCTAATTTGAATATCTCTGGTGCGCACTGCAATAAGGCCTGAATCATCCAATAAATAATTCATACAGTTCATAATAAAATTTTTATTTCCAAATTGTTGTTGCGTGTATCTGTCGTAACCCAGCGGGAAAACTTTGCCAGTGCTGCTTTGAACTTGGTTTCTTATCACATCACCATCAGCAACTACAATCATGGCTGTTTTAATTCCATTGGCTTTAAAAGCAAGTTCCTCTGAATTAGCAACAATTGGTACAATTCTATTTTTAAATATTGATTCGAATGCGCCTTCTAAAAGCACAGCCAATGGTATATTTTTTCGATAATATTCTTTTGGATTTGGTTCTTTCTTTAAAATGGCCAAATCAATTCTTGCAGGCGTGTTGATGCTGCGCGAATATTGTGAGCTTGCAAGTAAAATTGTTTTCTTAATTTCTTTGTTGTTTAAGGTATCAATACTGCTGGCAAACTCAAACTTAACAGCATTTAAATTTTTTACAATTGGATGATCACAAAATGGGAATGCAACCGGAAAATATACCCAAGGGTAAAATTTATGTTGTGGTTGATTGCCTTGATATCCGGCCAATATTGGAATTGGTGCTGATTGCGCATCTAAAACCAAATTGGTATTTAATCTAACACCATATTTAAAAAGGATGTCCTCTATGTTGATTGGATTAGCTAAACCTAAAGTTACATTGTTTTTGGTTAAACTATCCATACTGGCCATTACAGGATCAATCAACCATAACATTTTACCACCTTTCATCACAAATTGATCAATAATATATTTGTCTTTTTCATTAAAGGCACTGTCGGGTTTGGCAACAATTGCCGCTTTAAATCCTCTTAAAGAAAACAATTGATTGTTTAATCTTACACGCTCTACTACATAATATTCTTCGAGGGCTTTTGTAATATCTTCAAGTTTTTTTCCATCAAGTTCTCCATGTCCTTCAATAATAGCAATTTTTGCTTTTTCTTTGGTTGTTAATTTTAAGATGGTACTTGCAAATTCGAACTCAAGATTTTCTATTGAAGCATTCAGCACTTCTTCTTCGGCCATGGCAACTTGGTTTTTTAGCAGTTGCATTGGAAAAGTTTTTTCGTGGTAGGTAACCAAAGCACCTGGAAAAATAAGTTGATTTTGCTCCCCATTTTCTGTCTTTACTTGCAATGAAGTTGGCAATAATCCATCTTTATATAGTTGCTCGTAAACTTCGGTATTCTTTCTAATATCTTCATTTTGCGAAGGATTTATAAAAGTATACTGAATATTGTCGCCTGCATAAGCTCTAAATTCGTCAAGCATTTCTTTGGTTTCACTTCTTAATCTTTTGAAACCTGCGGGAAATTCACCTTCTAGGTAAACTTTAAAATAAACTACATCATCTAAATCAGTAAGTAGTTTTTTTGTTGCGTTAGATAAACTGTATCTTTTTTCGGCTGTTAAATCAAAACGATGAAATATAAAGTTGCCAATAATATTAAGCAATATTACAATGGCCACACCGGTAAAAAGTTGTAAGTAACTGTTGAATTTATTTTTGTTTTTCATACTACTTGCTTTACAATTACCATTTTCTGCTTTCTAGCGATGTTTTAGCCATCAAAATAAAAATGGCTGAAAGACCAATAAAGTAAATAATATCTCTTGTATCAATTACGCCTCTGCTCATACTTATATAATGTTGACTGACGCCTAAGCTGCCAATGATGTTGTCTATTCCTTTAAAAAGTTGTAAACTACTAAAAGAATCGAAGCCTTGATATACTATAAAACAAAGGAAAAGCGATACGATAAATGATATGACTTGATTATCGGTAATGCTTGAAGCAAAAATTCCAATGGAAACAAAGGCCGAAGCTAAAAACACCAAGCCAATGTATGAACCATTTGTAGCGCCCACATCAATATTTCCGACAGGATTTCCCAATTGATAAACTGCAAAATAATACAATAGGGTTGGGGCAATGCTAAAAATAACGAGTACTATTCCGGCAAGGTATTTTGATAAGATGATATCTAAATCAGTAAGTGGTTTTGTAAGCAAGAGTTCAATGGTGCCACTTTTTTTTTCATCAGCAAAACTGCGCATGGTAATGGCTGGTATTAAAAATAAATATACCCAGGGCGCAATCATAAATAAGCCATCTAAAGAAGAGTAGCCGTTATCGAGCACATTAAATTCACCCGGAAAAACCCATAGAAACAGGCTCACGATCAACAAAAAAACGATGATCACAACATAGCCTAAAACTGAGCTCAAAAAACTTTTGACTTCTTTTTTTAGTAAGGAATACATTAAATAGCTTTATTGAAATTTATCATGCAGAGGGCGAAAGTAAAAAGACTTGCCGGCTTTTGAATTAAAATTTGTTAACATAGTTATTGTTTCACGGTTTTCTTATTTGAAAACCCGAGTAATTCTTTGGCATTGCTTATGGCCGCTGCACTCATTTTTTCACTACTCAACATCTTCGCAATTTCATGAACACGCTCCTCTTGGTTTAAAATTTTTATGTGTGAACTTGTAATATCCTTATCGTTATTCTTGTAAACATACCAATGCTGATTGCCTTTACTTGCAATTTGAGGCAAATGTGTAATGCTAATTACTTGAAGGTGATTGGCCAAATCTTTTAAAATAAGCGCCATTTTAGCTGCCACATCGCCCGATACACCCGTGTCAATTTCATCGAACAAAATTGAAGGAAGTGTTTTTTCCTTTGCAATCAGTGATTTAATTGCCAACATAATTCTTGATAATTCGCCACCAGAAGCTACTTTTTGAAGCGCCGAAGGTGCAACACCTTTATTGGCACTAAACAAAAATATAACTTCATCGCAACCTTTGTATGTAAAGTGATTGAGTTTGTTTAACTGAATTTTAAATTGTGTATTAGGCATGCCTAATTGTTGCAAGATGCTGGTTACTTCTTTTTCAAAGGAAGGAATTTTGCCACTGCGCTGCTTACTAAGTAAAGCAGCCTTTTCGGTTAAATTATTTTCAATTTCTTGGATTTTAATTTTTAGTTTTTCAATTTCATCAGCCACATTATCAACACCAGCAATTTTAGTTTCAAAGCTTAGTTTTAATTCATAAAGTGCTGTTTCATCATTTACTTGATGTTTTCGCATTAAGCGTTCTGCACTGCTTATGCGCTCATTTAAAAAATTCAATCTATCAGGATCAAAATTTACTTGTTCAAGTTTAATATCTATTTCCTGGGCTATATCCTTTAATTCAATGATGCTGCTTTGCAAACGTTTTTGTAATTCGTTGAGATCGCTATCATAACGGGCAATTGATGCAATGGCATTTTTGCTCTCATTTAATTGAGCAATGGTATTTCCTTCTTCTTCAGCCATTATATTATTGGCCTTTGAGAGGTTTAATTTTATTTCTTCGGCATGTGTAATGATTGCCAATTCAGCCTTGAGCGCTTTAATTTCATCTTTTTTAAGATTTAAGTCATCAATTTCTTGCCACTGAAATTGAAAATAATCAAAGTCTTTCCGCAATTGATTTTCATATTCAATTTTTTCGAGCAGTTTTTTCTGCTCCTCTTTATATTGATCAAAATCTAATTTGTATTCATCAACAGCTGATTCAAGCTTGGCCACAATATCCAAGTTATTTAATTGACTGGCTTTTTCATTTATTTCTAATGATTGGTGCTGCGAGTGAATGTCGATTAAATATTGAGAAAGTTCCTTTAATAGGCCAAGGTTTACAGGGGTATCATTTACAAATGCCCTGGTTTTTCCATTGCTATTAATTTCTCTTCTGATAATACTTTTCTTAGTGAAATCGAGGTCGTTTTCTTCAAAAAATGCCTTAAGGTTTAGGTTGCTGATGTCGAATTCAGCTTCCACGATACACTTGTTTTCTTTATTTAATAATACAGCTGTGTCGGCTCTTTGGCCAGCAATTAGGTTTAAAGCCCCAAGTAATATCGATTTTCCTGCGCCTGTTTCTCCTGTAATAATGGTAAACCCCTTTTCAAAAGTGATTTCTAAATCACTTATTAATGCGTAGTTCTTAATGTGCAAAGAGGTAATCATAAATCTGTTTTTTTTTGATGACAAATGTAATATATAGAAGTAATACTATGTTGCCTATTAATTAATCTTCTCAATCATTTTTAATGATTTATTTTACCTCAACAAAGTTATTAAATAAGTTGCTTTTAAAATGCAATTCAAATTATGATATTGGTGAATGAATAAATTTATCTTAAGCTCTCTTTTATAGCAAGGTTATCCTTCACAAAAAAAAATACCAAAAAAAATATAAATTGCCAATAAGTTTATATTAATAATACTATTTTTACAATCTTATGATTTTTAAAAAAATAAGATCAACTGCCTTATTCGTTTACAGTGCTTTTTTAATTGCAAATTTTGGATGTAATACAACCAACAAAATTTCCAATCAAAATCTGTCATTTTCATACCGTAAAAGTGAGAACATATTGCATCCACTTTTTACTGTGCAGCATGTGAATGCGCAAACATCATACATTCATTTCTCAATAAGTACTTCTGAATTACTTTATGTAAAGTCGGGCGAAAGTAAATTATTTACAGCAAGGGTGGCTCTAACTTATCGCTTATTGCCTTCTTACGATGCAAAAGTTGCAATTGATACTGGTAGTGTATTGGTTATTGATAAAGATTTTTCAGAAAAAGCCTCCTTATTAATTGCCAAAACTGCATTTAATGCTGTTTATCCAAATAACTATGTGCTAGAATTGGTGGTACAAGATTTAAATAGAAACATCAGTTCAAAAAGCATTTTAAATATTTATAAAAGTTCATTTCAAACGGCTCAAAATTTTTTATTGACCGACACAGCTTATAATCAACCTATTTTTAGAAATGTGATAAGAAAAGATGAAACGGTGAACTTAAATTATACAGGTGGAATAAAGCAGTCAAAACTTTATGTGAGGTATTATAACCGACAATTCCCATTGCCTGCACCCGCATTTAGCTCTTATACACCTAAATCATTTGATTATGCTGCTGATAGTGTATTTTCTTTAGCCATGGATACTTCAGGCTTGGCCAGTATTCGCTTTGAGAAATTAGGTTTCTACCATATTCAAATAGATACTACTGTAAAAGATGGTTTTACAATTTATAGATTTAATGAAGAGTTTCCGTATTTAACAGCCAGCGAGCAATTGGTTCCAATTTTAAGGTTTATAACCACTCGCCAAGAATATGAAGATTTAATGAATCAAGCTGATAAGAAAAAAGCAATTGATGATTTTTGGCAAAGAAATGGCGGTAATAATGAGCGCGCAAAATCAATCTTAAAGGTATATTACACAAGAGCGCAAGAGGCTAATCTTTATTTTACCTCCTATTGCGAAGGCTGGAAGTCGGATAGAGGTTTGATTTATACAATATTTGGTCAGCCCAACACTTTATATAAACAAGAAAATTCAGAAACTTGGGTTTATGGAGAAGACGCCAGTTACAAGTCGCTTTCTTTTGTTTTTGTTAAAGTAATTAATCCTTTTTCAGAAAACGATTTTCAACTCAACCGTTCAGATATGTTTAAAGATGAGTGGTATAAAGGAGTAGATGCGTGGAGGCAAGGTAGGGCATATAACGAACATTAAATTTTATTATTTTGAATCATACAAATACAGAACATGAGAATATCATTTATGGTATTCACCCCATATTAGAGGCGATTGACGCAGGAAAAGAAATACAGAAGATTTTTATTCAAGATGGCGCAAAAGGCGATTTAATAAAACAACTCATTCAAAAGGCCAAGGAGCATAAAGTTTTTTATCAATTTGCACCTGTGGAAAAGTTAAATCGATTAACCAAGCAAAACCATCAAGGTGCAGTTGCATTTTCTTCGGAAGTAAATTTTTATGATATTGAACAAGTGTTACCAGCCGTTTTTGAAAAAGGAAAGGTGCCTTTGCTATTAATTTTAGATAAAATTACTGATGTGCGAAATTTTGGTGCTATTGCGCGCACAGCAGAATGTTGTGGTGTTGATGCCATTATAATTCCTGTAAGAGGCTCTGCACCTATCAATGCTGATGCCATGAAAACATCTGCAGGTGCGCTCAATAAAATACCTGTTTGTCGTAGCATGAACTTAAAAGATACCATAAAATATCTAAAGGAAACAGGTTTAACAATTGTTTCTTGCACCGAAAAAACAAATGATCTTTACACGCAGGTGAATATGAAAAGTCCGTGTTGCATTATTATGGGAAATGAAGAAGAAGGGATATCTCCGGAATATATAAAACTATCAGATTGTAAAGCCAAGTTGCCTATGAAAGGAAGTATAGGATCGCTTAACGTTTCAGTTGCTTGTGGTGTTATTTTATATGAAGCATTGAAACAAAGAAACTAAATTTCTTGACGATCAATCATTCCAATAATTTCTTCAATTAAACGATCATCGCCTTCTTTGTCGTACCTTACTTTCATGTTTAGATCATCATCGTAAATTACAGCAAATGACTGCCAAAAAAAAGCGGTCATTCTACCACGATACTCTTTTACCAAATCGTAGGAGCTATTGCCAGTTTCACGGTCAATCAATTTCATTAAAATTTTACCTTGGTTTACGGTAAGATTTTCAAGGTCTTTTTTAAACTCTACTTTTAAGGTTCTTTCAGCCTCTTTCATTAATTTTTTGCGTTCCCTATTTTTTTTATCCGCAATTATTTCATTGTATTCTTTAATTCGTTGACCGGCAATTTTGGCGTAGGGATAAGCTTTTTTTACGTCTCTTACCAACCTGCGGTATTTTTTTTCAGCATCGGCATCTTTAAAAACCCTAGCCCCAGTAATTACAGCTGTTTTTAAATCTACAACTGCAATAGTGTCGCCTGCAAATATGGTTGACCTGTATTTTTTTTCTAAATTTATTGGTGCGGTATTGGATTCGCCCAGAAGTTCATTTTGCGCATTGCAAACTTGAATAAATTGTGCACAAATAATAAAAAGCAACAATGATTTCATAATGCGTTTTGTTTTCAATAAATGTGCCATGCTCATTTTATGAAACAAAAATATCTTATTTTTTGAAACAGCCTTGTTAAAAAAAGTAGCGTGTTGCTATTATATAGCTTTTTTAAAAAAAAATATAGATTGGTCGTTTTAAAATAAACTTTTAACTTTGATTTTTTATTACCTAAATGTAAAAAATAAGAGATGAAAAAACTATTTTTAATTGCCATATTAATAGCTGTAAAATTACATGTTTTTGCGCAAGCTATACAAATTACATATCCCGATGGTGGCGAAGTTTTGACGGCCAATAACAGTGATTTTATTACATGGACCGATGCTTCTTTAGCGCTTGTAAAATTAGAATACAGTAGTAATGGCGGCAGCACTTGGAATTTTATTGCCAATGCAACTTCCTTTTCAGGTACTGGCTTTTATCAGTGGACAGTGCCCAGTATTACTTCAACTAATTGTTTGGTAAGGGTAAGCAATTTCTCTAATTTGTTAGAAAATGACGTTAGTAATGCTTCGTTTGAGATTACAGCCCCTTCTATTACTTTGATATACCCCAGTGGGGTGCAATATTTTGCTATTGGAAGTGCTGAAGATATAACTTGGTATGCACCTGGAGTAGATTTTATAGATATTGAATATTCTACAAATGGAGGTGCAACTTTTATGCCTGTGGCCAGCAATATTGATGCTGCTTTGGGCAGTTATACTTGGAGTCCTATTCCTAACACACCTTCAAATACTTGTAAAGTTAGGATTAAACAAAGTAGTAATGCTGGTTTAAATGATGTGTCTAATTTTGATTTTAGCATTCAAAGTGCAGGCCTTGTGCTCGATTACCCCAATGGTGGCGAAGTGCTTACATCTAATACTGGTTCTTATATCAATTGGACTGCTACAGGTGTTGCGAATTTAAATATTGAATATTCTATAAATGGTGGATCAACATGGAATGTTATAGCAAATAATGTATCAGGTACATGGTATTGGTGGAATCCTGTTCCAACTGCACCATCCACAAATTGTTTGATAAGAATTACAGATGCCAATAATGCAAGTATAACAGATATTTCAGATGCAACATTTACTATTTCTTCAGGCACTATTGATTTAAGTTATCCAAGTGGGAATGAAATTTTTGCCGTTGGCACTACTGAGCAAATATGGTGGCAAGCGCCCGGCATTGCTAATTTTAAAATAGAATACTCTTATGATTCAATGCTTACTTGGAATACCATTGTGAACAATTACAATAATGGTAGTTCTTACGATTGGTTGATCCCCAATACGCCATCGAGCAATTGTTTTGTAAAGCTTAGTAATGCAAATGATTTATCTGTTTATGATATCAATGCCCTTGAATTTAATATAGTTGCACCATCATTAACAGTAAATTACCCTAACGGAGGTGAAACCTTTCAGTCGGGAAATACTTATTACTTGCAGTATCAAGCTTATGGAATAGATTCAGTAGCTATTGAATACAGTATAAATGGCGGTTCCAATTGGTTGGCCATTGACAATGGTATTTCTTCATTTGATGGAAATAATTATTATAATTGGTTAGTGCCAAATACGCCTGCTAACAATTGTTTAATAAGGGTTAAAGATGTTGCAACAGGTTTAGTAATTGATCAAAGTAATTTCTCTTTTAGCATTGTTTTTGGCGGTTTGCCTAATTGCGCAAGTAATTTATATCCAGCAAATGGACTTAGCTCTTTTAGCAGAAACCCTGTATTTACATGGTCAGCAGCAGGAGGAACTGTATTGATAGATGGGTATGATCTTTATTTGGGTACGAGCGCCAATCCGCCATTATATCAGGCTGGCATCACTGTTTTATATCAGCAAGTATTGAATTTAAATCCTTCCACAACGTATTATTGGAAAATAGTTCCGCAAAGTGTTAATGGCCCTGCTAATGCATGCATTATTAATAGTTTCACAACTTCGGCTACCAATATTTATAATATGGATAATCAAGCAGAAACTGTTTGTGCTGGCACTTTTTATGATGCTGCTGGTCCGCAAGCAACTTATAATATTAATGAGTCCTTTATTAAAACATTTACTCCAACTACAGTTGGACAAGTTTTAAAATTTAATTTTAGCAGTTTTGAAAGTGAGTTAAATTATGATCTTTTAAAGATTTATAACGGCACTAGCACTGCTGCGCCGCTCATTGGAACTTATTCGGGAACTGCTTCACCCGGCAGCGTTGTGGCTGCAAATGCGCAAGGCGCACTTACTTTTCAATGGGTGAGCGATTATAATAATCAGGAAGTAGGTTGGCAAGCAGCAATTTCATGTGTTGCACCCGGCACACAAGCTATTAATTTAAACTCACCCAACGGTGGCGAAAGCTGGATTGGCAACACCAATCATACCATCACTTGGACATCACAAAATGTAGCATTAGTAAATCTTGAATACTCAATTGATAGCGGTTTAACTTGGCAAAATATTGCAAGCAATTTAAATAATACGGGTAGTTTTAATTGGCAAGTGCCGCTTCCGGCATCAACACATTGTTTTGTTAAGGTTGTTGCTGCCAATAATGTAAATGTGTTTGATGCCAGCAATGCACAATTTGAAATTCAATACGTGCCAATTTATGTTGATTTATCATCGCCTAATACAGCACTTACCTTTTTAATAGGCACAACACAGCAAATTACTTGGCAAAGCATGTTTGTGAGCAATGTTAATATTGAATACTCAATAGATGCAGGCGTAAATTGGATAAACATAGTATCAAACAATATAAGTTCAGATGGCTACAATTCATACAATTGGACTGTTCCTAATACACCAAGCAACCTTTGTTTAATAAGGATTTCTGATGCCAGTAATTCCACTGTAAGTGATGCTAGTCAAAGTGCTTTTTATATTGTGGCGCCCAATTTAGAAATGGTGCAGCCCAATGGCGGAGAAGTGTTAGCTGGTGGAACTTATTTCACAATTAATTGGACAGGTTATATCAATAGTAATTATGTGAACTTAGCATATTCAACTAACAATGGCGGGGCATGGAATACCATAGCCACCAATCTATATCATTACAATGGTTATAATAATTCATACAATTGGTTTATAGCCAATGTAAACAGTGCTAACTGTAGAATTAGAGTAAGTCAAGTAGCAAATCCAACAATCAATGATGAAAGTAATAACACTTTTACAATAAATGCGAATACCTCAAATATCACAATTGTGCAACCTAATGGCGGTGAAATATTGAGTGGCGGAGCAACTTATGCTGTGCAATGGAATTCAAGTTTTACTTCGGGTAATTATACAGTGAAGTTTTCTAATAATAATGGGGTTTCATGGACTAACTTAGCAAGTAACATCAGTAATAATGGGTATTTTAATTGGTTGGTTCCCAATCAGGCGCAGAGCAATTGTTTAATTAGAATTAACGATGTGCAGGACACCACTATTTTTGATGTTAGCGATGCCAACTTTAGTATTGTAGCAACAACACCTTCTATAACCAATGTTGTTCCTAATGGGGCAGAAGTGTTTGGGGTTGATAATTATGTCACTATCACTTGGAACAGTGTATTGGTAAGTAATGTAGATATACTTTTTTCTAGCAATGGCGGTAATAGCTATTCAACAATAGTTTCAAATTATAATAATATTAACTACTACAATTGGTTGGTGCCAAATGTAATTTCAAGTAATTGTGTTATTAAAGTGAGGGCAGCTGGCAGCTCAACTTTGTTTGATGTAAGTGATGCTTCCTTTACTATTGAGCAAGGCACAGCTTCATTAACTTTGTTAAGTCCTAACGGTGGTGAGAGTTTTTTAGCAAACACGCCTAACCATATTATAAAATGGGCTGGTTCGGGAATAGGCAACGCTATTAAATTGGAGTATTCAATTGATGGAGGATCAAATTGGACTGTGATTATAGGTTCCTTTGCATCTATAAATAATATTTATTATTGGTTTACACCAAATTTAGTTTCAACGCAATGTTTGGTAAGAGTGAGCAGCACCAGCAACGCTACGTTAACTGATGTAAGTGATGCTGCATTTGAAATAATAGCATCAACACCAAGCTTAAGCGTAAATACACCCAATGGTGGTGAGTATTTGAACCAAGGCTATTGGTATAATATTACTTGGAATAGAAACAACGTAGCATTGGTGAATTTGAGTTATAGTGATAACAATGGTGTAACATGGAATCCATTGCTAAATGCAGTAAATGCAGATAGTTATTATTGGAATGTACCAAATGTATCTTCCACACAGTGTTTAATAAAAGTTGAAAAATCAGGAACTGGCGCTGCCTTGCTCGACCAAAGTGATGCATTATTTACAATAGGACCTGTTTTAGCTAATGCTAATGCTTTAGTTATCGATTCAATTAATCCTTTGCCATTTTGCAAATTGGATACTGTTTATGTATATTATACTGCCAATGGTATTTACAATTTAGGTAATTCATTCGATGTGCAATTATCCGATAGCGTTGGTAATTTTAATAATGCAATACTGATTGGTCAGTTAAGTTCAACGGCCAATGCGGGAGTAATTGCCTGTGTGGTTCCAACAACAGTTGGCAATGGCTTGGGTTATAGAATTAGAATGCAATCGAGTGACTTGCCTTCAACTAGTAATGATAATGGCATTGACATCGTCATAAATAGTCCGCAATTTGATTTTGCAGCCAATGATTTAATTAAATATTTACCTGATGGCGCAGTAACTTTTTATGTAATTCCTCAGCAATCAGCAACTGCTAGTTATGCTTGGGATTTTGGTGATGGCGCAACTGCCAATGCTGCGCAGCCATTGCATAATTATTCAACCATAGGAAAATTTGATGTGAGCTGTACCATACAGGATGCAGGTTGCACTGTTAGCGTTAATAAGCCATTATATATAAGAGTTGAGCAATTGTTTCCAAGTACAGCGTTAAATACTAATACTACAACAGATATCACAGCTATTTCAATGCTTTCACCTGACACGGCTTTAATGACAATGAAAGATGGCAATTGCTTGCGCAGCTTTGATGGAGGTAATACTTGGAATACATCAGTAACAGGTTTAATAGCAGGTACCGACACCTTATTGTCTTGCGATATGTACGCTGGAAAATGGCGTGTGGTAGGTTCTAATGGTTTAATTAGGGAATCAACAGATAACGGACAAACATGGAACCCAATGACAAGTCCAACTGCACAGCGTATGTATGGTGTGGCTACTTTTGATAACAATATTGCCTTTGCGGTAGGAGATGCTGGTGTGATATTAAATTATGATGGCAACAATTGGGTACAACAAAATACAGGAGTTTCTGCGCGTTTTTGGGATGTTGCAGTTGATGAAAGTTCGGCAACACCAACAGCCTATGCGGTTGGAAGTGGAGGAACCATTTTTAAATATGAGGCAGGAAGCTGGGGCCCAAGAAGCTCGGGGATTACAGGCGGATTATTTGGCACCGCAGCTTTAGGCAACAATGTTGTATATGCGGTTGGAGGTTTAACACAAGGTTTAATTTTAAAAACTACCAATGGAGGAACAACTTGGAATACTGTTTTGAATGGTGTAGATGTAAGTTTTAGAAGTGTAACTGGAATAGCAGATACAGCCTGGGCTTGCGCTTTTGATGGCATTATTTATGAAACCAGAGATGGTGGCTCAAGTTGGGTGAGATATAGTGTTGGGGATACTTATAATAATACGGGAATTAATTTTAGAACTTCGAGGGGGATTGTGGCAGGTAACGCAGGAGGAGGAAGGGTATTTGGATTACCAAGTAATGCTGATGATACAACAGGTTTAAAAAATAAATTTTATGCCCCTGATCAGTTGAGTTTGTTCCCCAATCCTGCTAATAGTATCGTTTATTTTGATTGTAAATTTGAACATGCAAAGTCTGTAAAATTTACAATCAAAGATGTTGATGGTAAAACAGTATTAAGCGTTCCTATGCAGACCATCATTTATAAAAAACTTTTATATAGTATGAATACCGACAAAATGAGCAACGGTATTTATTTTGTATTTGTAGAAGATGGTAGACAGAGCTTTGTTAAAAAGTTGGTCATTTCAAAATAGAAACATTTTAACATTTATAGAAGGTGCAAGGGAAACTGTTTAAAATAATTTCCCTTGTTTTTTATAGCTTTCCAATAAGCCCAATCGTTTAATTACTCCAGTATTTAATTCTATCATTGCGCGCCATAATTATTAAAAAAATTGGGTCTGGCTTCCTGATATGATTGTAAAACAGGGGCTATTAAATAATCAAAGGCTTAATTTGGATAAATTAATTTTGAAATTACTTTTTTACATGTAGGTTTGTAAATATGAAGAGCAGGCTTTTGGCATTTTTTATTCTTATTTTGTTTCCCTTAGTGCTTTTTGCGCAGGGAAAGAGTTTCTATAAAACATATTCTGCCAAAGATTACAATGCCCACGCTCAAAATTGGTGTGCTCTGCAGGGTAATGATGGCATTATGTATTTTGGCAATACCATAGGCCTTTTAATTTATGATGGTGAAAACTGGCAATCACTTAAGCTCAATAATTCTGTTGTGAGAAGTTTGGATAAGGATAGCCAAGGAAAAATATATTATGGTGCCCAAGGAGAGTTTGGATACTTGTATAAGAATAATAAAGGACAGATGATAGGAAAAAGTCTCGTAGAACTGCTTCCCGATTCTTTAAAATTATTTGGTGATGTCTGGAAAACATACACCTATAATAACAAAGTTATTTTTCAGACTTACGATTTCCTGTTTATTTATGAAAATAATAAAATTACAGTATTAGAAGCCGAAAACGTTTTTCATTTTGGATATAAACGAAACAACGATTTTTATATTATTGACCGTGAGATGGGCCTTAAAAAACTGGTAAAAAACAAACTTGTTCTACTCAGTGGAGGTGATTTTTTTGTAGATCAAAGGATATATGGATGGATTAACTTTCCTGATTATAGTCTGGTTGCTACGAGAGAAAAAGGTCTTTTTAAAATAGTTTTTGATCATAACAACGGAATCGTTATTACACCTTTCAATACACCAATAAATGAGGCGTTAATTGAAGGTGAAGTTTATTGTGCCATACAACTTAAGAATGGAAAATTAGCTTTTGGAACCTTATACCATGGGCTTTACCTTACTAATCATGAAGGTAAACTGCTTAAAATAATTAACAAATCGGATGGTTTAAAAAGTGAAATGGTAAGGTGGTGCTTTGAAGATCAACAGCATGGATTATGGTTAGCCTTAAATATGGGAATCACAAGATTAGAAATAAATAGTAATATAGCATCATTTGGCGAGGAACAAGGACTGGATGGTATTGTAACATCATTTGTAACCTTCAATAATAAGTATTATTGCGGTACATCTAAAGGACTCTTTGAGATAGATGGTAATGCTGTTAAGCGTTTTGAAAACTTCAATAACGATGTAAGAAATATCCATAAGGTTAAATTGAATAACCAGGAATTTCTGATTGTTTTAACTGAGGTTGGCACCTTTAAGCTGGATACAAATAATAAACTTTATGAATTAAATAAAACAAATGGACTGTATTTAACGCAAAGTAAATATTCGCCAGGCATTTGTTATTTAGGTTCGATGACTGGCTTAGAAATTTTGAATCTGGAAAAAGATAATATCATAAAACTGGAAGAGCAGTCTATACCAGAAGTAAGAAAGATTGTGGAAGAGAATGAATCAACCATTTGGATAGGAACATCTCACAATGGCGTATATAAAATAAAGAATTTGTTGCGTAAAAAGCCGGAATTTATAAGTTATGATACCCTTAGTGGGTTGCCAAATAACTCTTATAACCTGCCTTTCATGGTAAACTATAAAATACTGTTTGGTACCTATAACGGGATATATAAATATAACCCAAACACAAATAAGTTTAAACAAGTAGAAGAATTTGATAAGGCCAATTATAAGTCAGGAGAGCAAATTTATCAGATCGTGGAGGGATTTAAAAACAACATTTGGTTATTTAAAACCAGTGAAACCACTCATGAATTTATAAGTTATAATTTGAAGACAAAAGCATCTGCATGGCCACTTAAAAGAATGTCAGATTACGATGCCTATCATTGTATTTTTCCCGAAAATGAAAATATTACCTGGTTTGGTGGACCTGATGGTTTATTCAGGTATGATGCTTCAAAACCAAGCAAGGATAGTATTGCTTTCAAAACAAAAATAAGAGGCGTATATTGCATGAACGATACTTTATTTGGCGGTTATTATGGTTTTGATAATGAAAATAAAAAGATTGAAAAACAGCAATCCATTCCAGAAGTAATTTACAAAAAAAACAACATCAATTTTGAGTTTGCCGCTTTAAGCTACGATAATGAAAAGGAAAATGCTTACAGTTACTATCTCGAAGGCTTTGAAAACAGCTGGAGTGATTGGACCTATGAATCAAAGAAAAGTTACACCAATTTAAATGAAGGTACTTATACCTTTCATATCAAATCTAAAAATGTTTACGGAAAAGAAGGCGAGCAGGACACTTATACTTTTACCATTTTGCCACCCTGGTATCGCACCGCTTGGGCCTATTTTGGCTATGTTATAGGTTCAATAATTGTGGTGTATATAATCACACAAATAAGTGTGCGCAGATTAAAAAGTGCAAAAATAAAATTAGAAGCCATTGTTGTTAACAGAACAGCTGAGGTGGTTGCCGAAAAAGAGGAAGTAGAAAAGCAAAAGAAAATTGTAGAGGTAAAAAATAAAGATATTACAGACAGTATTAACTATGCGCAAAAGATTCAGCAGGCCATACTTCCTTTGCAAGATGAGTTTAGTAAAGTATTTCCTCAGTCGTTTATTTATTTTCAACCGCGCGATATTGTAAGCGGCGATTTTTATTGGTTTTATCCTCCACATAAGCTCAATCAAAATCATGTGTATTTGGCAGCAGCCGATTGCACAGGCCATGGCGTGCCGGGCGCCTTCATGAGTATGATTGGTAATACCTTGCTTAATGAAATCTTAAATGAAAAGCAAATTTATAAATGCGATGCCATTTTAAATCAACTACATACTGAGGTGCGCGCCGCATTGAAGCAAGATATTGCGCATAATACCACTAATGATGGTATGGATATAGCACTTTGTAGCATTGATTTGGATACACTTGAACTGCAATATGCCGGTGCCAATAGGGCGCTGTATATTTTTAGACAGCATACTGAGGGATATGAATTTATTGAAGTAAAGCCCAACAAATTTTCGATTGGGGGCTTTCAGGCAGAAACCACCAGGCAGTTTAATGCCCATACCATACAACTAAAACAAGGCGATACGTTTTATATGTTTAGTGATGGCTATGCCGATCAGTTTGGTGGCGCCAATAACAAGAAGTTTATGGTAAAACGTCTTCAGGCAGAGTTGATGGCTATGCAACAAATAGCGCTAAGTGAACAAAAAATAGTGGTCGCAAAAATGCTCAATGATTGGAAAGGAGATGCCGAACAAGTAGATGATATTTTAATGATAGGAGTGAGGGTATAACTCAAATTGAACAATTCTAAATTCTAAATTAAAAAATTCACAATTCACAATTAAACAATTCATAATTCACAATTCAAAATTCAACAATTAAACAATTCCTCAAGTACCATATCCACATGTTCAATGCCATCTTCATCATAAGTTTCGCTAATTGGCTTAAAACCTAGGCTGCTATAAAAATTTAAAAGATAGGTTTGTGCTGAAATTTTAATAACATTGGTATTAAATATTAGACAAGTTTCTTCAATAGATTTCACCATTAGTGCTCGTCCTAAGCCTTTACCTCTGTAGTTTTTGTCGCTAATTAACCTCCCTATGGCTGGCACATCAAATTTTATATTTGCAGGCACCAAACGCGTATAGGCAATAATTTTTTGAGTGATTTGATCTTCAGAAAATAAGTGGTAACAGGCTTGGTCAATATTATCTATATCGTGATAAATACAGTTTTGTTCAACTACAAAAACAGTTTCTCTCAATTGAAGAATAGCATATAATTCATCAACAGTTAAATCTTTAAAAGCCTTTATCTTAAATTGGAACACAGGTTATGTTATTTGTAATCGACACCTAAATTATAAAACACAAAAGACCAAATATCAGCTGCTTCTTCAATTTGTTTTGCGGTTGGTTTTCCTGCACCATGCCCTGCATTCACATCAATACGCACCAAGGTTGGATTGCTACCTTGTTGTTTTTCTTGTAAGGTTGCAATAAACTTAAATGAATGCGCTGGAACCACTCTATCGTCATGATCGCCTGTAGTAACCAATGTAGCGGGATATTCAGCTGGTTTAACATTATGTAAAGGCGAGTATTTTATTAAACAATCAAACTCTTCTTTATTTTCACTGGTGCCATAATCGCTGGCCCAAGCCCAACCAATAGTAAATTTATGATAGCGCAACATATCTAAAACACCAACTGTTGGAATAGCCACTTTGCAAATATCTGGGCGTTGTGTCATTACAGCTCCAATTAATAAACCACCATTGCTGCGGCCATTAATAGCCAATTTAGCTGATGAGGTATATTTTTCTTTAATTAAATATTCTGCAGCAGCAATAAAATCATCAAACACATTTTGTTTGTTACATTTTATACCGGCTTTATGCCATTCTTCGCCATACTCTCCACCACCTCTAATGCCGGGCACTGCATACACACCGCCTTGCTCTAAAAACACGGCTCTGTCAATTCTAAATTCGGGTGCATAGTAACTGTTAAAACCGCCGTAACCAAATAAAAAGCAAGGATTGCTACCATCTAGTTTGATGCCTTTTTTATGTGTAATAAACATAGGAACTTTTGTGCCATCTTTACTGGTATAAAACACTTGTTTGGTTTCGTAATCTTCCGTTTTAAAATCAATTACAGGTTTAAATGTTTCTTTTAATGCTTTATTATTGATGCTGTATTGATAGATGGAAGCTGGCGCTGTAAAAGTATTGTAAGAGAAAAACATCAGGCTATCATCTTTGTCGGTAGAAAGTCCTTCGACTTTGCAAAGGCCCGGAAGTTGAATTTCATGATCGAGCTTGCCATCTAACTGATGCACCAATATTTTTGAACTCACATCTTTTAAATAAAGGGCCACAAATTTTCCATAGCTTAAGCTTACACTCTCTAACAGATCATTGCCTTCGGGAATAATTGTTTTCCAATATTTTTCGTTTGCTTTGTTTATATCAACTTTCATCAACTGGTATTTGGGCGCATTTTTATCGGTATGGATATAAAAAATATTTTTTTCGTTGTGCACCACGCTGTAATTGTTTTCGAAGTTGGTAACGATGTTAATGAAGTTAGATGCTGGGCTATTTAAATCTTTAATCATTAATGAGGTGCCACTGGTGCTCTCTGAACCGTAAATTAATAAATACTGTTCATCGTCAGTTACATTGGCAGCAAAGTTACGCAAGCCATGGGCTTTATCTTCAAAAACCAACACATCTTTATTTTGATTTTTTCCTATTTCATGGAAATATATTTTGTGAAATTCGTTCTTGCTGCTCAATTCACTTTTGCCTGTTGGCGCATCATAGGCGCTGTAATAAAAACCATTTCCTTTCCAGGCAATGTCGCTAAATTTTACCCACTTAATTTCATCGTTCATTTTTTTGCCTGAGGCAATATCCAATAAGTGAATTTCGCTCCAATCGCTGCCTCCTTTGTTGATAGTATAGGCTAAGTAATTTCCATCTTTACTTACTTTGGCGCCGCCTAATGAAATGGTACCGTCTTCGGCCAACAAGTTAGGGTCGAGCAATATTTTTGCATCACCATTCAAACCTTCTTTAACATAAAGCACGCTTTGATTTTGAATGCCATTGTTTTTATAAAAAAAGTAATACTTGCCTTTTTTACTCAGCGGCGTGTAACGTTCAAAATTCCAAATTTTTGTGAGGCGTTCTTTTACTTTATTTTTATAAGGTATTTTGTTTAAATAGTCAAATGTAATTCCGTTTTGCGCCTTTACCCAATCAGCTGTTTCGGCCGATTTGTCATCTTCTAACCAACGATAAGGATCTGCTATTTTTGAACCAAAATACGTATCAACACTGTCTGTTTTTCGGGTTTGCGGATACATCATTTTTTGTACAGTATTTTTGTTTTCAGTGCCACATGAAAATAGCATGATGGCAATTAAAGCAATGGAGGTTGTTTTAATCATAATTACAATTTTTGCTTGTAAAGGTAAATAAATTAGACAATCATGAATGTTGGATGATATGCTTAATTAAAATTTAGCGCCAAAACTTATAAAAATGCTTCTGCCATTTCCAGGAAGTATGCCAGGCCCCGGGTAACCGCCTGATCTGCGTGTTGCATACTTTTGGTCGGTTAAATTGTTTACACTTAATTTAATAGTGTATTGTTCAAGAAAATGATAAGATATAGTAAGGTCCATGAGCTGATAAGCGGGTAATTTGCCAACAGTAGCGGTGGCATTTGGCAGCTCAGTATTAGCGGCATCAGTAAATACAGCAGCAGTAGTATTATATTGATAGGTAGCAGTAAATTTTTTAAAACTATAGCTGCTTCCAAACCTATGAATGTAAGCAGGTGCATATTCTACTTTTTTATCCTTAATGCTTTTCAATGGATCTGCTGCTATGGCAGGATTATTCCATTCGGTATATTTGGCATCAATAAAGGCATTTGAAGCAAACACACTCATACTTCCAAATTTGCTTCTATCAGTAAATATTTTCATTACATCTATTTCAATATATGACTCAATACCTTGACTCACAGAAGCGCCAATATTTGTTTTAAAAGGCAGGCCATTTTGTGTAATGGTGCCTATTCTATTTTCATAACTCAAATAAAAAATACCGATATCGAAATTGATAAATTTATTTACCGAACCGCGGTAACCCATGTCGGCATTAAAACCTTGTGCATCTTGTAAATTTTGATCTATTACTTCAGTAGTGGCGCTTGGTGTTAATTCAGAAAAAGTAACAGGTCGGAATGCGCGCGTATAATTGCCATACAAATTACTTTGCTGTGTTATTTTAAATTCAGCACCAGCGCCATATAATAGGATGTTGCGTGTTCTTTTTTCGGGAATCACATTTCCGGCTGCAGTTGTGTTAATATAACCAGCTTTTGAATTTTCAATAATTTCAAAACGTGCACCAGGAACTACTTTTAGTTTATTGCCGATGTAAAAAATATTTTCTGCAAAAGAAGCGTAGTTGTTGGTTCTATATTGCATTGCCCTGCCGTAAGTTGGATTGCTTAATACTAAATCGAAATCATTTCCCGTGGAGCCAATACCTAATTGATTTCTATTTGTGTTGCCTTTATAAGCTCTTAATCCATAGGCCAACACATTTTGTTTGCCAAGCATATTGTATTTTGTTGACATTCTTAGTTCAGCCCCATAGTTCTCATATTTGTCGCGATCTACCTGGCGCGGATTGTATTGATCTGTTTGCGGATTGATACTGTCTTTGATGTTAATTGCCTTTACATAACCAACACTATTTCTTTGGGCAATATTTGCAAAAGCTTTTAATTTAAGGGCGGTGTTTTCAGTAATTTGAACATCGAAATTTAGCGCTGCTGTTTCAAAAGGGGCCCCAAACCAGTTTCTTGCGCGACCCGATTGGCGGTCGTTGTCATTAAATTGTTGATCGGTTAATCCGCCTGGCTGTTGGCTTTTGTAATTCATTTTGCTGTATTCAACACCTAAATTTATTTTGCTGCTTAGCTTGTAATTTACAGCCAAATAGCCTGTAAAGGTTTGATAAGTTGAATTAGAACGCCAGCCATCGGCACTGCGATGATGCATAAAGCCATAATAAGAAACTTTTTTATAAGTGCCGCCAATAGCATTAAAGGTGTTGAATAAACCATAGGAACCTGCTGTTTGTTGGGTTTCAAAGGCAATTACTTTATTAGGATCTGCTTTTTTTATTTTATAATTTATTACGCCACCAAATTGAGGTCCATATTGTAATGAAGCTGCGCCTCTTATAACTTCTATTGTTTCCAAAGCTTCCATAGGAGGTGTGTAATAAGTTTCAGGATAGCCAAATGCTTCGGAAGAAATATCATAGCCGTTTTGGCGAACATTAAATTCCCATGAGCGGTTTGGGCTTAAACCTCTAGAAGCTATGCCGGCTTGAATGCCAGAGCCATCATTTTCCCAAATGGTCATTCCGGGTACTTTGCCAAACACTTGGCGGGTATTGTTGATACTTAAATTAGCATTCAATTTATCTAAACGAATTACAGATAACTTTTTGCCTGCATATATCACATTTTCTTTGCTATCGGGCATAGGTTCAATGCCGCCAATAGAACGGTTGGTATTGAATTCTATTAAGGGTAAAATGATTACTTTATTGCTATCTAAAGATTGGGCAAGCAAGCTTGTAGTGGCTAAAAAAAGCGAAAAGAAAAAAGCGCATTTTTGCATATTAAATTTTGTAAATCTTGTAAAAGTTTAACGCCACAAATGTTCTATTTTCAATAATGTAAGGCAATACCTTTTTTAAGGTAAATGAATGATTCATAATTAGACTTAATTATTTGAATGTGCATAGATTAAATTTGCTGCTGATAAGTCAACTTATTTTATTTTTTATATCATTACATTTATATTTTTGTTACTTAGAATTACTTTTTAAATTAAAATTAAATTAAACTATTCATCGCAATGAAATCAATTAAAGTTTATTGTTTAGTATTTTTCTTTTGTGGATTACTTCAACATGCAAAAGCACAATTAAATTACACTGCCAATCAGTTTTCTTATGATAGTATATTAAATTTATCATACGGGCAAGCTACTGATTACGCTGGCAATCAGGTTGATTTGTTACTCGATATTTATAAGCCCAAGCTCGATTCAAATTGTTTGCGTCCCATGCTTGTTTTAGTGCATGGTGGAGCTTGGGTTGCTGGTTCAAAAGCTGATGTGAATATGGTATTAATGTCGCGCGAGTTTGCTAAAAAGGGCTGGGTGGTAGCCAATATTAATTATAGATTAGGTACGCACAAAGCTGCTTCCTATGCCATGTATGCCTTGTGTAATAATTCAATTTCTGCGCCCTGTGGATATATTAGTGATAGTGCTGAAATATACAGGGCAAACTATAGAGGAATGCAAGATGCCAAAGGAGCTATACGATTTATGAAAAATAGAAATTTTATGGACTCATCAGATGTAAACAATGTGTTTATTGTTGGTGAAAGTGCTGGTGCCTTTATTGCTTTTGCAACTGCATTTACCGATCAAGCAACAGAGAAAAGTACTTTGTGTAATGCCATTGCCGATGCGCCCAGCCCTGACAATAGTTTAAATATTTATGGTTGTATTCCAACTAGTAATAATCTTACACGGCCCAATTTAGGGAGTATTGATGGAGATTTAAACTTGGGTAGTTATGATGCTTCGGTAAAAGGTATTGGTAGTTTTTACGGCGCAGCATTCGATTTATCTTTGATCAATCAGCTTGCTGATACGCCTTGTGTTTATTTGTATCATCAAGGGGCCGATGTAGTAGTAAATTATCAGTTTGGCCGTGTTTTGGGGCGCACCAGCTGGGAATGTTATGCGCAAACCAATCTTTGTCAATCCTATTATTTTTATCCTTTTGCTTATGGTAATGAAAGTATAAAGCAATATTTTATCAGTTTAGGCGCTGCTGCGCCTGCTTACCAGGCCGATATTGTAAATAATTACGTTTATTTAAACAATTGTTTTTCAAATGGTCATTCTATAGATAATTTTAATTTAAGGGTTCAACATATGACTGATTTATTTGCGAATAAAATTGCACTTTCTAGCAACAATCCATCCGCAAATTGTACTTTAAATAATGTTTATTGGGCAAACAAAAACGAAAATAAAATCTTGATTTATCCAAATCCTAGCGCCAATGTCATTCATTTAAAAGTGCCAAGCAATAGGGTAGGAGCCTCATACAAGGTATTAGATTTTACAGGGAGATTAATTTTATCAGATAAAATAGGCGCAGAAAATATTGTGATTAACGTGAATCATCTTAACAATGGCATTTATGTAATTTGTGTTGGCGATCATAACGAATGCACTTATTTTGCTGTGCAATCACAATTAATAAATGAGTAATAAAATATATCTAATCGAATAAAAAAACACTTTTAATCCATTGTATTTTTAACCCAAATTACGCAGTAGGAATTGTAGGTCAAACTAATTTCAGTAGATTTTTAAATCACATTGGTATAAATGGCATTAGGTCTTGTAGCTGTAATCTGTCTTAAATAATAGAGCACAATTAGATAAAAAAGGTTTAAATGAATGAAGCAATGCACCCATTTAAACCTTTTGAAATAAAAAGTTAAGATTTTAATACTGTTTCTTTGTTTTGTTTCATTTGCATAAACACGCTGCCAATTATAAACAAGAACAATAAAATTGACCCAGCCATGGCAATTTTTTCGCCTTTATAATAGGCTTCTGGTTCAAATTTAAATACTACTTCATGTTTGCCCGCTGGCAATACCATAGCGCGAAGTACGTAGTTTACACTGAGGTGATTGGTCAATTTTCCATCAACATAAGCATTCCATCCTTTAGAGTAATAAATTTCTGAAAATACTGTCATTTGTGGCTTTTCAGCTTGCGTTTCATAAACTAACTCATCGGCTTTATAGCTTTTAAGTTTGATTGTTGCAGCAGAATCAAATTGGAAAGCATTGTTAGGTAAATCTTTCTCCCACTTTTTATCTACAACTGCGGTTAATGCTGGATTGAAATTGGTTAAGGCACTTATTTCAGAATCAGGATTGGCCACCCATTTTAACTCTTTTACAAACCATGCGTTGCCCATAGCACTTGGGTTTCTTTGCGCCAATAACTCACCACTTTGTTGGTTTTGAACAATAAAATATTTTGCGTTTAACATGTTTAGCACGCTCATATTATACTTAGAAATATGACGTACATATAAGTCTTGATATCTTCTCAACTTAGCACCATGATAACCACCAATTGATTTATGAAAATATGAAGTTTCGGCATCTTGAAAAGGACTTAAAGCATTATTCAAAACACGATAATTTGGATCTGGATCTTTTAATATTTGCTCATCCGCAGGGCTCGGCATGTGATCACTTTCTAAACTGCTTTTAGAAACAAAATTTTTCTCATTCAAATACCTTTTATCCACTGCCCACAAATCAATTAGTATTAATAAGCCTAAACCTGCATACAAATAATTTTTATTGAATTGTTTAACTGTATAAATCAATAATAAACCGGCACCTAAAATTATAAAAAGGAAACTACGCAAAGCATCTGCTTTAAATATGCTTATACGAGCGCTTTCCATGCCACTCATAAACATTTGAATTTGATCAGCACCAGCGCCAATTTTCTTTAATGAAGCAGTTACGTTTTCATATTCTCCTGCTTTGAAAAAATCTTGAAAGGCAGTGGGAGCAAGATAAAATAGTAAACACAGACCCGCAGTTAAACCCAAAGCGATGTATAAAGCATTTCGTTTTTCTTTCAGTATACTTGGTCTTAAAACGATTTCACGAACCGTTAAAATACCAATAAGTGGCATGGTAAACTCGGCAATTACTAAGGTCATGCTTACAGCTCTAAACTTGTTGTAGCCGGGTAAAAAATCCATAAAGAAATTTGTAAAACCCATCAAATTTTTACCCCACGATAGCATAATAGCTAAAATAGTGGCAGTCAATAAATACCATTTTAAATTGTCCTTTAAAATTAACATACCTAGTACAAACAAGAAACAAATTAATGCGCCTATATATACTGGTCCTGAAGTGCCGGGTTGGTCGCCCCAATATTGATCTGTAGATTGTCCAACATATTGACGCATTTCTGGATTTACATCAGCTAAAG
>CAMBZU010000034.1 GCA_945872355.1 Chitinophaga pinensis
CTATACTGCAAACTATTGGAGCAGTACAGAGTTCGCAAACGATGCCGCTTGGAGCTTCTATTTCACCAATGGAACTTCCGACTCTAGCAGAGCCAAGTTCCTCACACAATATGTGCGTGCGGTTCGGGCTTTTTAACCATTCAGATATTTAACAATTTAATACCGCGAAGCGGTGGATTTTTGAAAAAACTACCATAGTGTCTAAAAGCTTTAAAAAACACAAAAAATTTATAATACTAAACATTAAGCAATGAAAAAAACATTTCAAAAAACACTATTAGCACTGACCTTTTTGTTGGTTTCTAATTTTGTGATGGCCCAAGCGCCCAACAAAATGAGCTATCAAGCTGTAATTAGAGACAATTCAAATGCTTTGGTAACCAACCAAATAGTTGGTATGCAAATCAGTATTTTGCAGGGCAGCGCAAGTGGCACAGCATTGTATGCAGAAACCCAAATCCCAACAACTAATACCAATGGTTTAGCTAGTATTGAAATTGGTGGAGGAACAGTCGTATCTGGTAGCTTCTCCACAATTGATTGGGCAAACGGACCTTACTTTATCAAAACAGAAACCGACTCTGCTGGTGGAACCAATTATACTATAACAGGTACGAGCCAATTGTTAAGTGTGCCTTATGCCATGTATGCAGCCAACAGTGGCAGCAGCATTCCTGGTCCACAAGGGCCACAAGGTCCTGCAGGTAATGATGGAGCACCTGGACCACAAGGACCAATTGGAGCTGATGGACTACAAGGGCCACAAGGATTAACAGGAGCAACAGGTGCTGTTGGACCACAAGGACAGACAGGTGCAACAGGGCCGCAAGGTTTACAAGGAGCAACAGGACCTCAAGGTCCTGCTGGCGCAACGGGCCCACAAGGTGCTACCGGCCCTCAGGGCACCACAGGACCACAGGGACCTCAAGGAGATCCAGCAAGTGATGACCAACAATTAGCTGTCTCTGCTACCGGAGATACCTTGTTTTTACAAAATGGAGGCTTTGTGATTATACCTGGTATTAGTGCAGCAAATGCTCCATTGCCACAATATCCTGCAGGTTCAGTATTTTGTGCTTCAGGCCCAACAGCTATTGTAGATGTAACAAACCCTACAACTGGTAGAATATGGATGGACAGAAATTTGGGCGCTACCCAAGCAGCCACGAGTAGCACCGATGCAAATGCTTATGGAGATTTATACCAATGGGGCCGCAGAAGCGATGGGCACCAGTGCCGCACTTCTGCCACAACCACCGTATTAAGCAGCACAGACCAACCGGCAAATGGCAGCTTTATTATTGCACCAAATTCACCTAACGATTGGCGCAGCCCTCAAAACGATAATTTATGGCAGGGCATAAATGGGGTAAACAACCCCTGCCCCAGTGGGTATCGATTACCGACTGAGGTAGAATTGGAAACCGAACGCTTAAGTTGGAGTAGTAATAATGCGCAAGGGGCTTTTGCCTCACCGCTTAAATTACAATTGGCAGGCTTCCGCTTCAACAACAGTGGTTCGCTCAGCAGTGTCGGTACTCTCGGTAGCTATTGGAGCAGTACGGTTATTGGTGTCGATTCCTGGAGCCTGGGCTTCAGTAGCAGCGGCGCCAACGTGGGCTACAGCCTCAGAGCCTACGGATTCCCTGTGCGTTGCCTTAAGGATTGATGCTTTGAAATATTTAAAAACAAAAAAATGAAAAGGATATTTACAATTGGTGCTGTAATATTAGTGAGTGTATGTGTGTTTGCACAAGCTCCACAAAAAATGAGCTACCAGGCGGTAATTCGCAATAGCAGTAATACTTTGGTTATTAATACACAAGTAGGCATGCAAATAAGCATATTGCAAGGTGCTGCAGGTGGCACAGCAGTGTATGCAGAAACCCAAATCCCAACAACTAATACCAATGGTTTAGCTAGTATTGAAATTGGTGGAGGAACAGTTGTATCTGGTAACTTCTCTACGATTGACTGGGCAAACGGACCTTACTTCATCAAAACTGAAACCGACCCTGCCGGTGGAACGAATTATACTATCACAGGTACAAGCCAATTGTTAAGTGTGCCTTATGCCATGTATGCTGCGAACAGCGGCAGCAGCATTCCCGGTCCACAAGGGCCACAAGGACCTGCTGGTAATGATGGAGCACCTGGTCCACAAGGACCAATTGGAGCTGATGGACCACAAGGGCCACAGGGATCAACAGGAGCGCCAGGTGCTGTTGGACCACAAGGACAGACAGGTGCAACAGGGCCGCAAGGTTTGCAAGGCGCAATTGGAACTCAAGGTCCTGCTGGCGTAACGGGCCCACAAGGTGCAACCGGGCCTCAGGGCACCACAGGGCCACAGGGACCTCAGGGAGATCCAGCAAGTGATGACCAACAATTAGCTGTCTCTGCTACCGGAGATACTTTGTTTTTACAAAATGGAGGCTTTGTGATTATACCTGGTATCAGTGCTGCAAATGCTCCATTGCCACAATATCCTGCAAATTCAGTGTTTTGTGCTTCAGGCCCAACAGCTATTGTAGATGTAACAAACCCAACCACAGGAGCAATTTGGATGGATAGAAACTTGGGCGCTACCCAAGCAGCCACGAGTAGCATCGATGCGAATGCTTATGGAGATTTATACCAGTGGGGCAGAGGGAGTGATGGGCATCAGTGCCGTAATTCCCCAACAACAATCACTTTAAGTAGTAGCGACCAACCTGGTAATGGGAACTTTATTTTAGTAAATAACTCACCCGGTGATTGGCGCAGCCCTCAAAACAACAATTTATGGCAGGGGGTAAATGGGGTAAATAATCCGTGCCCTAGTGGGTATCGTTTACCCACTGAAGCAGAATTTGAGACAGAACGTTTAAGTTGGAGTATTAATAACAAACAAGGGGCTTTTGCCTCAGCGCTTAAATTGCCCGTGGCGGGCGACCGCGACATTAGCGATGGTTCGATTGGCGATGTCGGTATCAACGGCACCTATTGGAGCAGTATAGCTATTGGTGTCAGTTCAAAATTTTTTTCCTTCGGCATCAGCTGGGCCGATATGAACTTCGTCCCCAGAGGAAGCGGCCTTTCTGTTCGTTGCATCAAGGATTAATTTGTAGCCAATGGTAAGAAGACCAGGTAAAATTATACAAACAATATGAAATTAGGACGACTCGAAAAATTAGACCTGCGAACTTATTGGAAACGCGAATCGACAGACTTTACGCCTTGGCTTGCTCAAGAGGAAAATATCCAACTTTTAAGCGAGACAATTGGCATTGAACTTGAAGTTCAGAGCCAAGAAGAAAGTGTTGGACCTTTTAGCGCAGACATTCTTTGCAAGGATACAATTAACGACCATTATGTTTTAATTGAAAATCAACTTGAAAGAACAGATCACACTCATCTTGGACAACTAATGACTTATGCGGCTGGACTTGACGCAGTGACAATTATCTGGATTGCACAAAAATTCACGGAAGAGCACCGTGCAGCTTTAGACTGGCTAAATAGAATTACGGACGACACTTTTACATTTTTCGGAATTGAAATTGAACTTTATAAAATTGGAGACTCAACACCTGCTCCAATGTTCAATATAGTTTCAAAACCAAACGACTGGACAAAGCAAGTGAAAAAATCAACTTCCTTGCAGCCAGCAACAGACACAAAACTTTTGCAACAAGAATATTGGCAAGGTCTTAAAGACTATATGGAGGATAATAAAAGTTTTGTAAAAATGCAAAACCCTTTACTACAACATTGGACTAATATTGCCATTGGAAAAAGTAATTTTCATTTATCGGCTTCAGTTAATTCAAGAGATAATTCAATAAATATTTGGCTGAATATTTTGGGTGAACAAGCGAAAGAGAATTATGAAAAACTCTATGTAGTTGCTCATGAAAACTCCATGGCAGAGGTAAATAAAGATTTAGTTTGGGATAAGATGGATGGTCGAAAAATGAGTGCTGTTATGCTAAAATCAAGTGCTGACTTTTCAAATAAAAACGACTGGACAAAACAGTTCACTTGGTTCAAAGACAACCTTGAAAGATTTACGAAATATTTTAAGCCGAAGATCGCTAACCTATGACAACAGAAATCTGTTTAATTTAAATTAGCGTTCTATGATTAAATATAGATTTGCTTGTGACAAGAATAGTAAATTAATTGACATAAATAGTTTGGAAAGAAGTCGATTAACAAATGATGATAAATTCTTTGGTTTAGAAAACAATCTTGAATTAGTTCCAAGATTAGGTGGAAAAAATCAAAAACACTTTGCTCATAAATCAAATGCTAATAATGTTGGAAGTAGAGAAACTTATTTACATATACTTGGGAAAAGATTGTTTTATGAGAGCTACAAAGAAGCACTAGAAAACAATACCCAATTTCTTATTGCTTTTCCTATAACTAAATTATGTGATAGACTTGAGAATATTTATGGAACAAAATGTAAATTTGATGATTCACATGAAACTTTTAATCTATCTAATTATTTTACAGAAATTAAGCTTGAAAAGAAAGACGGTGAATTTATCCCGGATTTAACTATAACGAATCCAAATAATGGAAATAAAATTTTTATTGAGATAAAAGTTACTCATGAATCTACTTCAAATAAAGTAAATTCTGGAGTTAGGATAATTGAGATAGACTTAGATTCCGATGATGATATTAAAAATATCACTGAATTTAAAAAGGGTTTAATTAGTAAAAAAATTAGACTTATAAATTTTAAAAAAAATGTATTGATTAAATCAATCTGCAAATTGAACAATTGTTTGAAAGAAAAGTTCAACTATTTCTATGTAACTAATGATGGTAAATGTTATCTAAAATCTGCTATTACTGAAAGCCAACTTTTACAAGCAGTAAATCAGAATTCAGTTAATAGTATATTTCATATTGTTGAACCTATTGACAACATTTTTCATTATTTGCAATGGGATGACAGTGAAATAAACTTTTATAAAAAATACATTTCAAAAGCTGCTAATTCAAATGTATTATTAAAAAATTGTTACATATGTAGATATCATTCTGATAATAATTCTTTTGACTATGTTCCCGGAGAACCAATTTTTTGTAAGTTTTTGAAAATTAAATGTGGATCTAACAATGCTTCTAAATGCAAATATTATAAAATGGATATTTCCTCAATTGATTACCATGAAATTGAGTTATAGCAACCCGCATATAACAGCGTTTTAACAAAAGTGTTGGTTCAGTGCACCACATTTGGTTTTAATCAAAGTTTGGCTCATCTTATTAATGTTAGTGAAAATATGATCCCTTTTAAATTAAATATTTTAAGAAAGACAAAAGTTCTTCAGATACATTACACAAATTCACTTCAATATAGCTCCGCTTCTATTATCCAAGTTATCCCGAGAATACCCGGATTATCATTAGGGCCAATCAGGTCTAATCCGAACCTCCTCGGAAAGGCTCGAGTAAGTTCAGAAATTTTCGGGATTTCCCGAGAAAATACGAGCTAAAATCAATAAAATCGGCATTAAAAGTTATCCTATACCCACTCCTAATAGTTGTTTTCCGCATGTAAATACATGTAAAATATCATTTAGATGTATGTTTGTATAACACAAAGACACCTAAACCTTTTCTACTGCCCTTAAACAAGGTTGTATTTCATATAAAGACAAGCTTAATTGGTTATAATCAAAATAACACAAATCATTACATTATATCCTTTTAAAAGTATACTTTAGCAAGCAAAATTTAAAGTTGATTTTTTAAATAGTTTATTTATTTTTTACAATTAGAACAACAAGGAATAAGCATAGTGGTAAAATGGTTTTAGTAGAGAAAGGTGTTATGCATAGATGGGATGATCGAGAACATGGAATGATTAATTATTAAATTAGATATGCTCAAAACAGAAAGCAACCCAGTTTAGACATGCTTTTTGATTTAGACTGTAAATTATGTTTTGAACCAAAAGAATTGATAACAAACAAGCTAAAAATAATTTATGAAAGTTCACCCTATTGTTGACACAAAATTGATTGCTGACCCGTTTAGGTATCTTCCTGAAGGCAAGTCAAAAACAATAATTATTCCTGAGTACTCTGCGATAGTGCCGGAGGGAGAGCGTGATAAGGTTATTCAAGTGCTTCAAAACCAATTTTCATCACCAATAAATTATCCATTTTTTTTACAACATTACGATGTGTTTGAATATTCACAAGAATTATTTTTACACCTATTTGGAGTTTCTCCAGATGTAAGAATTTATGAATATCACCTCTCTCACAAGGCAAGCTTGTTTCTGCTTTTTAATAAGCTATTCATTGAAACAGCAGGAAAACAAGGAGAAATTACCATTAAAATTGATGCAAGCAAATTACCCCATAAAATCGATTGGTTTAAAGACGCTTTAAATAAAGAACAAAGCCATGGAATTGAGGTTGATAATATTCGTATAGAAAATGATGCTATTTTATTGACTTTTCCAAAAGGATATTATCCAGTAATTGGTGGTTTGAATTCACTCGATACTGGCTGGAGAACTCCGAACTTTAGCCTTGTATTTGGCACAGAATACGATAAGTTCTTTGAGAAAGATATTAATTACAATAATCAAAAGAATGATAGCAACAACGATGTTATATTGGATAATCTCAATCCTTTTATAACGAATGGACCAATTAATGATAATATTGATCCTTACTTTCAAAAGAAAGGTTTGAATGGCCTTTCACTTTATAGCATTGATAAATACAATTTTAACGATGATATCAAACTAAAAAGATGTTACGCTAATTTAGATACTGATAAGTATTTCAAATTGGCCATAGAAAGAGCTGCACATGAATTTATCATCACTATTTTTAACTTTTTATTAGCAATAAATAGAGCCAAGTACCTTCCCATTAATAAACATCAGTTTTCTGCTTTAATGCCCCATTTTTATGGGATAGACCGTATCCAAAGTTCAGTAAAACAGTGGGACAAATTAAAACGAATGGCTTTGAGGAGGCTTTATAATCAATCTGAAGCTTTCGCTAATTCCTTTGGCTCAGAATTAACGTGTAAGCACTTTGTAGATTACTTCATTAAAGACTCAAGTATTAATTTCGAAAACCTTAAAACAGATCCGGCTAAAGAAATTCTCAAAGCCTTTAAAAATCAACTACAAATTCCGCTATTACTTGATCCAAAGTATGAAATATTTTCAAAACATATTGCTAATGGAAAACCTAATGAGGAATTTGATGAATTCTTAAACGGTTCTAAAGGACAAATGGCTGCGAAAAAGGACATTGAGAAGTTATTATTGCTATAAGTAATTGCAATTCATTTATGAAAGAAAATATATTACAATATATTGCACCTGGTGTTAGAATTTCTTTAAGAGGAGAAGATTTTTTGGTGAATAAACGTGAACAAAATTACGATGATTCGTCCATACTTTATTGCCAAGGTTTAAGCGAATTGGTAAAAGGTAAATACTTTGCCTTTGATACCGCTATTGAAAAGGAAATTACTGTTCTAGAACCTGACAATACTGTTTTGATTGCCGATAATGAAACAGGCTATCAAAAAACTAAATTATTTATTGAAACTGTTTTGCGTAATGCAAGTTTCACTTCTAAAAAAATAGAGGTATCGCATAAAACTGCTATAAGCGGTGCTGCTTTTCAATATACTCCTACAATTAAAGCATTGAACCTACCTCGCCCTCGTATTCTTATTGCTGATGCGGTTGGTTTGGGTAAAACAGTTGAAGCCGGAATTTTTATGGCTGAGCTCATTAAACGCGGACAAGGCCAACGTATTTTAGTAATTGCGCTCAAATCTATCCTTGCGCAATTTCAACAAGAACTATGGAACCGATTTGCTATACCATTGGTGCGTTTAGACTCTGATGGTATTGGTAAAATAAAGGCTGAGCTTCCAATTAATAAAAACCCATTCGATTATTACGATAAAACAATTATCTCTATTGATACGCTAAAGAACAACGCTAAGTTTAAGCATTACCTTGAAAAATCGCGTTGGGATATTATCGCTATTGATGAAGTTCATACGGTCTCTAATATCGATAGTTTAAGAGGTTCTTTAGCACAATTTTTAGCTACTCGTTGTGAGGCAATGGTACTTACTTCTGCCACTCCGCATAATGGAAAAAAAGAAAGTTTTGCCAACATCATATCTATGCTGGAGCCAACGGCTATACCGCGTAATGGCGATTATTCTAAAGCGGATGTAGAGCCTTATTATGTAAGAAGGTTTAAGAATGACATTATTGAAAACTCCATTAAAGATAAATTTCAAGAAAGACAGGTCATTACCCTAAATCCAAAATTGAATGATGATGAGATTGCTTTTTTACAATATCAGCAAACTTTAAAGTTTGACGCCCTGCAAACAAAAGATGAAAAGAAGAAACGGAAGGATTTTCTATTTTCCATCAGTCTTTTTAAATCGTTTATGTCTTCGCCACAGGCCTGTTTAAAATCGATTGTAAACCGAATTGAAAAAGTTAAAGAAAGCACAGCTAAAGAAGATTTAAAAGAAAACAACTTAACCATTCTTGAAGAGGCTAAAGTTTTAGTTGAAAAAGTTATTAATAGCGGAAGCGACAGTAAGTACAATGAATTAAAAAATCATTTAATTGCTAAGGGCTGGAAAGGCAAAAAGAATGATGATCGTATTATTATCTTCTCTGAGCGCATTGAAACCATGAAGTTTTTGGCCGAATCATTATCAAACGACTTTGACATTGAAAAAGGAACGGATTTATCGGATATGAAAATCATTAAATTATTTGATGGTTCTATGTCTGATACCGAGCAGCAATTAGCTGTGGAGGATTTTGGTAAAGAAGATTCTGAGGTAAAAGTTTTTATTACTTCTGATGCAGGTTCGCAAGGTGTTAACTTACACTACTATTGTAATCATTTATACAATTACGACATTCCTTGGTCTATCATTACACTGGATCAGCGTAATGGGCGTATTGATCGTTTTGGCCAAACTAAAACGCCATTTATTTTTTATCTATTGGCCGATTCAGAAATTAAAGGGTTGAAAACTGATTTACATATTTTGAAGCGTTTGGCTGAAAAAGAAGATGAAAAATATAAAACCTTAGGTGATGCAGGGGCTATTATGGGTTTGTTCGATTCTAAAAAAGAAGAATTGAAAGTTCAAAAAACAATGATGACTGGTAATGTAGAAGCTGTTTTTGAAAAAGCATCCGATGAAGATTTTGATTATACTTCTTTATTTGATGACGCTAATGATAAAACTGAAGCTGTTATTGATGATAAACCTATTGAGCATTTCGAAAGTTTCTTTCCTTCTGATTTTGATTACTATCAAACATTAATTAAATATTTAATCAATAACCAGGCTATTGACTCTAGAGATGTTTCTTTTGGAACCGATGGTTTGATTGAGTTTATTAATACAGATGAGTTAAACAAAGTATTATACGATTTACCTCCTGAATCTAAACCTAAAAAGAATGGGTTATTTAAATTAACTATTGATAAAGAAAAAGTTGAAGAGGCAATTGTAAAAGCACGAAAGAAAAAAGGCGAATGGGCTGAGTTTCAAGTAATGTATGATTTGCATCCCATTATCCGTTTTATGATGACTAAATTGGAAGCGCATATTGATAAGGATAAAGCGTTGGTTTTAAAATCAATTAAATTACCTACTAAAACTCGTTTCTATATTTTTCATGGCCAAGTTTCTAATGATTTAGGGCAATCTGTTTTATCCGATTTTTTTGTAATAGGAATTGATGAAGACGGTATGTTGTTAACTGACGAAAACAAATGGGCCAATCTCACTGATTTCATTCAGAAGTACAAGCTGAATGAAACCATCTATAACGAAGAAATCAGTGATACAGATGTCTATTCTTTACAAGGAACTGTGAAAGATGCTGTACTTTATGCAAAAACGCTTTATATGAAAATAAAGCAAGATGATTTAACTAAAGAAATGATTGCTAAACAAAATAGCTATCAAGAAAACTTAAAAACCTGGGAGCGCGCTTCAAAAAAACAAATGGAAGTAGAATTCAAAAATCAAACAACGCAATTGGTGCTTGGTAAAAAAATTAAAGTGGCTAAAGAAATTGACACTATTTTGAACGAACGCTCCCAATACGTTAAGAACTTAACCAGCCTTAACAACGAGGCTTATTTGAAATTAATCGGTGTATTTTATAATAATTAAGAAGGATGTTTAAGTTTATAGAAAATATTGGCGATTATTTTAGTGGTAACTACTTTACTTCTGACTTTAAAAAGAACGTCATCGAAAAATCGGGTTACAGTGATGAGGATTTAAAATCTTTTGAAAGTGCAGTGCGTGGCTTAAAAGAAAAATATTTTGCCTACAAAAAAGATTATATTGATTTAACGCGGTCTAAAGATCAAATACAACGCACCAATCGCTTTCATAACGAAGTATTAAAATTATTAGGTTACGATGCGGTTAATAATGATTACAACGCGTTATTTCATTTAGATGATAAACAAGTATTACCTGTTCGTCAAAAACTATATCGTGGCGATAAGCCTCATCTTTTTATTATGGAGATGAAGGCTTTGATTAAAACCGGTGAGCAAGAACCTAAAGGACTGTTTGAACAAAATTGGATTCGTTCGCAATGGGAGTCTGTTTTTGAAGTGCAGGATGGCGATACACTTACGCCAAGCATTATTAACGAAGCCATCAACGAACTCTTTTTAATTGACCAACACATACGCCCTACTTATATTTTATTGTTGGCGGGTAACGAAATGTATTTATTGCATTTCGAAAAATGGTTCAAGGGTTCTTACCTACGTTTTAAGTTGGAAGATTTATTTGATGAGGCTACTTTGCATAAAGATTACTATCAATTATTCTATCTCTTACTTTCTAAAAGCAAATTAGCTCCTGAGGCTGATATTTTGTTGATGGATCAGTTGGATGAAGATTCTCACAAAAGTGCTTATGCAGTTACCAAAGATTTAAAGGAAGGAATCATTCATGCTGTTGAGTTATTGGCAAACGAAGCTTTATACTATAAAAAACAAATTTTAAAAGAAGAGTTTGAAGAAAGCGACGATGCCTTTGAACAGCAAATGAAAGATGACTGTTTAACAATGGTGTATCGCCTACTATTCTTATTTTATGCCGAGAGCAGACCTGACTTAGGGATTTTACCTATGAACGATCAGGTATACGAGAAAGGGTATAGTCTGGATATGCTTCGTGAATTAGAGCAAGTACAACTCAATAGTGAAAGTTCTCGCATAGGTTATTTCTTTCACGAATCTTTACAAAGTTTATTTGACTTATTAAATTTGGGTTACAGATCAAAGGAAGTAAATAATAGAAGCTTTTCTATCAATAAACTAGACACTCCTTTGTTCGAATTTGACAAAGACAAAAATCATCCATTAAACGGAATTAAGTTCCGTAACGGCATTTGGCAAGATATTATTTGCCAGTTAAGTTTATCTCAAAAACAAAGAGGCAAAGCACGTGGACGTATTTCTTATGCCAATTTGGGCATTAACCAATTGGGAAGTGTTTACGAAGGTTTACTTGCTTACCGTGGTTTTTATGCCGAGCAAGATTATATTGAAGTACATGAAGCTGGTAAACCAAACGAAGGGACTTTTGTTGTGCCTCGCTCACGCTTAGACGATTTTGAAGACAATGAAATTTTAAAAGACGAAGAAGGTAAGGTAAAAATATTAACCAAAGGTACTTTTGTGTATCGTTTGAGCGGACGTGATCGCCAGCAATCAGCTTCTTATTACACGCCTGAGGTTTTAACGCGCACAACTGTAAAATATACACTGAAGCCAATTTTAGAACGCTTAGATAAAAAAGAAATTAAGGCTGATGATTTACTTGATTTAAAAATATTAGAACCTGCACAAGGAGCTTCTGCTTTTCAAAACGAAGTAGTAAACCAAATTGCCGATGCGTATTTGGATGCCAAGCAAATTGAATTAAAAAAGAAAGTTCCTGCTAAAGATTACCAAGACCAATTACAACGTGTAAAAGCATTTATAGCTACCAACAATGTATACGGGGTGGATATTAACCCAACCGCTATTGAGTTGGGTAAACTAAGCTTATGGCTGAATGTAATACATAAAGATATGGAAGTGCCCTACTTTGGTTACCGCCTTGGTGTTGGTAATGCAGTTGTAGGTACCTGGCTAAAAGTTTATAAAAAGGGAGACATCCTTTTTGATAAGGATAATAAAAAAGATAAAAAAGAATGGTGGGTTAAAGCACCGGAAATGCGTGCCTTTAGCAAGGGTAAATTAGCGCGTAAAGAAGATGAGATCTATCATTTTTTATTGCCCGATAAAAACATGGCGCCAAGTGCTGGTATTAAATTATTAAAGGCTGAATACCCGGCTGAAGCCAAACGCGTAACCGAATGGAAAACTGAATTTATAAAACCGATTAGAGGCGATGAGTTTATTTTTTTACAAAAAATATGCAATAAGTTAGATGAACTATTAGAAGAACATTACAACTTCCAAAACCTCATAAACCAATACACTGGCGAAAAGAAAAACTTTTTTGGACACGAGCAACCACAAGGTGCTTTGTTTACCGCTTATGACGAAAAAGACCAATTAGCGCAACAACGCCATAAACACAATGCCCCTTACTTTAAATTAAAAATGGTAATGGATTACTGGTGTGCCCTTTGGTTTTGGGATGTGCGCCAGGCTATTGAATTACCAACGCGTAAACAATGGTACGAGGATATAAAAAATATTTTGGAGTTAGATTTAGATACAGTATTAACCGAAGATGAAGATTTATTTTCACCAGTTGCAGAGCAGCAAACAATTTTTGAAGAACCCAAACAAGCGCGTTTAAAAGCTTACCGAAGCGGTAAAGAGAAAGAAGTAAGTTTAGATAGCATTAAAAAATACACTAACCGAGCCGACCTATTTGAAAACAAACGCCTAGACATTGTAAAAGAATTAGCCACTAAATATCGTTACTTCCATAACCAGTTAGAGTTTATTGAAGTATTTAAACAAAAGGGCGGCTTTGATGTGATTGTTGGTAATCCACCTTGGGTAAAAGTGACTTTTGAAGAAGGAAGCTTATTAAGTGAAAAGTTTCCTGAAATAGAAATCAGAAAAGAGTCAGCGCCTGAAATTGCCAAAAGGAGACCTGCTTATTTGCTTGACGGAAACAATAAAAAGATGTATTTATCCGAAAGTATTGCTGCTGAGTGTACCGCAGAGTATTTAAATGCTTCTCAAAACTATCATCTGTTAAAAGGCCAACAAACTGATTTATATAGATGTGTGATTATTCAAACATTCAGTATTATTAATTCGAAAGGTTCCATAGGATTAATACATCCTGACTCGGTTTATGATGATCCCAAAGGGAGAATCTTTCGTGAAGAATCTTTTAGAAGATTAAAGTATCATTTTCAATTTAAAAATGAACTCAAACTTTTTGAAATTGACCATCATAATATTTATAGCGTTAATATCTATTCTGGATCAAAGGGAGTTCAAGATTTTTATTCAATTCACAATCTTTTTCATCCACTAACAATTGATAGTTCTTTTCAGCATAATGGCCACGGTACTCCAGGCGGAATTAAAAGAAAAAATGATGCAAAAGGTAAATATGTATGGAATATCATTGGGCATGAAAATAGAATAGTAAGATTTAGAGAGAAGGAGTTAACCCTATTATCACAAACCTTTGAAGATTCAAATAATTGGGAAGGAGCAAAATTAATTTCTATTCATTCAAAAGAAATTATAAATGTTCTTGAAAGCCTTAATACTTTTAAAAGTAAAATATCTCATAAGCCAAATATTATTACCGAGGGGTGGCATGAAACTAATGATGTTGGTGTTAACATCAAAAGGGAAACAACATTTCCTTCTTATGAAAAGTTTGAAATGATCTATAATGGACCACATTTTTTTGTTGGTAACCCATTTTACAAAACCCCTAGAACAATTTGCGAGAAGAATCAAGATTATGATAACATATACTCAACTGAAATAGATGATAAATATTTACCAAGAACTAATTATTTACCCTTTTCAGAAGTTGAAAATTTCACAACCGCAACCAAAGGATTTAACAAAGATGAAAACTGGATAGATTATTATAAAGTGGCGATGAGCAAAATGATCAGTCTAACTGGTGAAAGATCTTTACAACCAGCTATAATTGCACCAAAGGTTTCCCACGTTAATGGAGTAATTTCAATAACATTCCCTGAGCAAAAAAGGATAATAGAATTTGCGGGATTGGCATCTTCAATTGTTCTTGATTTTTATGTCAAATCGATTGGTGCTGCAAATTTAACCGATGGAAAATTAAAACATTTTCCAATTGGTGTTGACGAAATAATTTATAAAAAAATAGCTGTCCGGACCCTTCTTTTGAATTGTTTGAATATGACTTATTTAAAACTATGGGAAAATAATTTTGAAAATGAATTTTCAAAAGATTCATGGTCAAATGGGGACCTAAGATTGAAAAGATTTGATTCCCTATCACCAGAGTGGAATGCAAATACCCCTTTGAGAAATTTTTTTGAAAGGAGACAAGCATTAGTAGAAATAGACGTCTTATCTGCAATTGCTCTTGGAATAAGTCTGGATGAACTTTTGATTATTTATAATATTCAATTCCCTGTGCTTCAAAGTTATGAGGATGATACCTACTATGATAAAAAAGGGAATATAGTATTTACTAATAATTCACAAGGGCTTAAGGCAGTTGGTTTAGATAGGATAGATTGGGAGCGCTTAAAAAACAACAAAGAAGGAGATGATATAACACATACCATTAGCAAAAGTGAGTTATACAAAGGCAAACAAATAACCTATTACCCACCTTTTACCAAATGTGATCGCGTAGAAGATTACAAACGCGCTTGGGTGCATTTTGAAGAAAAGTTTAACAAATAAAATATATAAATTATGTCAAAAATATTAATTGAACAAGCATTGCGTAGAGGTATTGAAGTGAATGAACTTCATAGAGTTACTTTAATGAATGGAATAACTCGTCAAAGAGAGAATTCATTTACTAACGCAATGGTGCCATATATAACTTATTTGTTCTCACAAGTAAGAGTATATAATAACAAATTGATCGATTTAGTTAAAATTGAGCTTTCAAAGAAAAAAAAGATTACCAAGGAAATGCTTCACCAAGTAGAATGGGCCTTGGAAGCGAAACATTATAGTCCACATCAAGCAAATTATATCCCACTGAGTTTAGAAGGACCAACAAAGGATGTACTAAAGTTAACAGATTGTGGCTTTTCAAAGTTTTATATTTTACAACTACAAACAGAGGTTGTTGATTTTACAATTAACACAGGTTCAACCTATGCTCAATTTTTAGTTGAATTTCCATTTATGAAATACCTAAGCAAGGCAACTAAAGCACAAGCCATAGCAAATATTGCTAATGTAGGTGTTGCTCCTAATTCTAGGATTGATGCATTAATTGCTGCATCTAGAATAAGATTGGATGCAAATTTAATTTATAATAATATTGAAAAAGTAGTTGAAGGTATTAATGGCAAAGTAAAAGTTAAAATTCATTATTTAATAAGTGGGCCTTTTAATTCTGAAGATATACGTAATAGGCTTTATGCTGCTGGTTATAACAATGTCCAACCACTTTATGATCAATATAATGCAATGCCTGATATTAATGTTAGCATTCAGTCGGATGTAAATGCGTAAATAAATTAAAATGTACAACTTGATCTAACAATCTATGACAACTTATGAAAAAGTTTATAAAACCATAAAAAACAGAAGCGTATTTATTATTAAAACGGATGAGTTATTTAATGATGCCGTCCATTATTTAGCCGAATACATTCATTCAAATAAAATTAGAGAGTATAATTTTTTGGAAATTATACTTTTCTCTCCAAACAATTTTAAAACAAAATTAGAATACGAAGCTTAAATGAATTTATCAGAACAAATAAAATCTATTATAGCTTTAGGCGAGGGTTACCAAGCGGAGTTTAAGGTGAGCGTTCCATCTAAAGTGCGCGATTTAACTGAAGAAGTTTGCGCTTTTGCAAATGCAGCTGGCGGAGTTCTTCTAATTGGTGTAGATGATAATAATGTAATAAAGGGTGTTAATATAGATAATGCTAAACGTTCTGCTATTCAAAACTCTTTAAGTGAAATAAGTCCTAAATTAAATTGCACCATTGAAATTGTTAGTGTTGATGGGCTCGATGTTGGGGTGCTCAATGTTCCTTCGGGTAAAAACAAACCCTACGTTTTTTCAGGTGCCATCTTTGTTAGGGTAGGGCCCAATACGCAAAAACTAACAACTGCCGAAGAAATGCGAGATTTTTTTCAGCAAGCAGATAAAATTTATTTTGACGAATTAGCCTGCAAAGAATTTGATTTTATTACACAAATAGATGCTGAAAATTTTAATGCTTTCCGTTCTGATGCAGGCTTTCATGCTTCAATTGGCAATGAACAAATTCTAAAGAATTTACAACTTTACACAGAAGATGGAATGTTTAAAAGTGGTGCGGTGTTGTTTTTTAGTAATCGACCTGAAGCCATTTATGAGCAAGCAATCATTCGCTGTGTTGCCTTTAAAGGAATTGATAAACGGTATATTGCCGATGATAAAAAATTCGGAGGGCCATTATATCATCAATACACACAAGCTATTGAGTGGTTGCGTGGCAAATTAAATGTTGCTTACGATATTGAAGGGCAAGGTTCTGGAGCAAGAAAAGAAAATTGGGAAATACCCGAAACCGTTTTCAAAGAAGCTATTATCAATGCTCTTTCTCACAGAGATTATTATGAAAAAGGAGCTGTTACAACGGTTGAAGTATTTGATAATCGCATAGAAATTTCTAATCCTGGAGGATTATTATCTGCAATCAGTCATGAGTTTGGGAGAAGAAGTTTGTCTCGTAATCCGCTAATTTTTGGGCTTTTTGACCGTATGCACTTAGTAGAAAAAATAGGGTCTGGCATTCCACGTATGGAGGAATTAATGCATGGAAATGGTTTGCCATCTCCTGAGTATAAAATAGAGGGAATGTTTACAGTTGTTTTAAAGCGTCCAGTAAAAACTTCGGAGAAAGCTTCGGAGAAAACTTCGGAGAAAGCTTCGGAGAAAACTTCGGAGAAAATAATTAATTTAATGAGGGGGAACCCTGAGATAACCATAACTGAATTATCCGAAAATATAGGTAAATCAACACGTGCCATTGAAATGCAAATTCATAAACTTAAAGAGCAGAATAGAATAGAAAGAACTGGTTCAGACAAAAGCGGTAAATGGAAAATAAAGTAAGATAAATGTTAGCACTCCAACAAGCATACGAGGTTAAAGTCTCTATTACAGAGTATTTAAAGGCAACCTATAATTTCCAAGATAAGGAAGTTGAAAGGGCATTTCTTCGTTTAATAGAAAATGAAAATGATGGCATGTTTAAAGGGCCGTATATTTCATTAAAGCTGCCCTACAAAAAGTTTGAAGGTGATTTGGCAAACTTAAATATCGCCATTTTACCAGAGTTTCGTCCTTTTATTCACCAAGCAATTGTATTTGATCGTTTAAGCACAAATAATAACCACCAACCATTACCAACAGTATTAACTACAGGAACAGCATCTGGTAAAACAGAGGCATTTTTATACCCAATAATTGATTATTGCTTCAATCAAAAAAACAGAAAAGGAATAAAAGCCATTATTCTATATCCAATGAACGCTTTAGCTACCGACCAAGCACAAAGGATAGCTGAAGCAATACATTCAGACGAAAGAACCAGAGGGAAGGTTACAGCGGGGCTTTTTATTGGAGAAGGACAAAACAAGGATAAGAAATATCCTAAGGAGATGGGCGAAAAGAATATTATTGAGCATAGAGATACAATTTTAGCCAATCCTCCAGATATTTTACTCACCAACTTTAAGATGTTGGACTATGCTTTAATGAGAAGCAAATTTCATGACTTGTGGGAACATAATTTTGAAGACACTTCGCTTTTAAAGTTTTTAGTGTTAGATGAATTACATACCTACGATGGAGCGCAAGGAACGGATGTAGCTAACCTAATAAGACGTTTAAAATTAAAACTAAACATTGATAAAGGTCAAATTTGCTCGGTTGGAACATCTGCCACCATTGGTTCTGGAGATGATGCACCTTTGTTATTGGCCGATTATGCTAAAAAAGTTTTCGGGGAAGAATTTAGTAAGGATTCTATTATTGGAGAGACCCGAATTGATGCTGATGATTTTTTTGAAGGTGTAGTATTTAAAAATTTTATCCCTACAGATTACCTGCTTTCTGATAGTAGAATTAAAGGCGATGATACCTATCAAACTTATATTCAAAAGCAACTAATTCTTTTTGGAATTAACCCTAAAATATCAACTACAGATTTAGGTTCAGAATTAAAGAAATACAGAATTGTTTACGATGTATTAAACATTTGCAAGGCAGGCATTATAGATTTTAAAGAATTAATTATAGAACTAGCACGCGTTAACCATGAATTTAAGCAACTTTCAGAATGGTCGAAAGAATATAACTTCTCTCCAAAAGAAACGCTAATACGATCCATTCTAACACTTATTTCCGAAGCAAAAGTTCAAGAGGGTACAAAAGTATTTCCATTGTTGTATGTGCAAGTTCAATTATGGATTCGCGAACTCTCTGGCATATTAAGGCTATTTCAAGAAGAGCCAGTATTTAGTTGGAAGGATTCTGTATCAACGGATGATAAGGTCAAAGCATTACCTCCCTATTTCTGCAGAGAATGTGGCACAAGTGGCTGGGCAACAGTAAAACATGATAATAGAAACAATATCGAAGATGATATAAGCGATACCTACCAAAAGTATTTTGGTAATCATAAAAACTTATACTTTACAAACACAAACAAAGAAGGTCACCTAAAAATTGATGAGTACCAACCAAGTGACACCCTAGATCATTATGTTGATGTAAATACGTTAGGTTTATACCACGAGGAAAAAAAGAATAGATTTAGAACAATTTCTTATCGTAAAATTATTGGTACAAAGGCAGATCACGTTTGTCCGATTTGCAATAGCAGAAATACAATAGCTATTATCGGCACCAAAACTGCCACATTAAGCAGCATTAGTATCAGTCAGGTAATATCTTCCGAACTTGACAAAACGATTGAAAAGGATAGAAAGGTATTAGCCTTTACAAACGGGGTTCAAGACGCAGCGCATCAGGCCGGTTTTATTGAAGCAAGAAATTACCGTTTTACATTCCGTTCTGCTATTCAAAAAGTTGTTAATCTTCAAAATGATGAAATTTCTTTGGATGCATTTCAACGTAAATTTAAAGAATACTGGCTAGCAAATGCAGATGATTCAAAGAAAAAGCCCATTGAAGCCTATATCTATAAATTCTTTCCTTCCGATCATTTAGGAGATGTAAAGATTAACAATTATAAAAAAGGAGAAGAAAAATTTGATCCTCAATTTATAGAGGAATTAAATAGACGAATTGACTGGGAGATTGCAAGTGAGTTTGGGTATAATGCAGTTTTGGGAAGGACTTTAGAAAAAACAGGATCATCGGCCACCTATTTTAAGAATGAAGACTTAGATTTAGTTTATACTCATATTAATCCTTGGCTAACAAAGGAAAATATGAGTATGATAAACAAGGAAGATTTCATCAAATTTCTAAATGCATTTTTACATCGTTTAAGAACTAAAGGTGGCATTAAACACCCCTATTTAAATAAGTTCAGAAGTGAGAAAAGTAATTATTACCTAATTACTACAAAAACAAATAAGCAGTATTTTTTGCTTAGAAATTTTGGACGAAAAACCAGATTGCCAAAGTTTATTTCAGATCAACCTTCCGGAGTTTTTGATGTTACATTAAAACTGACTCCAAGTACAAATTGGTTTCATGCTTATTTCAAAAAATCATTTCCTTTAGTGCCACAAAGTGACCCACTAATAAATGATTTTTACAGTCAGCTTTTAAAAGTATTGGCGAGTACTGATGTGTGTATTTTAGATGAAAAATCAGCAGATGGTGTAAGAAACTTCGCCTTAAATAGTGCCAAACTATATATAAAAAAGCAGGTAGTTTCATTTAAATGTGATGTTTGCGACCATGAATTAAATATTGCCGATTTAGATGGAATAGAAGGTGCATCTTGTATTAATTTCAGATGCCATGGCCACTATCATCTTTTGTTAAAAGATGAAGCAGAAAACTATTACCGACAAGTATATAACCGTTCGCGTTCGCCAAGAATATACGCAACAGAGCATACAGGATTATTGGAAAGAGGTGTTAGAGAAATGAAGGAATTTCAATTTAAGCAAAGACCGTTTTTTAATTCGTTAAATGCACTTGTTGCTACTTCAACGTTAGAGATGGGTATTAATATTGGAGATTTAAATACTACACTAAATAATTCTATTCCACCCTTACCATCTAATTTTATACAAAGGGTTGGTCGTGCTGGTCGTTCATCCGGTTCTGCATTAATAGTAAATTTTGCTGCTAATGAAGCGCATGACCAATACTATTACCAAGAGCCAAAAGAAATGATGCAAGGCGAAGTTAATTCACCAGGCTGTTATCTAGAAGCTAAGGAAATATTAAAGAGACACTTTTTTGCATTTTGTATAGACGAATGGACTAAATCTGACCATACTAAAAATTCAATTCCTCCAAATTTTAGATTGAAGCCATTTCAAATTGAATTTACAGATCTGAATGAGCAAACACTATTTTTCAATCGCATCATAAGCTTTATAAAAGTACAAGAAGCTGAATTATATAAAAAGTTTACAATTCACTTAACTGAATATGTTTCTAAAGAAACATTGAAAGAACTATACGAAACCATTCGTTCAGGGCGATTATACACTTCAATTGTTCAAGAGTTTCAAGACGTGCAGGAAGAAGTAAAAGCACTTCGCATTAAACAAAAACAAATTAAAAAGCAATTAGATCAGGGTAATTTGGCTATAAATGATGAAGAACGAGAGTTGCTTGATAGAGAACACAAAAATATGTGGGGTGCTATAAAATCAATTGTTAAACGATCTGTGCTTGAACATTTAACCAATGTAGGTTTACTGCCTAATTATGCTTTCCCGGAAACAGGAGTAACTTTAAATGCGCAGGTTAGAAATAGAAATTTAACTGGTGTTGGAGATAATAATTATTCATCAAAAAGTATTGAGTTAATTAGACCTGCCAAATCTGCTTTACGCGAATTGGTGCCCGAAAACTATTTCTATACTCAAGGTTATAAATTAAAAATTAGCGGCTTAAACATTATAAGTTGGAAAGAAGAAGTTTTAAATTATAGATTTTGTTCAAATTGCGATAATTTAGAAATTGATAGCGGTCAGTTAGGTGCATGTCCTAAGTGTGATGATTTATCATGGGGTTCTGCTAACAATAAACATAAGTTTAATAAACTAAAGGCTGTTAAATCCTTTAATGATGAAGCAAGTGCTACTCTGGATGATACCAGTGAAGAAAGAGAACAAAAAATATCAAAAGTAACTACGCATTTTAAATTTGAGCCAAAATCAACTCAAGGAGCATACGCAATGGTTAAAATTCCTTTTGGTATTGAATACCTAAAGGAAGTTGATATATACCAAATCAATACCGGCTTAAGCGAATATAGCAGTTCAAGGGAATTAACAATTAACGAGAATAAGGTGCCTATACAAGGTTATGTAACTTGTAAACATTGTGGTAAATCAAGTAGCAATCCATTTGAAGAAAAGAGACATTATGTTTGGTGTAAGAAAAAAGATCATGAGTATGAAAATAAATCTGACGATGTTTTTGAAGAAATTTATCTTTTCAGACAATTAAAAACAGAGGCTATTAAGATTTTATTGCCTGTTCAGGAATTTGATTCAGAAAGCACAATAGCGATGTTCAAATCAGGTATTGAACTTGGCTTAAAACATTATTACAAAGGCAACCCACAACATATAGAAATTAAGGATTATAAAGAGTATAATAAGCAAACTTTACGAACAGATAGATTTATAGTTTTGTTTGATGTTATACCAGGTGGAACAGGATACCTTTCCAAATTATTTGATAAGGAACAATTTTCAGAACTAATTGAGAATGCCTATAAAGCAATAAAAGAATGTTCATGTCAATTCTCTGGAAAGGATGGGTGTTATAGATGTATTTATACTTATGGCAACCAATTTGAGCGTGAAGAACTTAGCCGAGAAAGAGCGGAGGAACTATTCAGAAGATTATATGATGCGCGCGAAAAATGGGACTATATTGCAGATGGTTTAAATGACATTACCAATTCAGGTAAAATTGAAGAATCCGAATTGGAAGAACGATTTATAAGAGGAATTAAAAATTACGCAACTCAAGAGGAACAACAATTATTAGGTTGGGATTTTCAAACTATTACAATAGATGGCGTAAATACATATAAGCTTAAAATTATAAATGGCGCAACTGAATACTTCTATTCAATAAGCCCTCAAGTGAATCTGGGAAGAAGCGAAGGAGTTTTATATCCAACCAGAACGGACCACATGATTACCTGCATTGATGTTAAGAAAAATGGCGAATCTATTAAGATTAAAGATTTGCAAAGGATTCCTTCAATAGCTGTTTACCTTGATGGCTATCAATATCATGCTACTAAAGAGAGCAATCGGTTTATTGGAGATATTCAAAAACGGATTTCAATTGTTGATACTGGAAGATATTTGACTTGGACTTTAACTTGGGAGGATTTAAATTATTTTGAAGCCTTAGTCACTAATTTAAAAATCAAGGAAGAAAAGGGAACTAGTCAAAAAAAACTAAATGATCAAGATAGTTTATACCTTAAAATAAAAGATTATGATTCAAATTATTTAAAATTAAAAAAGGGACCAAACTATAATAACTTTGATGATGAATTAAAAAAGAAGAAAAATAATTTAGACAGGTTGATTTATGTTCTATCAAATTTGGATTCTGAGCCATTATTAAGTGGTAAAATTACAAAGCAATTACTGTTCGGTTTGCAGGGAGCATTTCTTTCATTACCAATGAAGGAAGAAAAGGCTAAAGAATTGGTAACTCAAAATATTATAGACTTTTCAAAAGTTGAAATATTTAAAAGTGAAGATTCTTATTTGTTTGTTGATGGTTTTCCAGTATTGGAAGATTTTGACTTTAAATTATTTATGAACTTAAAAAGTCACAAGATTATTTCGAAAATAGAAGTGCCAACATTAACAACTAACTATAACAAAAAAAGTTGGGAAAACTTTTGGACACTATTTAATTGGATGCAATTTGGATTAAGTCAGTTTGATATTAGACTTAATGCTCATTCAACACAATCAAGTTCAAGTAAGGAAGAAACAGTTGAAGATATATTAAATAATTTTGATCCCGCTTTAGCGCCAATCGTCAAAGAACTTTTAGCCCACAATCTTGAGTTTAATAAAGATTCTTATTTTTCTATATTAGATGAAAACGGTGGTATAATTGCGGAAGCAATGCTTGGTATTCCTCATAAAAAAATAGTTATTGAGCCATTAAGTGAAGATTGCCAAAATAAATTTATTGAAAATGGATATACCGAATTGAATATTTCAAACTTTAACATTAACAACATTATTTAAATATGAAGTTTTATATATATGAAAAGTTTATGGATTCCTTTATCAAGCTTCCAAAAGTAGCTCAGAAAAGGACCATGGACTTCATGGAAAAATTTAGAACCAATCCAAAATCAGCTGCAATTAATTTAGAGAAGATTGTTTCTTTTAAAGATCAACAATTAAGATCTGCAAGAATTGACCAAACATATAGAGCTATTGTACATGTTTCTAAAACAGATGATGTGTACCATCTACTTTGGGCCGATCATCATGATGATGCCTATGCTTGGGCTAAGAATAAGGTATTTGAATGGAACAATATGACTCAATCTTATCAAGTCTTTGATTTGGCTGATGATATAATTTTGTCCAAGGCGAATGTTGAAGAAAAGAAATCAGGGTTATTTGCTTCTTATACTAACGAGCAATTGGAGCGTATTGGTCTACCACCAGTTCTTATTCCTAGTTTGCGTGAAGTTATAGATTTAAATGGATTACAAGCGTTAGAAAAGTACTTACCTGAAGATGTTTTTGAAAATGTCTTTTATTTGGTTGATGGCTTGCCAATTGAAGATATTATTAGGGAAATTGAAGAAGGCAAAGCAATTGCAGGTGCAACTCAGGAAGATACTGACAACAACAAGAGATACTTCTTTGAAATCACAGATAAAGATTTGGAATCCATTTTTTCTGATGATTTCAACAAGTGGCGTATTTTCCTGCATCCTTCTCAACGTAAAATTGTTAACTCAATTAACAAAGGTCCTATTAAAGTTACTGGCTTAGCAGGCACTGGGAAAACGGTATGCGCATTACATAGAGCGAAACATCTGATAGATCATTATAACATACAAAAAAACAAACCTTTATTGTTTACGACTTTTACAAAAAGTTTAGTGAAGGATTTAAAGGAATCACTTACAGCGCTTGGGGTAGATGAATCTAAAATAGAAGTGATTCACATACATGGCCTTGCAGTAGAGTTGGCAAAAAAGAATAGTTTAATCCCTGTGAAGGCAAAAATACTTGAGTTTACAGACTCAGAGTATAAATTAAAGTTATGGGAAGAAGTTTTGGATTCAACCATCAGTGAGTTTGATGCAGATTTTCTAAGTACGGAATTTTCTGAAATTGTTGTTCAAAATAACCTATCAACAGAAGAAGAATACTTAAGAGTGCCGAGAATTGGAAGGTCACAAAAACTTGGAAGAAAAGATCGGATTGAAATTTGGAAAGCCTTTGATGCTTATATTAAAAAGAAAAATAAGGATGGCTATTTTGAATTAGGTGAGGTTCTTAATTTATTAAATAATCATTTTGTAAATAGCGCAAATAAGCCCTACTCATACATCATTGCTGATGAAATACAAGACTTTTCAAATGTAGAGTTAAGGCTGATGAGATCGATGACTGAAGAGCATGAAAATGACTTATTTTTAGTTGGCGATCCTTTCCAGAAAATCTACTCTCGCAAAATTAATTTCTCTAAGGCTGGGATAAATGTAAAAGGAAACAGAAGCAAGCAACTAAAGGTTAATTACAGAACGACAGAGGAAATTAAAAGATTGGCTTTATCAACCGTTCAGGGAATAGAATATGACAACTTTGATGGTGAACGTGAGAGTTCAAAAGGTTACATATCATTAACACACGGAGAAAAACCTGTATATATCAATTTTGATAAAGAGTCAGAAGAGTTTGAATTTATCAGAGCTAAAATAGAAGATTTTATAAGTTCTAATTCGAATATTGCCTTCAATGATATTTGTATTGCTTGTCGTACAAAAAACATTTTAAGCGATGTTAAAAAGCATTTACATAATTCTAAAATCCCTTATTATGATGTAACTACATCAACAGGGAAAACGACTGGAGTTCACCTAACCACTTACCACAATGTGAAAGGACTTGAATTTAAAATTGTTTTTCTAACTGGAATAAATTCAAAAACATTGCCATTACGTCCGGTTGCTTATGAAACATGGGATAAGGTTCAACAAGTTGAATTTGACACCATGGAAAGGTCGTTGCTTTATGTAGCAATGACAAGGGCAATACAGCAGTTGATTATTACAGGAACTGGGAAGAAGAGTGATTGGATAAGGCTATAAAACTACATTATGATTTAATTTGTAACAGCCTTCAACTTAATTTTAAACTCCTGATTCTCTCTATAAAGATGGTAGGCTAAAAACCCACCAACCAAGATAATTCCTCCCATAAAAAGAATGGTGTTATTTTTGTTTTTTTCAGCTACCGCAGCCTGAACTGAGGGTAACTGAGAAATTGGCATCTTGCCAAAAAGTACTTTCGTTACTGGATCCATTGTAAAAGTGTTTTATGCGTTAATATGATATGGTTTTCGCAGCCCCAAGCCAATGCATAAGGGCCGTATGTTAATACTTGAAGTTCAGTGCCAGGTATTTGAAATTGCTCATCATAGGTTTTGTAAACAACTCCATTCTCCTCTAAAAAACACTCGTGCAGTTTAATAATTTGTCTATTACCTAAAGTGGCTGCCATTATGCTAACATTGCAAATTTGTTGTTTTAGATCTCGCACATCAATGAGTTCAAGTTCAAGTTCATCTTCCTCAGATGAAATTGTTGCATCAAGCTCCTGTTCCAACTTCTCGTACTTTGCAATCCTTTTATAGCGGTTTTTACAATAATCAATTTTGCCATTTTTTTCTTCACAAAATTCACGGTTCATATGGTTGGCTGTAAATTCTTTATCACAATAAGGACAAGTGCGTTTATATTCGCCTCTTGGGTCAGGGTTTTCAAACACCATTATAACTCCCCCTTTCTTCTTTTAAGTTCCATTTCGGCAACTGTTGGTCTCCCTAATTTCATCCATAGCTGAAGTTCAACACGAGAAAATAAAAGTGGCCTACCTCTGCTTATAGATGGTAACTCAAGGCGAGAAACCTTGCTATAGATTGATCTCTCCTTCAAGCCGGTTAGCTTTGCAGCATCAGCCAAATGAATTGTATCTGATTCTTCTTTTTGATTTTCCAAACGGTTATCATTTGCAACTTTTTGAACTAAGTCTAACAATTTTTGTTCGTGAGCTTCATTTTGAAGACTCAAAAACTCCTTGATTGATAAGGAATACAATGGGCGATTTAAATCTGTCATGTTTTATTGATTTTAAGGCTGCAAGATTTCACTATAATTCTATGCGCAAAAAACAATGTGATAAGAGTTGCGCATTGCTAATTAACCTTTGGTAAGGTCTCTATACCTCTGTAAGTAATATTCGTTTTCTGCCCTAGCTTTGGTGCGACCGTTAGGCGCATATTCTTTTAAATATATTGCATGAGGCACTATAAACCCAATAAACGCAAGTGTTTTCATACTTAGTAATTTTACTTGTTTTGGCTCTAAATTATATTCACTAAAAAAGTCAGCCAATATTTTACTTCCATTTCTGGCGTGTAAAGTCATTAAATCCTTTTTCTTTGCCGGGTATTTACTTACGTCAATGGGCGGATAGAGTTCAAACATTTCCATTACATTTAAATAGTTCTCAAGCTTTCGATCCGAAATTAAATCCATCAAAGCATTTACGATATGGAAACCAGACATAACAGTTTTTTCCGAAGAATTAGTTTTTACATCATCATCAATTCGTGGTGAATTTTTATCGCCCTTCTTAAATAAGGTTTTGTAGTCTATGGTAATTTTAATTGGCAACACTTCCTCGTTTCTAAACAGCTCGAGTAATTTTCTAAATTCAGATGCTCCAACATAATCCTTTTTAAGTTTTAAGGCATGCTGGTATAAGACTTTATCGTCTGATCGCTTTGTATACAGCGCATCAGCTAAAGCAGCGAGGCTTGTATAGTTTATTTCATCCACACCAAATTCATCTTTTAGTTTGTTTCCTAAAACAATCCATTTTTTCGTTATTTGCTCTCTTAAAGCTGGATTAGAAGATTCATAATATTCCTTTACGATAGGATTCTTTAATATTTTTTTTTCAATTTGATTTGTTTTCATGGCTTTGTTTTTTTTCAAAATTCGAATAATTAAATTGTTTTCTAAAATTAGTAATTGACAATTTTCCTTCAATTTACTACAAACACACTCATATCATTATAACATAGCGATTATGCACTTTCATTTTTTGCTATTTATTATATGTGTGAGATAGATAATAAAATAAATTGATACATGATTAGCTACTTAACAACAAAATCTCCAACATTAACAATGTTGTTATTCGCTTTCATATTATCAGTATTATTTTTTTGCTTTTACTTCAATTTTAGGCGTGGAATTGAATTAGCTGCTTCCATTTTTTTACTGTCAACTATCTTTGCATAAATCTGTGTTGTTTTTAACTCACGATGACCAAGCATTTTACTCACCGTATAAATATCAGTTCCATTTTCTAAAAGCAAAACACTATAACTATGGCGTGAACAGTGGAACGTAATCTTCTTTTTTATCCCCGCATCAGCAATCCATTTATATAAACCAACATTTATATAAGCGCTATACTTTAGTCCAACAAACAATCGTTCATCATCAGGCCCTCTTTCACCTAAAAGCTCCAATGCTTGCTCTCCAATAGGTAGGTACTCCTTACCGCCAGTTTTTTGTTGACGAAAAGACAACTCATGACCTCGCTTCTCTGAAGTTCTCAAGTTGATCCAAGTTAATCGTTGTAAATCACTCCATCTTATACCTGTTAAACAAGCAAAAAGAAATGCTTTTTTCAAAACGGGATACATACACTCCGTATCCACTAACTTTTGAATTTCTTCTAATGTTAAATACTCTCGGTTAGTTTCACCTTGCTTAAAGCCTTTTATAAATTCAGATACATTTTCGTTTATCTTTCGTTCTTTGTAGGCAATTTTCAAACAGGCTTTTAATTTATTCAAATAGGAATAACGACTATTTTGTGATAAAGGCTTATTCCCTTTCGTTCTAGCTTTATCTTTCAGGAATTGATAAAACTTCGCGCAATTTTCAATCGTTACTTCATCCATTGTTAAAACATCACCATAGCATTTTTTTAAGTGCTTGAGTGCAGAATCCCAATTCCCATAATTTCCTGCGGAGTCAATGCGATCTTGCATTTTCTCTTCATAGAACTTCAAGAAATTTTCTTTGCTGTTATCCTGGCGATGCGTTCCAAATTGCTTATCCTGCAATTGGATTAAACGTTCAGCACGCAGATGCTCTACTAACTGCATTGTTTTCTTGTTCTCTATCGTTTCTAACTTGTTTTTTGGCAAATTGTAGAGGAATAAACCGAGTGATTCAGTGGTTCTTTTTCCATCCTTTGTAATTTCAAGATTGAGACTTGATTTTTCAGGGCTCGTTAATCGTTTTCTAATTTTTACATTCATTGTTTTTAGGTTTAAATGCTGTTACAATCTGTTACAATTTTTTTTGATTGTAACAATATTGTGACAAAGATTCACCTATTTTGTGGAAAGTTTACATAATACTTCCTAACAAGTCGTCCTTATAAACTGTTGAAAAGCAGTCAATTAACGTCAAAAAGTTGTGTTGGAGTATGGTGAATTATGCTGGGTTAAAACGCGATTACTTGCCGATACAAAACCTCGTAAAAATAGAACCTAAAATATCATCATTGGTAATATCTCCAGTCAACTCGCCTAAGTATTGGTTGGCGCTTCTTATATCGAAGGCCACTAACTCGGTATTTAAATTATTTTTGATGCCATTGAGCACATCGCTGAGTGCATTGTATGCATTTGATAAACCTTTGTAATGGCGCAAATTGGTTACTATTTCGGAGTATTGTTGTAAACTTTTATTAACGAGGATGTTAGCAATAGCTAGCTTCAGTTGTTCTATTCCTATCCCATTTTTTGCAGAAATACAAATTATTTGCTCGTGTTGGGCAGCATCATCAATTACTGATTTATTGATTAAATCTACTTTATTTAAGACCAATAAATAGGGGATTTTAAATTGCTCGGCTGCGCTAAGTTCAGCTGCTAAATCATTGGCATTTTTAATTTGGGCGCCATCGGCCACATAAAGCAATATGCTTGCATTGTTAATTTTATCATAACTTCTTTCTACCCCTTGTTGCTCAATTTGATCCATTGTTTCGCGCAAACCTGCGGTATCAATAAAACGGTAGGCAATACCCTCAATATTCAATACCTCTTCAATCGTATCTCGGGTGGTGCCAGCAATTTCACTTACAATGGCACGCTCTTCATTTAACAATGCATTTAACAAAGTAGATTTGCCTGCATTAGGTTTGCCGGCAATAGCAACAGGAACGCCATTCTTAATTACATTTCCTAGTTTAAAGGATTCAATTAGTGGAGCTAATTTGTGTTGTATCTTTTCAATCAATGCTATAAACTGAGTTCTGTTGGCAAACTCAACATCTTCTTCAGAAAAATCTAACTCCAATTCAATTAAAGCCGCAAAATCTATGAGTTGTTGGCGCAATAATTTTAAATCGCTACTAAAACCACCTCGCATTTGTTGCATGGCTAATTTATGCGATGCTGCGGAGTCGGAAGCTATTAAATCGGCCACCGCTTCGGCTTGCGTTAAATCTAGTTTTTTGTTTAAAAAGGCGCGCAAGGTAAACTCACCTGGATTAGCCATTCTGGCGCCTAAGCTCAAAAATAAATTGATAATTTGTTCTTGAATATAGGGTGATCCATGACAAGCTATTTCAACAATATTTTCGCCTGTATAAGATTGTGGAGCTCGATATAAACTAGCAACCACTTCATCAATTTCGACACCTTCACTTACTATTTTACCAAATGAAAGGGTATGTGTTTTTTTTGAAAGTAAAACTTGGTTATTATTTCTTCCATAAAAGCAGTGGTTGGCAATGGTAATTGCATTTTCACCTGAAAGTCTTATTACACCTATGGCACCAATGCCGGGCGGTGTTGCAAGGGCTACAATGGTATCTTTTTCGAACATGCCTTGCTTAGTTCCTTATTAAATTAACATTACCTTTAACTTGCTCAACTACCGTGCTTTTAAATGTAATTGTTAATTGATAGGTATATATACCGGCCATTGCTGCTTTTCCTTTATAGCTTCCATCCCACCCTACATTGAAGTTGGTTGTTTCAAACACTTTTTCGCCCCAACGATCAAAAACTTGTAAGATAAATTCTTTTACACTGGTTCCATAAAAATAGAGCACATCATTTACCCCATTATTGTCGGGCGTAAATGCATTGGGTAAATACCAGCCCGTAGTTTCATCCACTGTAATCAATACTGAATCAATTGAAGTACAACCATTGATATCAGTTACTGAAAGTATATATAAGGTGGTGGTATCAGGTTTTGCAATTGGATTTGGACAATCCATACAGCTTAATCCAGCTGGAGGATCCCATCCATTAATTGTGCCTCCTGAACCGTTTAATATGGTGCTGTCGCCAATCAATATTGTAACATCTTCGCCAGCATTGGCAGCATCTGATCCATTTAATAATATCACATTTAAATCATCACTTGTTGAAGGGCAAGCGCCACTTGTTACTTGCCAGTTAAATGTTGCGCCACCCGCAGAAAGAATTACAACACCAGTGCTTGGGCTGTTAGGGTTTGAAATAGTAGCATTGCCAGAAGTTACTGTCCAGGTTCCTGTGCCTGATAGTGGCGCTGTGGCGGTTATTTCGGTGCTTTGCGCACAAGTTTGTATATCGCCACCTGCGGAAGCAATTGAAGGAGGTGCATCAACAATAATACTTACTTGATCTGTTAAATCGGGGCAGGTGTTATTAGCAACAGTCCATTGAAAAGTATTAACTCCCAAGCCTAAATTGCTAATGTTAGCATTGGCTGCATTTATATTTGAAATAGTACCATTGCCGCTTACTAATGTCCATGTTCCAGTGCCTAATGTTGGCGCAGTTGCATTCATGCTATATTGTGTATCACAAATGGAGGCATCAGCACCTGCTATTGCGGGCGATAATGCAGGTAAAATAGTAATCAGAACAATATCGCTATTTGCAGGGCAAGGTGCATTTGAAACTGTCCATACACAAGTTACTGTGCCTGGGATGAGCCCATTTAAACTACAATTGGCTGAAGATGCATTTCCTAAATTACCACTTCCTGCCGTAATTGACCAAAGACCAGTGCCAACAAGTGGAGCCACCGCACTCAACAAAGTATTATTATCACATATTGTATTATCGCTACCAGCAAAAGCTGCCGAAGGATTACTGACACTATTCACTATGATTGTATCAACAGTTGCAGGACATCCTAAGTTATTTGTGAGTGTCCATATCAGTGTGTTGTTCCCATTTTGCAAGTTAGCTACAGTAGTGTTTTGATCATTTGCATTGATAAAAGAAAGTGCTGTTTGATCACTGGTCCAAGTACCTGTTAGTCCTGTGGTAGGAGCATTCGCGTTAAGCGTTGTTGAATTTCCACAAATAGTGATATTAGTGCCTGCATTGGCTATTGTATTGATTAAATTGACAGTGATGGAGACTGTATCGGAGGTAGAAGGACATCCCACACCTGACACAGTCCATTCAAAAACACTTACACCTACGCCCATATTTGTGATGGCCGAAGAACTGCTATTTACATCGTTAATATTTCCTGTTCCAGCAATTAAAGTCCATGTGCCAAGCCCAACAATTGGTAGCGTTGCACTAAAATTGGTATATGAACTACATATTTGTTGATCAGCACCTGCATTAGCAACTGACAAAGCATTTGAAACTGTAATAGATACGGTATCTGATACAGCCGGACAATTAGCATTAGCGATTGTCCAAACCAATGTATTTACGCCCACACTCAAGTTGCTTAAGCTGGCATTGTTATCATTTACATTGGAAAAATTGGTGCTGCCAGCAAGCACTGACCATGTACCAGTGGTATTAACAGGTGCAGCATTTGCATTTAATTGCGCAGTGTTAATGCATAAAGTTTGATCTGTTCCTGCATTTGGCACAGGTATTATTGCATCAACTGTTATTGTTACTTGATCAGTTGTAGAAGGGCATCCGGGCGCGCTTACTGTCCATTCAAAAATATTATTACCTAAGGCAAGTCCGCTCACTGAAGTATTTATACTAGTTGAATTAGCAATGCTTCCACTACCGGCAACCAGCGTCCAACTGCCATTACCAACGATTGGCAACAAAGCATCTAAACTGGCGCTTGAACTGCAAATTTGTTGGTTTGCACCTGCATTAGCGGTAGAAACAGCTGCACTTACAGTAATAGCTACTGTATCAATCGCAGCGGGGCAACCAGGCAACGTAACTGTCCAAATGAGTGAATTGAGGCCTACAGAAAGGTTTGAAATGGCTGAAGCAGGATCTGTGATGTTAGTTAAATTACCTGTTCCAGATAAAATAGACCATGTGCCCGATCCAGTAGCAGCTAACACCGTATTATTGGCGCACAATTGTTGGTTTACACCTGCATTGGCAGTCGGCGCTGCTACAAGTGTGATAGTAACTTGAGATTGCGATGGCGGGCATCCTGCCGCGCTAATGGTCCATTCAAAAACATTATTTCCAAGCGATAAATTGCTTACTGTGGTGTTAAATAGATTGGGGTTGGCAAAATTCCCAGTACCTGATATCACAGTCCAAATACCTGTTCCAGTTGTTGGACTATTGGCAGCAAGCGTAGTATTGTTTTGACATACTTGTTGATTGTTTCCAGCAATTGAAGCAGTAACACCAGGTGATGTTGTAACATTAATTATTTTTGTAAAAGTAGCAGGACAAAGCCCAACATAATAGCTTGTATTTGCATTAATAACAGGTGTTGTAAATGAGTTTCCTGTGCCCAATATAGTTCCACCAAAAGGAGCATCATACCAAGTAATGCTTGCCCCTGCAGGCAAAGTACCAATAATGGTTGCAGTTAAAACAGCAGTATTTCCGCTACATACAGCCACATCAGTTACAATAATATCAAAGCTAGGTAAATTATTTATTATTGTACCAACACCGCCAGAAGTTGCGCCATTAGGAGTAAATTCACTCAAGCTTGGAGAATCAGTTACGCCATGAATACCACCATTCACTGTTGCAGTGGCTGCTACTGTAGTATTGATGTAACCACCACTTCCACCGCCACCTGGCCCCTGCGCTTCAACAATTGTAATAAATGCATTACCTCTTGTAAGTATTTGATCGCCCCCTTCACCCCCATTTGCGGTGAGTGTTGGGCCTCCAATATTTGAAGTTGTTTCTATAAAGATTGTTCCTCCAGCACCACCACCCCCTGCGCCATCTTTCCCTGCAATTCCATTAAAAGGTGCGGTTCCAAAGGCATTTACACCATTGTTGCCATTACTAACTATTGTTCCTGCGCCAGAAATAGCACCATAACATTTTAAAAAAACCACGCCACCTGCGGCTCCTCCAGCCCCTGTATATCCATCATTTCCATCTCCAGCGCCACCTCCACCTCCAAAAAATATTTTATTTGCAGTGTAGCTTAACGGTCTTCCACCATAACCACCTTGTTTATTTCTGCTATCGCCACCCCAAGAACCTACATTTGGACCAATGTTTAATGCATTTTGATTGTTTGCTGATGCTGTGTAACCACCTTTGCCGCCACCAGAGGACGTTGCAGAAGCAAGGCCCGGCCACTCTAAATTCCAAGCATTGGCCCAGTTTGCAGTAGCTAAAGATGGATTTCCAACAGCAATCCAATTTAATGGATTACCTCCATTGGCACCTCCACCACCGCCTGCATTATGCATGTTTCCGCCGCCACCACCATTGGCAGGAGCGCCTTTACAAAACCTTCCGCCAGCAATATTGTAATCATTTTGAAATCCCGCAATGCCTTCACCTTTTTCGCCACCAAAGGTAGAAGATGTACTTGCCACATCATTACTGCCAAAGCTAGCTTGACTATCAATTACACCGCCTCTAAAGCCTTTGCCAGTGGCAGTTACAGTACCATTTATTATTGTTGCAGCGTCTACTTCAATTGCCACTATACCACCTTTGGCACCATTCCAAGCATCACAAGTAATTGATGCAGCATTGTTTACTGTTAAACTAGTAAAACGCGGCATTCTTACTACTTGTACTTTGCCTGCTGCTGTGTAATTGTTTTGAAGAACACAGCTCAAAGTAATGATGTTTGCGCCACCAACGCCGGAAACTTCCGCTATTTCATAATTCCCGCAGTTGTTATAATTTAAAATACCGCCCCAAGAGCTGTCCTTTGGTAAACCAAATGTGACACCGTTGCCGTCAACAAAGCTATTTGCAAAAATATTGGCACCTTGCATTTGAATAATCATAATCAAATCGCCTTGGCTTAAAGCTGCACTGAATCTTGCATTGGCATTTAAACTGTTATTATCAACAGTAAGGATATTGCCTCCAACATTTGCATCGGCAGTTAACACAGCATACTCATTCACAATTCGATTGTTAGTCACTATGAGTGGCCCATCTTTCCCTCTTTGTGCAAAAACAAATTGAAAGGAAAGTAAAATAACTAGGAAAGCAAATTTAATTTTAATACGCATACTATTATTAGTGAAAAGTGTATTGATAGTTTAATGTAAATGTGTTTATGCTGCCAATTGCAACTTCGTATTCTGATTTTAACTCTGAAGTAAGCAGTCCTTTTTCATCATAACTTGTAATTAAACTGCGCTCAGTTACTTTGTTTTGATTGATAGCTTCAAGTGCTACAACTTTATCGAATTCATTATATTCATAAGTTGTAATTAATGTTTTTAAACCGTTATTTACATACTGAATTTCATGCATCACAACTTGGTTTTTATCATTACATTGTTTGATATGCGCTTCAACAACAGCGCCCTTCTCATTCATGATTTTAACATCCGGTTCCTGTTCATTCTTTGTGTAATTATAATGAGAGGTAAAGGTTTTTAAATCATTATGAGTCCATTTTTTTTCTTCAATCAATCTGTTTTTTTCATCGTATTTTAACCAAAGCTCCGTATCTTTTCCTATCAACGCATTTTGCTTTACATAATGAATTAAATTTTTCCCTTCATACTCAAAAACTTCACTTTCTTCTTCTTCTCCATGGTCATCAACCACCTTAATTAAGGTGGGAAGTTTATCCTGGTTATA